>CABYVK010000001.1 GCA_902522385.1 uncultured Pelagibacteraceae bacterium
TTTTCAGCAGCAAAAGATTTGTGTATATTATTTAATTCTAAAAAATTATTCATATTTTAACGATACTACTGGATCCATTTTTGCAGCTTTAAGTGCAGGAAAAATTGAGACTATTATTGTTATTAATATTGAACAAATAGATATTAATAATATTGAAGATATGTTAATTTCAGACGGCATTTTGCTTAAAAAATAAATTTCTTCTGGAAATAAGCTGATATCAAAAGCTGAACTTAAAAATTGCCTAAAATCTTCAATATAAATTGAGAATGTTACACCTAATATAATTCCAAACATTGTAGCACTAATGCCTATTATTACTCCAACTAGAAAAAATATCTTCACTACAGATTTATTTAATACTCCTATAGATTTTAAAATTGCAATATCTCTAGTTTTATTTTTTACTAAAATTGTTAATCCAGAAATTATATTAAATGCAGCTACAATTATTATTAATGATAATATAATAAACATCACATTTCGTTCCACTTTTAATGCCGAAAATAATGAACTATTCATATCTGCCCATGTGTATACAAATGCATCAGGAAAAAGACTCATCAATTTTTCTTTATGATATTCTATATTTTTAGGATCTTTGAAATAGTACTCTGTAAATCTTTCATCCTTATCTTTATCAAAAAAATCCTCTAATGTTTTTAAATTTATATATGCAATATTTTCATCAAATTCTGACAATCCACTTTCAAATATTGAGATTATTTGAAATACATTATGCTTTGGTAAGGAACCAACTAATGTTTGTACACCGGCGGGTGAAGTAATGGAAAATTCATCACCTATATCTAATCCTAAAATATCGCTTAAATCTCGACCAATAGAAATTGTATTTTCATCTAAATTTTTAGAACCAAAAAATTTTTCATTATTTGAAATTTCTAGTCCCTTAAAATCATTTGCCAAATAACCTTTAAGCAAAATACCTTTGGTTCCATTCTTATGAAAAATAACTGCTTCTCCATCATTTGATAAAATGCCTTTAGCAAAATCTTTATCTGGCTTTGAATTAATAGGATTATCATATGGTTTTACAACAGCATGGGCATTGAAGCCAATAATCTTATTTATTAATTCAGTTCTAAATCCATTCATTACTGACATAACTATAATTAAAACTGCAACACCGAGACTAATCCCAATAAAAGAAAATATTGAAATGACATTTAAAAAGCCATCTTTCTTTCGAGCTTTTAAAAATCTTAAAGTAATTTCTTTTTCTAAATTAGAAATCAAATTGAATTTTTTTGTTTAGTTATAATTTCTATAATTTTTTTTAAAGGTAAATTTTGAGTTTCTTGACCAGTTTCTTTGAACTCTAATAAATCACCTTCACTTTTCTTACCAATTATAATTTGATACGGGGAACCAATTAAGTTCATTTTTTTAATTTTAGATGAAAAATTTTCATCTGTATCATCAATGATTGCATCAATATTATTTTTGAGTAATTCTTTATTAATATTATTTGCTTTATCTAAAGCTGATGTGTCATTTTTATTTATCATAGCTATTATAGCAATATCATAAGGAGCAACAGACAATGGCCATTTCATGATTTCATTTTTGTCATCATATTTTGCCTCAATTATAGCACCTACTAACCTTGATACACCGATTCCATAAGAGCCCATTTTAACAAAATCTCTCATTCCCCCTGGTAAATCAACTGATGCACTCATTGGTTTTGAATATTTGTCACCAAAATAAAATATGTGACCTACTTCGATACCTTTTGTGATTAATTGATTTTCTTTGGAAACAATTTTTTCAAATTCTTTTTGATTAAACTTTTCATCAGTTACAGCATAGAACTGTTCATATTTTTTTCTCATACTCTCTAATGAATCTTTTTCTAGTTCAGTATCATCACTATCAAGATCGAATATTCTTTTATCTGTGAAAATTTTACTTTCTCCAGTATCAGCAAGAATAATAAATTCATGAGATAAATTTCCGCCTATAGGTCCAGTATCAGCAGCCATGGGTATTGCTGTCAAAGATAATCTTTTAAATGTTCTTAAATAAGAAAGAAAGAATTTATTATAAGAATAAATAGCTTCTTCATCAGACACATCAAATGAATATGCATCTTTCATATAAAACTCTCTACCACGCATAATTCCAAATCTAGGTCTAATTTCATCTCTGAACTTCCATTGAATATGATACATAAGTTGTGGAAGTGATTTATAAGATTTTATTGAAGATCTAAAAATTTCAGTAACTTGCTCCTCATTGGTTGGTCCATATAACATTTCTCTATTTTGACGGTCGGTTATTCTTAACATCTCTTCACCATAATCGTCATAACGTCCACTTTCTTTCCAAATTTCACTGGATTGAATTGTTGGCATTAATATTTCTTGAGCTCCAATTTTGTTTTGTTCTTGTCTAACAATGTCTTCAATTTTTTTCATTACTTTAAAACCTAAAGGTAACCATGAATAAATTCCTGCTGAGGCTTGCTTAATCATGCCCACTCTCAGCATTAACTGATGAGATTTAATTTTTGCTTCTGAAGGATTATTTTTTAATATCGGTATAAATGAATTTGATAAAAGCATCTTAATTAATCATATTTCTTAAATTTAAATATTCAAATTTAATTAATAAGTAAATTATAATGAAAATGACAGTAGTAATTACAGTGCAATAAAGGAATTTTTTCATCATTTTTGGATTTTCAGGCGATCCAGGATCCTCACCATCAATTTTTACTGTCTTTGTTCGATTTACATCAATAGGTAAAATAGCAAAAAAAACTATCCACCATATAATTATATAGATGATAGCTAAGCCTGTTGCGCTCATTAAATTCTTACTAAATTGATATTGGTAAAAGGTTTTTTTCCTGTTCTTTCTTTAGAAAATTTTCTGCAAGCAATTTTTAATGCATCAATAAAATTATGCTCCTGTTGTTTGCTTCCAATTTTAAAAGTTCTAGAGGTTTTCTCTATTTCCTCTTCTAATCCATATACAAAATCATCTCGATCATCTACAGGTAAACCACGAAATGAAAGTACTGGGTTATTGTGTATATTTCCTTTAGGTGTAATCATTATTGTTACCTCAAGATATCCATTAGCACTTAAATTTTTCCTATCTTTTATCGATTGTGAATCTGGATCAACGCTTATACTACCATCTAGATAAAGTCTGCCGCTTGGGGCCTTGTCATATACTTCAGGTTTTTCACCTGGATATAACTTAACAATATCACCATTTTCGACTTGAACTGGATGTGGTACTTGCATTTCTTTTGCAAAATTAATGTGTTCAATCATATGTCTATGCTCACCATGCACAGGTATTACACATCTAGGTTTTACCCATTGATACATCTCTTTAAGGTCTTCTCTATTTGGATGTCCAGAAACATGAACGAATTCAGTTTCTTCAGATATTACTTCTATTCCATCCTTAACTAGTTGATTGTGAAGTTTATAAAGTTTTTTTTCATTACCAGGTATAATTTTTGAAGAAAAAATTACAGCATCACCTTTTTCAATAAAAACATCTGGATGAACATAACTAGAAATTCTCATCATTGCACCCATTGGTTCGCCTTGACTTCCAGTACATAAATATACAATTTTTTCTCTTGAGAAATTTTTAGCTTCTCTTGGATCAATTGGTTCAATTGTATTTTTTAAATATCCACATTGACGTGCAGCTTTATAAATACGATACATTGATCTTCCAACTAACGAGATTTGTCTTCCTGTTTGTTCTGCACAATAAAAAGCTGTCTCCATTCTAGCTACATTCGAAGCAAAAGACGTTATAATAATCCTTTTTTTTAATCGAGACATAACGTTTAACATATTTTTTCTTACATCTAATTCTGAACCCGATCTACCAGCACTAAAAACATTTGTTGAATCACAAATCATTGCTAGCACACCTTCTTCCCCAATTTCCTTTAATCTTTTTTCGTTTATATTGTCTCCAATTAAAGGATTTGGATCAACCTTCCAATCTCCAGTATGTAAGATGACCCCAGCAGGAGTTTTAATTCTAAGTCCGTTTGGTTCTAATATAGAATGAGTTAAAGTGATGTATTCAATTTCAAATGGATCCAAAGAAACCTTTCCATTTAACTCAACAATCTGTAAATCATTGGTAATATCGATTTGTTTTTCTTTAAACTTTTCTTGAATTAATACAGCTGTGAAAGGAGTTGCAAAAATTTTACATTGTAATTTTGGCCATAGATGAGCAATAGCACCTATGTGATCCTCGTGAGCATGTGTTAAAACTATTCCTAATAAATTATCTTTTCTCTCAACTATAAACCCTGGATCTGGATAAATTAAATCAACACCTGGAATAGTATCATCTGCAAAAGTTACCCCTATGTCGACCATAATCCATTTATGATCACTAGGCTGTCCATAGCCAAACAAATTCATGTTCATGCCTATTTCACCTGATCCACCTAAGGGACAAAATAATAGTTCATCTTTCATATTATTAAATCAATTTTGAAATCTTTATTAAACCTTTAATTGTAATATCTTGGTTGTGCCTTACTTTTGTTTTTATTGAGTTTTTAAATAAATTTGAAAATCCACCAGTAATAATTACTTTAAAAGATTTACCGGTCTCTTTCTTAATTAAATTAATAATATTGTCAATTAAACCCGCATAACCCCAAAAAAAGCCTGATCTAACAGCTGAGATTGTATTGTTACCAATGACTTTATTAATCTTTTTTAAATCTATTTTTGGAATCAAGGTTGCTTTGTCAGACAAGGTATTAAGAGATAATCTCACACCCGGGGCAATGATACCTCCATAATAAGTATTTTTAATTAGTACATCAAAAGTTGTTGCTGTACCAAAATCCAAAATTATAAAATTGTTTTTATTGTTAATTAAACTTATAGCATTAGTAATTCTATCTGAGCCTACCTGTTTATAATCTACTTTGATTTTTATAAGTGATTTTAGGTTTAATTTTTTAACCTCATAGCATTTTAATTTAACGCTTTTCGATAAAAATTTATTAATTATAGAGAAAGTTTTTGGAACAACACTACAAAATAATATTTTTTCAATTTTATTTAATTGAATTTTATTTTTTTTAAATAAAATATTAAGCTGCTTGTTGTTTATAGATTTTGACAAAAAAGTAATTTTTTTTAAAATTTTATTATTTTTAGAAACAACACATAATTTCGTTTCCGTATTACCGATATCACCTAGAATATACATTATTTAATTTTATATAGTTTAGATAAATTTTTTTCAAAAAGTTGTTTTAGTTTATTTTCCACAATTAATTTACTAATACTTTTTTTAGTTACCTCTTGCAAGTTTGTGGTAGGATAATTCCTTATAATTGGATTTTTTTTAATATTTATGCCTATGCCAGTAATTAAAAATTTTTTACCTCTTACAAATATTACTTCTTGTAAAATGCCACTAATTTTTTTTTTATCAATTAGTAAGTCATTTGGTTTTTTAAATAAAATTTTTTTACTTGTAAATAAGGAGAGTAATTTTTTAACTAAAAGACAATTGATTTTTGTTATAGCATTAATCGATAGTTTCGTTTTATTTATTTCATTGAAGAAAGAGATAAATAAATTTCCTTTTGATGATATCCATTTTCTTCCATACTTTCCCCTACCGTTTATTTGTGTTTCAGCAACAACCATACCTAAACTATGTTTAGTTTCTTTAATAATTCTTATCGCAGTATTGTTTGTGCTTTTAATTTTTTTAAATTTAAATTTTTTAAATTTCATTAAATAATATTAATTCTTGAAACAACTTCTACTAACTGACTTGGGAATATGAAGTATAAAAGAATTAATATAGTTGAAACTGTCAGTGAAATTTTTAGCCATAAGCTATGGTCTGAGTCATATTTATCTTTTTCCTTATCAAAATACATAATTTTTATAATTCTTAGATAATAAAAAGCTGCAATCACAGTTGATAACAATCCTACTATAGCTAAGAAATACATTGATTGTTCCAATACTGCTTTAAAAACGTAAAATTTTGCGAAGAAACCTGCTAGAGGTGGTATGCCTGCTAAAGAAAATAGTATTAATAACAAACATAAAGACAACAATGGATGATTTTTTGATAATCCTGAGAGATCATCAATATTCTCATAATATTGATCCTTTCTTCTTAACATTAATAGACATGAAAAAAGAGCTAAGTTCATAACAACATAAATAGAAATATAAATTATCGAACTTTGAATTCCCTCGTTTGATGTTGTGGCTAAACCAGCTAATGTGTAACCAATGTGTCCTATAGAACTGTAAGCAATTAGTCTTTTAATGTTAGTTTGCCCTATAGCAGCAACTGCTCCAAAAACCATAGAAGCTATAGATAAGAAAACTATTATCATTTGCCATTGATCAGTTAAATTTAAAAAAGGAACATATAAAAATCTAATAAATACAGTCAAAGCAGCTACCTTTGGTACTATTGTGAAAAACAAAGTTACAGTTGTTGGAGATCCCTCATAAACATCAGGTGCCCACATATGGAATGGAACTGCAGAAATTTTAAATGCTAAACCAACTAATATAAAGACAATCCCAAAAGTTAAAACATATTCCTCAGAATTTAGTTGATTTGATATTATGTCAAAATTGGTAGAACCTGAAAAACCATAAACTAAAGAACATCCATATAATAATAATCCTGATGATAACGCACTTAAAACAAAATATTTCAGACCAGCTTCTGATGATTTTAATTGATCTCTGTTATATGTAGCTAAAACATATAGAGCTAATGACTGTAATTCTAAGCCCATATAAAAAACAATTAAATCATTTGAACTGATCATTACCATCATTCCAAGAATTGAACTCAAAATAAGAACTGGGTATTCTATATTATATATTTTAAATGTTTTTAAGTAAGTTGACGAAATAATTAAAACTAAAAAACCTCCAATTAAAGTTATAATTTTCATTAGCGAGGACATACTGTCAATCACAACGCTTTTATTAAACAAAGTTTCTCTAGTTACAGAGAAAGTTTCATTGAATGTTATTATTGTTGTAATTAAAATTGCAAACAAAGATAAATTAAAAGTAATTTTAGAACTGTCATTTTTAAACACACCTAAAATAAGTAAAAACATAATTGATAAAGAAATAAAAATTTCAGGTAATATTAAATTTAAATTTTCCATATTATTTACTAGCTATATTTGTGTTATGCATATTAATTAAATCAGTAACAGAAACTTCAATAGTGTTGATTAATGGATCAGGGTAAAAACCAAAAAATAAGATTGGTGCAGCCAAACAAGATAAAATAAAATATTCAGATCTATTTAAATCTAAAATTTTTTTAAGATCTTCATTAAGTAATTTTCCAAATACTACTCTTTTATAGAGCCACAACATATATGCAGCTCCCAAAATTACTCCAATGCTTGCTATAACAGCTACTAAAAAATTATCTTTGAAAGCTCCCATTAATATTAAAAACTCGCCAATAAAACCACTGGTTCCTGGTAAACCAAGAGATGCTAAAGCAAATAACATGAAAAATATAGAATATTTTGGAATTACAGAAACCAGTCCGCCATATGTGCTTATCAATCTGGAATGCATTCTATCATAAACTACACCAACAGTTAAAAATAATGCAGCTGAGACTAGGCCGTGGCTTATCATTTGAATTATACTTCCTTCAATTCCTTGTTGTTGCAAAGTGAATATACCCAAAGTTACAAAGCCCATATGCGCAACTGATGAATAAGCAATTAACTTTTTCATATCTTCCTGCATCAAAGCTATCAGTGAAGTAAATATGATTGCAATAACACTCAAAGTGTAAATTAATGGTGTAAATACTTCTGATGCAAGTGGAAAAAGACCTAAAGAAAATCTTATAAAACCATATCCAGCCATCTTTAACAAAATTGCGGCTAGTAATACAGATCCAGCAGTAGGAGCCTCAACGTGCGCATCAGGTAACCATGTATGAACTGGCCACATAGGTGTTTTAACAGCAAATGAACTAAAAAATGCTAACCACAATAAATTTTGATATTTAACATCAATACCAATTTCATATAATTGAACCACGTCAGTTGTTCCTGTAATCCAATAAATTGAAATTATTGCAACTAACATCAAAACAGAACCTAACAACGTATATAAAAAGAATTTGAATGCTGAATAAACTCTTCTTGTTCCTCCCCAAATACCAATAATTAGAAACATTGGGATTAATCCAGCTTCAAAAAATAAATAAAACACAACTAAATCAAGGGCAGAAAAAACACCAATCATAAAACTTTCCATAATTAGTATTGCAATTAAAAAATCTCTTAATCTATTTTTAACAGAATTGTTTACAGAAATAATACATAATGGTGTAATAAATGTTGTGAGTATAATAAACAAAATTGAGATCCCATCTACTCCAACTTTGTAATTAATAAATCCTTTAATCCATGTTCTATCTTCTATAAATTGAAAACTAGAGGTTGATTGATCAAAAGCAATCCATAAGTAAATGGAAATTAAAAAATTTACTACTGTAGTAAATAAGGCTACATATTTTATCGTAGTATTATTTCCTTCTTTTTCTTTGATAAAAAATAAAAATAAAGCTCCTATTGTTGGTAATAATATTAGAGATGAAAGAATAGGGAAATTCATTATTTAATTATTAAAAAAGTTAGCAAAGCAGAGAAACCTAACAACATTACAAATGCATATTGATAAATAAAACCACTTTGAAATTTAGTTGCTTTTATTGAGCATTTTTTTATAAATGAAGAAATTCCATCGGGTCCAAAACCATCTATTATAGTTCCGTCACAAAATTTCCATAAAAATAATCCTAATTTTTTTGAAGATTTGATAAACAATACATCATACAACTCATCAAAGTACCATTTATTCACTAAAAAATTATATAAAGGTTTATTCATTGAAACTATTGAATTAGGTAGCTCTTTGTTTTTTATAAATAAGTAATAAGCAATTGGAATAGACAATAAAACTAAACAAGGTGTTAAGATCATAAACCATAAAGGTGGATGTTCAGTGCTTAAAGGCTCCAAAAACTTGATAGACTCTGCCCAGAATAAATTTTCACCATGACCAATAAAGAGTCCTTTAAATAAAAAACCAGCAAATATTGCTCCTATCGAGAGGATAAATAAAGGAACAAGCATTACTAACGGAGACTCGTGTGTTTCCTCTATCTTGATCTCTTTATTGTTATATTCTCCATGGAAAGTTTTAAAAATTAATCTCCATGAATAAATAGATGTTAAAAATGCTGTAATTATTCCAATCCCAGCTGCATAATAACCAGTAGTATTACCTTTTAAATAAGCAAATTCTATAATTGCATCTTTAGAATAAAATCCTGATAAAAATGGAAAACCTGTTAAAGCAAGTGTTCCTATAATCATTAAAGAATAAGTGTATGGTAACTTTCTCCAAACACCTCCCATATTATTTATATTTTGCTCGTCTTTAAATGCATGGATTACTGAACCAGATCCTAAAAATAATAAAGCTTTGAAAAATGCATGAGTAAATAAGTGAAACATAGCAACATTGTATGCACCTACTCCAGCTGCAAAAAACATATAACCAAGTTGACTACATGTAGAATAAGCAATGATTTTTTTTATATCTGTTTGAACCAAAGCGACAGTTGCTGCAAAAAATGCAGTAGTCATTCCAACAATAGTTACAAAATTTAGTATTAACGGTGAATATTCGTAAATTGGGGAACACCTTACTACTAAGAATACACCAGCTGTTACCATCGTTGCTGCATGAATTAATGCAGAGACTGGAGTTGGACCCTCCATAGCATCAGGTAGCCAAGTATGCAGCAATATCTGCGCAGATTTACCCATTGCTCCAATAAATAAAAGTAAACAAATTAAATCTATTGCTTTAACCTCAAAACCTAAAAATGATAAATTTTTATCTACAAATGTTGGAATTTGTTGAAAAACTTCTGAGTAATTTACAGTTCCAAATAAATAAAATATTAAGAAAATTCCTAAAGCAAAACCAAAATCACCTACTCTATTTACAACAAATGCTTTTATTGCTGCAGCATTAGCACTTTCCTTTTTGAACCAGAAACCAATTAAGAAGTAGGAACATAAACCTACACCTTCCCAACCAAAAAATAATTGTATAAAATTATCTGAAGTCACAAGCATTAACATCGCAAATGTGAATAATGATAAATAAGCCATAAATCTTGGTTTATGAGGGTCATGAGACATGTAACCAATTGAATAGATATGCACTAAAGCAGATACAGAAGTTACAACTACTAGCATCACTGATGATAATGGATCAATTAACATTGACCAATTTACATCAAGTGAACCAGAGCTTATCCAGGTAGCTATAACAATATTTTCTTCATACTGATTTACGATTACTTTATAAAGAACATAAATTGATAAAAATGCAGAAATAGAAACTAAAACACTTGTTACTATTTCTGAGTTTCTATCACCGATATATCTTCCAAAAAAACCAGAGATAATTGAAGCAATAAGTGGAAGAAATATAATTGATAGTTCCATAATTATCCTTTCAACTTATCAATTTCTTCTACTCGTATTGTTCCAGAATTTCTGAAATAGACAACAATGATTGCTAATCCTATTGCTGCTTCTGCTGCTGCAACGGTAAGAATAAATAAAGTAAAGACTTGTCCTGCCAAATCTCCTAAATAAATAGAAAAAGCAACTAAATTGATATTTACAGCTAGTAATATCAATTCAATACTCATTAAAATGACAATGATGTTCTTCCTGTTAAGGAAAATACCTATTACTCCGATTGAAAATATCACTGCTCCTAAAGTTAAATAATGTCCTAAACCTATATCAATCATCTATTTTAACCCCTTTATTACTCTGAACTTCTAGCACCTCAACACCTTCAGTTCTTTCTCTAGATATTTGCTTGATATAACTTTGTCTTTTTAAACCTGATCTTTGTCTAAATGTTAATACAATAGCCCCGACCATAGCTACTAACAGGATCATTCCGCTTATTTGAAACACATGAATATAATCTGTATATAAAATCTGTCCTAATGAGTGAGTGTTACTAATGCTTGTTTGAGCAATTGAATTATTAATATCAAAAATTTCTGGTTTATATTTCCAACCTCCAATTACAATTATTACTTCAACGAATATAAGCGTACTGATAATTAATCCTACTGGGATATGTTTGGAACTTTGTTGACCTGCAAACCATTGATTTTTTTGTTGGGCTACGTTTAACATCATAACAACAAATAAAAACAGAACTGCAACAGCCCCAACATAAACAATTAGCATTATCATTCCCAAAAATTCAGCACCAATCATTATAAAAAGGCAAGAAATACTTATGAAATCAAGAATTAAGAAAAATACTGAGTGTACAGTATTTTTAGAAGCAGTAACCATTATAGCTGAAACAACAGCAATTATAGAAAATGTATAAAAGAAAATAGCGTGTGCAATCATTTTTATCTATGGATATTGTCAGCTTTAATATTAGCTTCTAAAACATTCTCCCATCTATCACCATTATCTAATAACTTTTCTTTTGTATAATAAAGTTCTTCTCGTGTTTCTGTTGAAAATTCAAAATTTGGACCTTGTACTATTGCATCTACTGGACAAGACTCTTCACATAATCCACAATAAATACATTTCATCATGTCAATATCGTAACGTGTTGTTTTTCTACTTCCGTCTTCTCTTTCAGTAGATTCTATTGTTATTGCTTGAGCAGGACATACTGCTTCACATAATTTACAAGCAATACATCTTTCTTCTCCATTTGGATATCTTCTCAAAGCATGCTCACCTCTAAAACGGGGACTTATTTTACCTTTTTCAAAAGGGTAATTAATTGTTTTTTTTGATTTAAATAATTCTTTAATAGCAATAAATAAACCACCGATGAAGTCAGTCATAAATATTGTTTTAAAAAATCTAGAAATATTCATAATTAATTCACGGGTAAAAGTTCAAAATAAAATAAATAGCTAGCTGTTAATACTACCCAAATTAGAGAAAGAGGAAGAAAAACTTTCCATCCTAGTCTCATTAACTGGTCATATCTGTATCTAGGTACTATCGCTTTAACTAGAGCAAAAAGGATAAATAAAAGAAGAATTTTTAATATTAACCATATTGCACTTGGCACTAAGGTAAATGGATAAATATCAATTGGGGACATCCAACCACCTAAAAATAATATTGCTCCCATTGCACACATTAATAAAATATTTGCATACTCACCTAACCAAAACATTGCATACATCATTCCTGAATATTCTGTTTGATAACCTGCAACTAACTCTGCTTCTGCTTCGGGTAAATCAAAAGGAGGCCTGTTGGTTTCAGCTAAAGCGGAAATAAAGAATATTACAAACATCGGAAATAAAGGAATCACAAACCACATGTTTTGTTGAGCAATAACAATATCGTTTAAATTTAATGAGCCAACACAAAGTAAAACATTAATAATAATTACTCCAATTGAAACTTCATAAGATACCATTTGAGCAGCAGAACGAATTGCTCCAAGAAAAGGATACTTAGAATTTGATGCCCATCCACCCATTATTATTCCATATACACCTAGTGAGGAAACGGCAAATAAGTAAAGAATTCCAACATTAATATCGGCCAAAACCTGTGTTGCACTAAATGGGATCACGGCCCAAGCGATCAAAGCTAAAGTCATAGTAACTATAGGTGCCAATATAAAAATTACTTTATTTGAGCTAGATGGAATAATGATTTCTTTGAATATATATTTTAAAGCATCAGCCAAAGATTGTAACAAACCAAACGGACCAACAACATTAGGTCCTTGTCTTTTTTGAACAAAAGCCCAAACTCTTCTATCTAGCCAAACAATCATTGCCACTGAAACAAGAACAGGAACTAGTAAGAATAATATCTTATAAACTTCTTGAAAAAATATACTCAAGTATTCCATGCTAACCTTCTGTACCTGTTGATTTTAAATTTAATTTAGAATTATTACATTCAACCATTGTTTTTGATGATCTAGCAATAACATTTGAAAAATAATAATCTTTTACTTTAATTTTTAAATTTTCATTTTGAAATCCATTAAAAGAATTATTTTGGTCATCGACTTGTTTTTCTTTTTGCAAATTTAAATAATTAAACATGCTGCTGTCTAATTCATCTTTGTCATTAAATAATTTTCTATTATTCATAAATTCAGCTAGTTCATTAATTATCTGCCAATCTTCTTTTGCCTCACCCGGAGGATATGATGCTTTATAAGCTTTTTGAATTTTTCCTTCTAAATTGGTAAAGTAACCATCTTGTTCAGTATAGGCAGCACCTGGTAAAATAATATCAGCAAACTCAGCACCTTTGTCACCATGGCTTCCTTGATATATTATGAATTCATGTTTTTTATCAAATTCCAAATTGTCTTGACCTACAAGATAGACAATATCAAATTTATTTTCTTTTAAATCGCTAAATAAATTATTTTTATTAATTATTCCAAGATCAATACTCCCTACTGTTGCTGCATCGGTTGTTAAAATATTTAAAGCGTTCCATTCATTGGTAATTTTATTATTATTTATTAAGAATTCTTTTGTTTTGTTAAATAAAAATTCTGCAGAATTTAATTTCAATAAAGACTCACCAATAATAATTATTGGTTTTTTTGAATTAATAATTTCTTTAGAAATATCATGGGTACCTTCAAGAATATTATTTAAAGTTTGAGTTTGACCATCTAAACTTTGATAAGGATAAGTTAAATCACCAACATCATTAAGTGAAATTATTTTTGTATTATTGTTTAAATAAGCTTTTCTAATTCTAGCATTTAAAATAGTTGCTTCGTATCTTGGGTTTGCACCTACTAACAAAATTAAATCTGCTTCTTCAATTCCGTTTATGGAAGAATTAAATAAATAATTTTCTCTTTTTGAAGTATTTATAAATCTGTTATCTGATCTTGAATCATAATTTTTAATATCAATTGTTCGATCAAAAAATTCTTTAAAAATATAACCAGTCTCCATATTACTTAAATCACCGACAAAACCACAAATTTTATCTTTTGATGTGTTTTCAATTTTAGATTTAATTATTTTGTACACTTCATCCCATGAGGCTTTCTCAAACTTACCATTGTATTTAATGAATGGGGTGTCTAATCTTTGATGTAGAAGTCCATCACATGCATATCTCGTTTTATCTGAGATCCACTCTTCATTAATATCTTCATTTATAATTGGAAGTACCCTTTTGACTTCCCAATCGTATGTGTCTACTCTTATATTTGATCCAATTGCATCCATTACATCAATAGTTTCTGTTTTCTTTAGTTCCCATGGTCTAGCTTCAAAAACATAAGGTTTTGACGTAAGGGCTCCTACTGGACATAAATCTACAACATTAGCAGACAATTCAGATTGCATTGATTGCTCTAGATAAGTTGTAATTTGCATATCTTCACCTCTTCCAATAGCACCAAGCTCTGGAACTCCAGCAACTTCCGTTGCAAATCTTACGCACCTCGTACAGTGTATACATCTTGTCATTTGAGTTTTAATCAATGGTCCCATGTTTTTTTCAGGAACAGACCTTTTATTTTCTTTAAATCTTGATTTGTCTACACCATAGTACATTGATTGATCTTGAAGATCACATTCACCACCTTGATCACATACTGGACAATCTAAGGGATGGTTAGCTAATAAAAATTCCATCACTCCCTTACGAGCTTTTTCCACTAAAGCAGTATTTGTTTTAATATTCATACCTTCAGCAGCTGGCATAGCACATGAAGCAATTGGTTTAGGAGATTTTTCCATTTCAACTAAACACATTCTGCAATTACCTGCTATGGATAATTTTTCATGATAACAAAATCTTGGAATTTCAACACCAGCTTTTTCACAAGCCTGAAGAACAGTTAAACCTTCTTCAACTTCAACTTCGATTTCATTAACTTTCAATTTAAGCATTTTTTTTGTCTAATAAATGTTGATCAACTAAATATGGAATATTATTTTTCTTTTGAACAATAGGATCCAAATTATTTCTTTTCTCAATTTCTTTTTTAAAATGTCTAAGTAATCCTTGAACTGGCCAGGATGAACCTTCCCCAAATGCACAAATAGTATGTCCTGCTATTTGATTTGTAACATCTCCTAGCATGTCCACCTCATCCTTGGTTGCATCTCCTTTTGCCATTCTCTCAAGCATTCTCCACATCCAACCAGAACCTTCTCTACAAGGTGTACATTGACCACAACTTTCATGTTTATAAAATCTTGCTATTCTTGCCATGCATTTGATGATGTCCTGATCTTTATTAATGACCACTATACCTGCAGTTCCTAGGCCACTTTTCTCAGCCATAAGTGAGTCAAAATCCATAGTTAATGTTTCACATTTATCTTTTGGAATTAGTGGCATTGATGAACCACCTGGAATCACTGCTTGAAGATTATCCCAACCTCCAATAACACCACCTGCATGAACTTCAATTAATTCTTTTAAAGAAATATTCATTTCTTCCTCAACGTTACAAGGGGTATTTACATTTCCAGATATACAAAATATTTTTGTACCTGTATTCTTTTCTCTTCCAAGAGAAGCAAACCATTTTCCACCTCTTCTAAGAATTGTCGGGACTACGGCTATAGTTTCCACATTGTTAATAATTGTTGGACATCCATAAAGACCAATTAGAGCTGGGAATGGAGGTTTTAATCTAGGTTGTCCTTTTTTACCTTCAATGCTTTCTAATAAAGCTGTTTCCTCTCCACAAATATATGCACCAGCACCATAGTGAATGTAAATATCTAAATCCCAACCAGTACCTGCTGCATTTTTGCCTAATAGTTTTTTTTCATAAGCTTCATCAATTGCTGCTTGAAGTTTTTGACCATCAACAAAATATTCACCTCTAATATAAATATAACAGACATGTGCTTGCACTGCGTAAGATGCAATTAAACAACCTTCTATTAACTTGTGAGGTTCAAATCTTAAAATGTCTCTATCTTTGCAAGTTCCTGGTTCAGACTCATCGCCATTAATAACTAGGTAATGTGGTCTAGATCCAACTTCTTTTGGTGCAAATGACCATTTTAAACCAGTAGGAAATCCTGCTCCACCTCGACCTCTTAATTGAGATTCTTTAATTTCATTAATTATCCAGTCTCTTCCTTTGTCAGTAATTTCTTTTGTATTTAACCAGTCGCCTCTCTTTTGTGATGAAGTTACATCTGAGCCTTTATCATTATACAAATTTTGAAAAATTCTATCTTGATCTTTAAGCATTTTTTAAATCCATTAAAGTTTTCCTGTTATTTTCTGGTTCATTATTTACTCTTCCTCTATATGAACCAGGTTTTGGAGTTTCTCCGTTCAAAATTTTATCTAAAATATCTAAAGTTTTTTGTTTATCTAAATCTTCATAATAGTCATCATTAATTTGCATCATTGGAGCATTGACACATGCTCCCAAACATTCAACTTCCATCCAAGAACAGCTTTTATCACTAGATAATTCACACTCATTTTCAGAAATTTTTTCCTTACATGCCTCAACTAATTTATTTGCACCTCTTATCATGCAGGGTGTTGTTGTACATACTTGAACAAAGTATTTACCTACAGGAGCTAAATTATACATTGTATAAAAAGTAGCAACCTCATAAACTTTAATATAAGGCATGTCTAAAAACTTAGCGATGTACTTCATTGCAGCTAATGGTATCCAATTATTATTTTGTTTTTGAGCAATATAAAGTAAGGCCATCACAGCACTTTGCTGTTTACCTTCAGGATATTTTGCAACAATTATATTTGCCGCTTCTAATGATGAAGCATTAAATTCAAAACTTTCTGGCTGATCTTTAGCTGGTCTTCTTAAACTCATCTATCTACCTCACCGAAAACAATATCTAAAGAACCTAATACCGCAGGAACATCAGCTAACATATGACCTTTAATTAAATAATCCATTGATTGTAAATGTGAGAAACCTGGTGCTCTTATTTTACATTTGTAAGGTTTACTTGATCCATCAGATATTAAATAAACACCAAATTCTCCTTTTGGTGCTTCAACAGCTGTATAAATTTCATCTTTTGGAACTCTATATCCCTCTGTGAAAAGTTTAAAATGATGTATTAAAGCTTCCATTGATTGTTTGATTTCTGCCTTAGGTGGAGGGCTAATCTTGCCATCTAATGATTTAATTGGACCCTTTTCTATTTTAGCTAGACATTGTTTAATGATTGAAACACTTTCTTTCATTTCTTCAATTCTGCATAAATATCTGTCATAACAATCTCCATTTTTTCCAACAGGAATTTTAAAGTCTAAACTTTCATAACAATCATAAGGTTGAGATTTTCTTAAATCCCATGGAACACCTGAGCCTCTAATCATAACTCCTGAAAAAGAATAATCTAAGGCATCTTCTTTTGTGACTACTCCTATATCTACATTTCTTTGTTTGAAGATTCTATTATCAGTTAATAGACTTTCTAAATCATTAATTATTTTTGGAAACGTTTCACAAAATTTAAAGATATCTTCTTCTAAACCTTTTGGCAAATCTTGATGAACACCTCCTGCTCTAAAATAATTTGCATGAAGTCTTGATCCTGAAGCTCTCTCATAAAATGTCATTAGAGTTTCTCTTTCCTCAAAACCCCAAAGAGAAGGTGTTAGAGCACCAACATCTAAAGCTTGAGTTGTGACGTTTAAAATATGACTTAAAATTCTCCCAATCTCACAAAATATAACTCTTATATATTGTGCTCTAATTGGTACATCTATTTTGAGTATTTTTTCGACAGCTAATGCGAAAGCATGCTCCTGATTCATTGGAGCGACATAATCTAAACGATCAAAATAAGGAACTGCCTGCATATAAGTTTTATTTTCGATAAGTTTTTCTGTTCCTCTATGAAGTAAGCCGATGTGAGGATCTGCTTTTTCAACTACTTCACCATCTAACTCTAAGATTAATCTTAAAACACCATGGGCTGCTGGATGCTGAGGACCAAAATTTAAATTTAAATTTTTAATTTTTTTTGTCATTATTCTCAATTTCTTCTTTAATGTATTTTGTTCCTTCCCAGGGACTTTCATAATCAAAATTTCTATAATTTTGCTCAAGCTTTACTGGTTCACTGATTACCTTCTTCTGATCTTCGCTATATCTTACTTCAGAATGACCAGTTAATGGAAAGTCTTTTCTTAATGGATGACCCTCAAATCCATAATCAGTTAGTATTCTTCTTAAATCTGGGTGATCCTTGAAAGATACCCCGTACATATCAAAAACTTCTCTTTCCATCCAATTTGCTGAAGGAAAAATACTAGTTAATGACGGAATAACTTCGTTTTCTGCAATAGAGTATTTTACAATCAATCTTTGATTAAATTCATGACTTAAAAACAAGTATACTACTTCAAACCTTTGGTTTTCTTCTGGGTAATCGACAACTGTTATATCAATTAGTTGCCTAAATTTAGTATCTTGATTTGTTTTTAAAAAAATAGCGACATCAATAATGTCCTCTTTATCTGTTTCAATATAAATTTGATTATGTTTTATTTCTGTATTGTTGATTTTTGTAGTTAACTCAGAATTAATTTTTTTTTCTAGATCTTCTAAACTTTTCATAATTATCTAATAAAAGATCCTTTCTTTCTAATCTTTTTTTGTAACTGAAGAATTCCATACAACAAAGCTTCTGCTGAAGGTGGACATCCTGGTACATAAACATCTACTGGAACAATACGATCGCAACCTCTAACAACAGAATATGAATAATGATAATATCCACCCCCATTTGCACAGCTACCCATAGAAATTACATATCTTGGTTCAGGCATCTGGTCATAAACTTTTCTTAAAGCTGGTGCCATTTTATTTGTCAAAGTTCCTGCAACTATCATTACATCTGATTGTCTTGGAGAGCCTCTTGGAGCTGCTCCAAATCTTTCCAGATCATATCTAGGCATAGCTGTTTGCATCATTTCAACAGCACAACAAGCTAATCCAAAAGTCATCCAGTGAAGTGATCCTGATCTTGACCAATTAATTAAATTATCTAGAGATGTAGTAATAAACCCATTTTTACTAAAATCTTTTGCAAGTTGTTTAAATTCCTCAGGAACTTGATCTATTTTATTATTCATTATGATTTATAATTTTTATTCCCAGTCTAAAGCACCTTTTTTCCATTCATAAATAAAGCCTATTGTAAGTATGAACAAAAAAATCATCATTGATGAAAAACCTAATAATCCAATATTTCCAAGTGATATTGCCCATGGAAATAAAAATGCTATCTCTAAATCAAAAATAATAAATAGAATTGCGACTAAGTAAAATCTCACATCAAATTCCATTCTTGAGTCTTCAAATGGCTCAAAACCACACTCATAAGCTGAAAGTTTTTCTGGATCAGGTTTTTTTGGTGATAAAATAAAATTTACAACTACAAAAGCACAACTCAATCCGAGAGCTAATACTAAAAATATTATTATTGGTAAGTAATCTTTTAAAAAATCAGATAACATGGAAATCTATATATCAGTTTTTAACTGTTGTTGAAGGGCTGATACGTCACATTTTTATTAATATTTAACATAAAAAATGCGTAAAAGTGGCGGGAGTGAAGGGACTCGAACCCTCGACCTATCGCGTGACAGGCGATCGCTCTAACCAACTGAGCTACACCCCCACTTAATTGTTCTGGTGGGCAGTAAAGGACTCGAACCTTTGACCCCCTCGGTGTAAACGAGATGCTCTACCAACTGAGCTAACCGCCCAAAACAAGGCTACTTATTACATCAACACTTTAATAATGTAAATTAATTATTATTGAATACTAGCTTGAGATTTGTCATCTTTTTTAGACATATCGACCTCAACCCACTCTGTTGGTTTGAGTTCTTTTGTCAAAGCTATTTTTATAACCTGATCAGCATATTCCACAGTGGTAATCTTAATGTCATCAATAATTTTTTTAGGCATGTCTACAAGATCTTTTTCATTTTCCTTAGGAATTAAAACTTCTTTAATACCTGCTCTGTGAGCTGCTAATAATTTTTCTTTCAAACCACCAATTGGTAGAACTTGTCCTGTTAATGTAACTTCTCCTGTCATAGCAACATCTCTTCTTACAGGAATTTTGGTAATTGACGAGACTATCGATGTTACCATTCCAATACCAGCAGATGGGCCATCTTTTGGCGTAGCTCCTTCAGGAACATGAATATGAAAATCTTTTTTCTCAAAAATAGGAGGAATAATTCCATACTCTAAACATTTTGACCTTACAAAAGATTTTGCTGCTTTAACAGACTCTTGCATAACATCACCTAGTTTACCAGTGATTTGCATTCTCCCTTTTCCTGGCATTGTAACAGTTTCTATTTTTAAAATTTCTCCGCCATACTCAGTCCAGGCTAGTCCTGTGACTATACCAACTCTATTTTCAGCCTCTAATTCTCCAAACTTAAATTTAGGAATACCCAAAAAATCTGATAAATTTTTATTATTTATTCCAACTTCTTTTTCTTCGCCTGCTACGATTTTTTTCACAACTTTTCTAGCTAATTTAGAAATTTCCCTTTCAAGATTTCTGACACCTGACTCTTTTGTATACCCTCTTATTACCTCTTTTATAATATTATCTTCTAACTTCATTTCTTTTTCTTTAACACCATTATCTTTTATTTGTTTAGGCAACAAAAATTTATTTGCGATATTTATTTTTTCATCTTCTGTATAACCAGCTAATCTAATGACTTCCATCCTGTCCAATAAAGGTGGTAAAATATTCAAAGTGTTAGCTGTTGTTACAAACATTACATCAGATAGATCATAATCAACTTCTAAATAATGATCATTAAATGTAGTGTTTTGCTCTGGATCCAATGCCTCTAACAGTGCTGAAGATGGATCACCTCTATAATCATTTCCAATTTTATCTATTTCATCTAATAAAATTAAAGGGTTTTTTGTTCCTGCTTTTTTCATCATCTGAATAATTTTTCCAGGCAAAGAACCTATGTAAGTTCTTCTATGACCTCTTATTTCTGCTTCATCTCTCATACCACCAACAGACATTCTTACAAATTCTCTATTTGTAGCTTTTGCTATTGATTTACCTAACGATGTCTTTCCAACACCTGGAGGGCCAACTAAGCATAAAATTGGACCTTTTATTTTGTCCATCCTTTTTTGAACAGCTAAAAATTCAACTATTCTCTCTTTAACCTTTTCTAATCCAAAATGGTCTTTATCAAGAATATCTAATGCTTTCTTTAAATCTATATCAACCTCACTTTTTTTATGCCAAGGCAGTTCTGTCATCCAGTCTAAATAATTTCTCACAACTGTTGCCTCTGCTGACATTGGACTCATATTTTTTAATTTTTTTAATTCTTGTAAGCATTTCTTCTCAACCTCTTTTGGCATCTTTGCTTTTGTAATAGCTTTGTTAAGACTGGTTGTTTCATCTTTACCGTCCTCTATTTCTCCAAGTTCTTTTTGAATAGCTTTTAATTGTTCATTTAAATAGTACTCTCTTTGAGTTTTTTCCATTTGGGTTTTAACTCTGCCCCTTATTCTTTTTTCTACTCCAATAATACTCGTCTCATTTTCCATAATTTTAATAATGGCATTTAGTCTTTTTTTCACATCAACAGTCTCAAAAATTTGTTGTTTTTCAGAAATAGTAGCTGTTATATGAGATGCGATATTATCAGCAATTTGAGAAGGATCTTTTAATTGCTTAATAGTGTTAATTGTTTCGTTTGAAATTTTTTTATTTATTGATGTTAGTTTTTCTAATCTTCTTAATGCTGTAGAAGCTAACGGGAATAAGTCTTCATATTTAGGTAAAATGTCATTGTGATTTGTATAATCGCAAATAATAAATTTTTCATTATCCTTAAAGTCTAGAATTTTTACTCTTCTAATGCCCTCTACTAAGACTTTTACAGTGCCATCAGGTAATTTTAATAATTGTAAAATACTTCCTTCACAACCATACATAAATACATCTGTTTTCTTAGGGTCATCAATTTCTGAATTTTTTTGAGTAACTAAAATAATTTTTTTATCTTTTTTCATTACTTCATTAAGTGCTGAAATAGATTTATCTCTACCAACAAATAAAGGAATAACCATGCTCGGAAAGACGACTATGTCTCTAAGTGGAAGTAATGGTAGTGATATTTTGACATCCATATCACCAATATGGATATTATATTATATATTGCAATAGGTTTTTGTAAATTATTAAGGTTATTAAGCCGCTGTTGTCTTATTTGACTTTGATTTACCTTCCCCTTTAGCATGTACTAAAATGGGTTGAGACTGCCCTTTTGCTGCGCTAGCATCGATAATAACTTCTTCTATATTGTCTTGACTTGGAAGATCATACATTGTTTTTAACAAAATATTTTCTAAAATAGATCTCAAACCTCTTGCTCCTGTTTTTTTACTAATAGCTTTTTGTGCTATTTCTTTTAAAGCATTTTCTTTAAACGTTAACTTTGCACCATCTAATTTAAATAATTCTTGATATTGTTTTGTTAAAGAATTTTTTGGCTCTTGTAATATTTTGATTAATGATTTTTCGTCTAAATCTTCAAGTGTTGCTATCATAGGTAGTCTTCCAATAAATTCTGGAATCAATCCAAATTTTAACAAATCCTCTGGCTCTAAACCTTTCATCCACTCACCAGTTTTCTTATCTTGTGTGTTCTTTACATCTGCACCAAAACCAATTGACGTTCCCTTGTCTCTTTGAGAAATAATTTTATCTAGTCCAGCAAATGCGCCACCACAAATGAATAAAATATTTGTGGTATCTACTTGCAGAAATTCTTGTTGAGGATGTTTTCTTCCTCCTTGTGGTGGAACACTGGCAACTGTTCCTTCCATAATTTTTAAAAGTGCTTGCTGAACACCTTCTCCTGATACATCTCTCGTAATTGATGGGTTTTCTGATTTTCTACTTATTTTATCTACTTCATCTATATAAACTATTCCTCTTTGTGCTTTTTCAACATTATAATCTGAAGCTTGTAATAGTTTTAAAATAATATTTTCAACATCTTCTCCAACATAACCTGCTTCTGTTAGAGTTGTTGCATCAGCCATAGTAAATGGGACGTCTAGAATTCTAGCAAGTGTTTGTGCAAGCAAAGTTTTTCCACAACCTGTGGGACCCACTAAAAGTATATTGGATTTCGATAGCTCAACATTTTTGCTTGTTTTACTCTCATAGTTTAATCTTTTGTAATGATTGTGAACTGCAACTGATAATACTTTTTTTGCATGAGTTTGACCAATTACATAATCATCTAATACAGAACAAATTTCCTTTGGAGAAGGAAGGCCATCTTGATGTTTTACAAAAGTATCTTTGCTCTCCTCTTTTATAATGTCCATACATAGTTCAACACATTCATCGCAGATGAAAACAGTAGGACCGGCAATCAACTTTCTTACTTCATGTTGGCTTTTACCACAGAAAGAACAGTAAAGAATATTTTTATTATTTGTTGTCATTTTAATTTTTATAACGAATCAATTAAATTACTTTATTATAGAAGACTCTCACTAATCAAGTTTCGATTAATAATGATTCAATATATTGTGTATTAAGATCTTTTTTCTACTACTTCGTCAATAAGACCAAAAGATTGTGCGACATCCGCAGTCATAAAATTATCTCTTTCAAGGGCAGATTTTATTTCTTCAACACTTTTTCCAGTATGTTTTGAATAAATTTCATTAAGCCTTTTCTTTAAAGACAAAACTTCATTAGCATGTATTTCAATATCGGTTGCTTGACCTTGAAAACCTGCAGATGGTTGATGAACCATTATTCTTGAATTTGGTAAAGAAAATCTTTTTCCTTTTGTGCCAGCTGCAAGCAAAAAGGAACCCATGGAAGCTGCTTGACCTATACATAAAGTAGAAATATCTGGTTTCACATATTGCATTGTATCATAAATACCTAGGCCCGCTGAAACTAAACCTCCTGGGCTATTTATGTACAAATAGATTTCTTTTTTTGGATCTTCAGCCTCTAAAAATAATAATTGTGCGGTAACTAATGATGCAACGTTGTCATTAATTTGACCTGTCAAAAATATAATTCTTTCTTTTAATAGCCTTGAATAGATATCATAAGCTCTTTCACCTTTACTAGATTGTTCAACAACCATAGGTACAAGATTGCTCATATGTTCTGATAATTTTGTTGTCATAAGTTGATTCGTTCTACTTATACAACTTGAGATTACTTTTTGCTAACCTTTTTTGTCTTTTTCACTGCAGGCTTTGATTTTGCCTTTTTACTTGTAGGTTTTTTTTCTTTAGCAGATGTTATGGGTGATTTTTTCTTGGTTTCTTTTTTTTCTTTACTATGACCATGTTCATGATCATGGTTATGCTTATGAGCATCTTTTAAAATCTTTTCTGCTTCCTCTTTTGAAATTTCTTTCTTATTTGCTTTACCTTTTTCTTTAATTAAATTTAAAATTTTTTCTTCATAAACAGATCCTCTTAAACTCGCTAATGCAGATGGGTTTTTTTGGTAAAAATCCATAACCATTTTTTCCTGTCCAGGCATCATTCTTAGTTGTTTTTGTACTTCAGCCTGAATTTCTTGTTCTGTTACTTTAATTTGATTTTTTTCACCAAACTCATTTAAAATTAATCCAGTTTTAATTCTTATTTTTGCTTTTTCCTCAAAGTTTTTTTTATTTTTCTTTGATTCTTCTTCAGACATACCTTGTGAAAGAACTTTAACCTCCTCCTCAACTAAGTTTTCTGGAACTTCGTCTATTTTAATTTTCTCTATTTCTTTTAAAATTTGATTTTTAGATAATTGGTCTAAAGAATTTTTATATTCATCATTAATTTGTTTTGAAATTAATGTTTTTAAATCTTTTAAATCTTTTGCTCCTAAATTTTTTGCAAAAACATTATCAATTTTTACTTCTTCTGATTGTTTAACGCTTAAAATTTTACAATTAAATTTAGCTTTTTTATTTACTAATTCTTTTTCGGGGAAATTTTCTGGCAAAGTTGCTTCTACAATTTTTTCATCATCTTTCTTAACTCCAATCAATTGATCATCAAAACCTTTTAAAAATAAATCTTTGCCCAAAGTTAATTGGGTATTCTTTCCTTCACTTCCTTTAAAATCCTTACCATCAACCGTTGCTTTATAATCTAAAGAGACTAAATCACCTTTTTTGGCTTTTGTATCGGGGCTGACTTCTTTAAAATTTGGTTGGTTTTTAGCTATTTCTTTTATTCTTTTATCTGTTTCACTCTCATCAATCTTTACTGTGTATTCGTCAAATTTAATATTATCTAAAGATTTGATTTCTACTTTTGGTAACTCCGTTACTGATAATACATACTCTAAATCTTTATCTTCACCGTATGTCTTTAAATCAAGTTTTGGTTGACCAGCTGGTTTAATCTTTTTTTCCTCTAGTGCTTTGGTTGATGTTTCTTTTAAAACTTTATCTAAAACTTCTCCAAAAACAGCTTTTCCAAATTGTCTTTTTAAAATTTCTTTTGGAACTTTACCTGGTCTAAATCCTTTAAGATTTACACTGCCTTTAATCTCTTCATATTTTTTATCCATATAAGAGTTCATTGTCTCTTTATCGATAAAAACTTTGAGGTCTTTATTTAATCCTTTTTTATTTTCTACTGTAATTTTCATAGTATCTTAATGGTAGGGCGAAAAGGACTCGAACCTTCACATGTTGCCATATTGGTTCCTAAGACCAACGCGTCTACCAATTCCGCCATCGCCCCACAAATTACGAGGTTTTATATATTATTGAAACTATTTGTCCAATGACAATTGTTAAAAAATTATCTATTTATCTACTAAAATTTATAATAATTTAACAAAATGATTATTTCACCTTGCATAAGCATTTGTAAAACTGATCCATCTACAGGTTATTGCTATGGTTGTGGAAGAAATAATGAAGAAAAAAAAATTTGGAAACTAGAACAAACAACTGATGAGTGGAAGAAAGAAAATATAATTGAAATTGAAAAAAGACTTACTGGTTGGCAACTTGAAAGTTTTAGAGAATCTTACTCTTATAAAATCAAAAATGGTATGTCTCTTTTTAAAAAAAACTTAATCAAAGAGTAATATAAAATATGAGTAAAGTTAAAATTGTAAGTATTATCTACGCTATAGGCATAATTATTGGTGCTTTATTCTTTGATGTTTGGGGAGCAGATACCACTCCTTTTAAAACATTGTCTGTATTCACATGGACTGTGATTTTTATCATAGCATTATTTTTTGTAGATAAGAATGAGAAAAAATAAATTTTTAATATTCTTTTTATCATTTTTTTTAATATCTTTTAATTCTAAGTCGGAAATTATTGTATTAAAAAAATGCGATCATAAAGAAGACGGGTTTTTAAAAAATGAATATATTTTAAATCTTAATGAATTAATTATGACAAGAAATTATGTATATAATGAAAAAACATACCAAAAATATAGAGTAACAGATTTAAGTGTAAAAAAGAAAAACTCTTATGTGAGAAACATTTATGTAGAGGGAAAAAAAATACTTACATTGAAACATGGATATCCGCAGTTTTATACTCAAATTTTATTTGAAAAAGATAGACCCGAAATATTTGTTAAGGCTGTTTTGAATGATGTTGAAAGTTTATCTAAGCTTTCAACTTGTAAAATAGTAGAGAAATTTGATCAAGAAAGTTAATTTTTATTTTTTTTTTCTTCTTTATTTTTTGTCAAAAATTTTTTTTTAAGTTCAAATCTACTATTAGTGATATTTGAACGATGCTTTGCGTATGCTTGCTTTTGTGCTTGTCTCATAGCTCTTTTTGATGACATAATTATTTAATTTAATATTCAATCTCTAAAGTATCAATAATTTTTAAGCTCTTGTCTGATATAACAATCTCTCCCGATGAAGGTCCATAATTTAAAATTTCTGAAATCACCACATAATGTGTAACAAAAACTAGGTTTTGATTTTTGTCCCAATTATTTATAAATTTATTAAAATCAATCATTTGTTTTTTTCTGTTTTTAGCAAATTTCATGCTAAAAAAAGAGTTCAGAAAATTTTTAGTTTCATATTTTTTAAATGCTATAGATGCAGTTTCTTTACATCTGCACCACTCACTAGAATAGACTTTTCCAATTAAAATTTTATTTTCTTTAAAAAAACTGCCAATTTTTTGTGATTGAGTTCTGCCACTATTACTTAAATTTCTTTGAGTTGTACAATCATTAATATCGAAATTTTCTGGATCACCACCACCAGGGGCGTAAGCATGTCTTATGAAAACTAATTTTCCACCCTTTTGCAATTCATTAATTAAGATATTTTTTGAATCTGCTTTGACTGCAGGATTAATACATATAAATATTATAATAAAATAATTTAAAATTTTCATATATGAATATTAAAATAGATAATTTAAATAAAACAATTATTAAATGTAAAAAATGTCCAAGACTTGTTAATTTTATAAAAAAAATTTCAACAAAAAAAAGAAAGCAAAATATAAATGAAACTTACTGGGGAAAACCAGTTACAGGTTTCGGTGAGGTGGATTCAAAAATTTTAATTATTGGATTGGCTCCAGCGGCTCATGGAGGCACACGGACAGGAAGAGCTTTTACAGGTGATAAATCTGGAGACTTTTTATTTAAATGCTTGTTTAAAGCTAAAATATCAAATCAACCTAATTCGGAAAACTTAAATGATGGTCTTAAATTAAAATCAACATATATAACAAACATTTTAAAATGTGTTCCCCCAGGAGACAAACCTAAAATAGAAGAGCTAAATAATTGTTCAAAATATTTTGATAGCGAAATTTACAATTTAAATAAATTAAAAACAATTATTGCTTTAGGAAAAGTATCTTTTGATAATTGTGTAAAGTTTTATAAAAAAAAATATAATTTTAAAGAAAAAATTAAATTTATTCATGGAAAATCCTATTTATTACCAGGCAAAATAAAATTGATTGCCTGCTATCACCCTAGTCCCAGAAATGTAAATACAAAAATTGTATCTGAAAAAATGATTGTAGATTTATTTAAAAAAGTAAGAAAAATATCTATGATTTAGAAATATAGGGTTTAAATTCTGTTAAAATCTTTTCTGGAATCTTAATTGGTTTAGATTTTTCGTTAATAAATACTAAATGAATTTGAGCTTCCACAATAAGATCTTTTTCTTTAAATATTGATTGATTCATTATTAAAGAAGTTTTTGATGTAGTATTTATAAAAGATTTAATTTGTAAATTGTCTTCTAAATATGCAGATTTTTTATATTCAATGTTACATGATTTCACAATTATAAGAGCGCCAAAATTATTTTTTATATTTGTATTGCTTAATCCAATAGTTGATAGCGCTTCAGTTCTGGCTCTTTCTAAATATTTTAAATAATTCGCGTAATATACAACCCCCCCAGCATCTGTATCCTCATAATATACTTTAACATTATGGGTAAAGCTTTTATGCATAAGTTAACAATATCAAAAAAAAATATAAATATAATATATATATTAATTAATCTGCTGAAAAATATATATTCTGAAAATAAGAAATTGACTTCATTTTTGAGTTATCTGTGTCAGCCATTATAGCTAAACCATCTAATTCATTCACATCTAAATCATGAAATTTTTTAAAATCTTCCTTAACATTGGATTTTACTGTTACCCATTCATTCAGATTATCTTTTGTAGTTGCTAATACATTGTCTATTGATTTTTTTGTATAAGGGCTAGACCAACTCTGGCCAACTGCACTATTACTTGAAAAAACGTAATTAATTGCTCTATTTGAAAGTGGTGTTGCTCCTGTTTTTTTTACTGCAAAAACTCTAGCTGCAAAATCATGACCTTTTTTTGAGTTCTCATTAATGCCTTGTAAATCTTTTTCTATTTTCCATGTTATATTTATAAATGGGGTTTTGTTTAGGTCAATTTTGACTTCTTTTCCTAGTCCAGAAGCAGCGTTATCAGCTACAGCTTTTAAAAAATTACCATTTTCATTTGATCCAACAGTATAAACTGTTTTGTTATCTGCTCCTCTTACCTTACGAACTTCAAGTTCTGAGAGTTCTTGCTCTGTAAAATTAAAAATATTTATATTTTCAGCGAGTGAAGAGTTAAGAAAAAATAATGATGTAATAAAAATATAAAAAATTTTGAACATAATCTTCTTATAGATAAATTATTTATAAATTCAATATTCAGTCACAATTTAAACATTCTAAATTCAAGATTGATTGCTAAATAAATAATATGAAAATAATCTCTGTGTTTATACTTCTTATCTATTGGTCAATAATGATTACAGCGCCAGTTATGAGTAAAAATTCTGTTAAAAATCAAGATAAAGATCTTAAAATATTTTCAAGTTTTTGAGACTAATATGTAGATCTACCACCACTTATATCAAATACTGCAGCTGTAGAAAAAGTGTTTTCTTGTGAAGAAAGCCAGCAAACTAGTGAGGTAAACTCATGTATTTCAAGAAATCTTCCTCTTGGCACCTTTGACAGCATTCTTTGTACATGCTCTTTACTCATTTGATCTAAAATTCTAGTTTTAGCACCTGCTGGGGTTACAGCATTTACTGCTATATCTTTGTCAGCCAATTCTTTACCCAAAGCTTTCGTTAACCCAATTGCGCCAGCTTTTCCTGAGCTATACGCGCTTGCATTTGCATTACCATCTTTACCTGCAACAGAAGCTACATTAACGATTCTTCCATAATTATTTTTAATCATATTTGGTACAATCGCTCGACAGCAATTGAAAGTACCCATTAAATTTATCTGGACTATTTTATTCCACATATCGACATCATACTCCCATAAAGGACCTGTAGGACCTGTTATCCCAGCATTATTAATTAAAATATCAATATTTGTTTTTGAGGTTATGTCTGCAACGTTTTTCTCTACATCTTGATAATTTGATATATCAACAACACTGTAAAATAGGTTAGGGTTTTTTACTTCATCAACTGCTGATTTAAGAAGCTTTTCATCAATATCCCATATAAATACTTTCGCACCAGACTCTAAAAATCTTTTTGCAACATCTAAACCAAACCCTTGGGCTCCACCAGTAACTACAGCTGCTCTATTTTTAAAATCAAATTTGTGCATTAAAATTATTTTTTTGCTAACATGTAGTATGTTATCCAGGCAACAAATGCACCTATTATCCAGGCATAAGGTTGTAAAAACATTAAATTAGTATTCCAAATTGTAGAAGCTGAAAAAATAAATCCTAGTATTAAAGAATAAACACCTTTTATATGCCAACCACCTGAATAATAATAAGCGCTCTCTTTGTCTATAGAATATAGATCTTTATTACTTAATTCTTGATTTTTAATTAAATAATAATCAGCTGCCATCACTCCAAATAAAGGACCAAAAAAAGCACCAAAAGTATCAACAAAGGACAAAATTCCTATTTGGCTTAATATAGTCAGCCAGAAAATTGCGATCAACAAACCAAAAAAAACAATTAAATAACTAGCACTTTTTAAATTTAATATTGAAGGAGCAAAATTTATTAGAGAGTATTGGGATGGGATGAAATTGGCAACTAAATTTGTAGAAGCTGAAGCAATTATAATAAGAAATAGAACGATTATTGTTATTTGTATATTATCAAATTTCCCTACTATATCTGTTGGATTCGTAAAAATTCTGTCTATATCCGAAAATTTTTGATTAAGAAAAACATCAGAACCTATTACTATGAATACTGAAAAAAAAGAAAAAATAATTAAATTCAAAATTAAACTTAAGTTTCCTTTTTTTAATTCTTGCTCATTTTTTACATACCTAGAAAAATCACCAAAACTAATTATTAAAATTGAAAAATAGGCAAATATCGTTCCAGCAACTGTAATTAAAGGAGCTAAATTATTAACATCTAAAAAATTATTGAAATTAAATACATTTGAAAAAGCTTCAGTAGTTATTTTCACATCACTTAATAAAACAACAAAGAAAAAAATTAACAAACCAGCATAGACTGTCATTGCTGAAAAATTAATTATTTTCTTGTTGTACTGCATCCCAACAGTAAAAAACAAAGTCTGTAGAACAATTGTTATTACTATAGCAAACCAGTCAATAATATTTAAACCAAAATAAAAGATTATGAAAATTTCTTGCTCCAATAAGGAATTATCAATTGAAAAAATTGTTATCCTTATCAGGTAAACTAATATTTTAGATAAAAAATAAGTTTGAATTCCAAATAAAAATATTCCAACTAAACTTCTGATTAATCCAAATAATTTAGCACCATTAAATCCTAACGAGGATCTTAATAATACTGCAAATGGTAAACCAAATTTTTGAGAAGGCTTCCCAATTGCATTTGAAAATAAATAAACAAAAAAAGATCCTAAAATTATTCCAAAAAATACTACAAATACATTCAAGCTATATATTAAGTAAAGCGAAGAGATTAATGAGAAACCAATTACACTTTGTACATTAGCACCCCAAAAACAAAATAGATCTTTCCAATTCCAGGTTTTGTAATTTGGGTTGACTGTCACCAGGTCCCAATTTGAAAGAGAATATTTTACTTTTGGCTGATTCACTAAATTTATTTTAAACTAATAAATTCTACTGTCCATATAAGAGAGTTGGTAGCCATAAGGCAATTTTAGGAAATATAATAATTAAAACCAAACCTATTATTTGTAGAACCATAAATTGCATCATTCCGTAATAAATATCTTTTAAATCCCATTCTGGAACTACACCTTTTAAAAAATATGCTGAGAGTGCAACAGGTGGAGATAGCCAGGCGGTCTGGAGATTAACAGCTACTAATATTGCAAACCAAGTTAAATTAAATCCTAACGCCTCTACTAATGGCAAAATTATTGGAACAATAATCATAACTATCGGTACCCATTCTAATGGCCAACCCAGCAAAAATATCATGACCATAATCATTCCTAAAATCAGATATTTATTCATTTCTAAACCTAATAAAAATTCTGTTAATAAAGTTGGTGTTCCCAATCTAGCAAATACTGCTCCAAAAAAATTTGAGGCAGCAACTAAAACCATAATTAAAGCTGTGATTTCTAAAGTTTTAACTAAAGCTTCTTGAAGTTTTGATAATGTTAATTTTTTATATGCTAATGAAAGTAGTAATGCACCCATTGCACCACAACCAGCAGCTTCTGTTGGTGTGGCAAAACCAAATAAAATACTTCCTAATGCTGCAAAAACTAGTGCAGCGGGTGGGACTAAACCTAAAAAAAACTCAATCCAAACTTCTTTCATACTAGCAGCTCGCATTTCCTCTGGAAGAACAGGCCCTAGTTTTGGATTAATCATACATCTAATTGTGGTGTAGCCTGCGTATAAACTTGCAAGAAGTATTCCTGGAATAATTGCTGCAGCAAATAAATCTATAACCGGAATTTCCATTATCGGTCCCATTACTACAAGCATGATACTAGGTGGAATTAAAATTCCCAAAGTTCCACCAGCTGTTATGGTACCTGCAGCAAGTTTTACATCATAATTTGATCTGTTCATTGATTTTGCAGCCATAATTCCCAAGATAGTAACAGAGGCACCAACTATTCCTGTTGCAGCTGCAAAAATAACCGAAACAAACAATACGGCGTAATATAATGAGCCCTTCACCCTAGCTAACATCATCTGGAAGGCTGAGAATAATCTTTCCATTAAACCTGCTTGTTCCATCATAATTCCCATAAACACGAAGAGTGGAACGGCGGCGAGCGTTTGTTCGGTCATTACCATCGAAAATTGAAGTGTCATTAAATAAAAGACTAATTTTCCAAATCCTAAATAACCAAATACAAAACCTAAAAAAATTAAAGTGAAAGAAATTGGAAATCCAACAAAAATTGCAAAAAGCATTACTCCAACTAAAATAAAACCTAAAATAGCTGGATCGATTAATTCTGCTATCATTTATCCTCTCCTGGCCACTCACCCTTTTTAGCTGCCCAGTAGCTTTTAAGTAATTCTGAAAATCCTTGAATAAGTAAAAATATAATTCCAATTAATAAACATGTTTTGATTGGCCACATATATGGCATCCAGGTAGTATCCATTCCTCTTTCACCTCTTTGGATAGACTCTACAACAAATCCAAAAGTCATATAAAAAAATACTATTAGACCTGGGAAATAAAATAAAAGATACAACCAAAAATCGATTAATCCTTGGTTTTTAATTTTAAAATTTCTGTATAAAAAATCTGCTCTAATATGAACTCCTCTTGAAAGTGCATATCCTGCACCCAGCATAAAAAGAGCCCCATATAAAAATCTGCTAATATCATAAGCCCATATTGTCGGTGCTAAAAATAATTTTCTAGCAAGTACCTCATAGGTCATAGCAAAAATAAGTGGCATTAGTATCCAGCAGACTACACTACCAACTCGCTTGCTAAATTTGTCTATATTAATTATAGACTTTGCCATCCAAGAAGGCATATCTTCTGGCATTTTTCCCGAACCACCCCGCCTTTCGGCAATCATTTCATCTGAAATATCTAATTTACTTGGTTCTTCAGCCATAAAAATTTTTATTAAAAAAAAAATTAGAGCGGACTAACAAGTCCGCTCTAATGTTCAAATTATTTAATGATTACTTTAATGTTGCTGCGTGAGCCATTCCTAGCTTCGCATTTGACATTTGAGCACCACTCCAGAAAGGAACTGCTTTATCAGCAAATACTTTCATAGAGTCATAAACTTCTTTGAAAAATGCATTTTTTTCAGCATTTTTGTTCAAAGTTGCTTTAGCAGCTGCCATATACTCAGTGAAGTAGTCAGATGGAGTATCTTCTAAAATCACTCCATGTTTTGTTGTAAGTTCTTGTAAAGCTTCACCGTTTGATAAAATTCTATAACTTAAAGATTTTATCAAAGACGCATCAGCCGCAACTTCAAGAGACTTCTTCTCATGTGCAGTCATAGCATTATATGTTTTTCCAGTAATATAAAAGTCAGCATTTACCACTACTTGGTGTAAACCTTGTAAATAATAGTGCTTTAAAACTTTTTGGAAACCAAAAGTTAAGTCTGGCTTTGGACAACACCATTCAGCAGCATCAATAGTTCCAGCTTCTAAAGCTGGTAGAATGTCTCCACCACCCATAGCAACAGATGCTATACCGATATCTTTATAAGTTTGTCCTGGAATTCCTGGAGGAGTTCTGAATTTATATTTTCTAAAATCAGCCATATCTTTAATTGGTTTTGGAAACCAACCTAAAGCCTCTGGTCCAACAGGTTGAAGCATAAATCCTTTAATGTCTCTTCCCATTTCTTTCCATAATTGATCATAAAGCGCTTTTCCACCACCATATTGGAACCAAGATAAAAACGCTAAATTATCTATACCTATTCCACCACCAGCTACTGGAGAACCAAATAGCATTGCAGCAGGGTGTTCACCTGACCAATAGTGAGTCCATGCAAATCCGCAGTCAATCAAACCTTTATCAACAGCATCTAGAGTCTCTTTAACTCCAACAACTGCTCCTGCAGGTAAGATTTCGAATTTTAAAGATCCACCAGTTAATTCAGTTACTGTATCAGTAAAGTCCTTTAACATCTTAACTTCATCAGCTTTAGTGTTAAGAACTGTCTGACATTTTAGTGTTTTTGCAGCATTAGCATTTGAAATAAATCCAAATACCATCGCAACTGCAAATAACATTGAAATGATTTTTTTCATATCGTTTTCCCTCTCTATATTTTTAAAAATTAAAGCTTGTCAAAGAATGAAATCTAAAACAAGTGTTAATATTGGATTATTTTAATTTTTTTGTGTACAGAAATGTTACAAATAAAAAAATTTTAATTTATAAGAGTTCTAAGTAATGGATAATTTTGATTATATTATAATTGGTGCTGGATCAGCTGGATGTGTTCTTGCTAACAGAATTTCATCCAATCCTAAGAATAAAGTCTTACTTTTAGAGGCAGGTGGTAAAGATACTAATCCATGGATACATATTCCTGGAGGATATTTTAAAACAATGCACAATCCTGAGACAGATTGGTGTTTTAACACAGAGGAAGAGCCTTTCTGTGATAATAGAAAGATGACTTATCCAAGAGGAAAAACACTTGGAGGAAGTTCTTCTATTAATGGAATGCTTTATATTCGAGGGCAATCAAATGATTATAATTATTGGAGACAATTAGGAAATGTAGGATGGTCGTGGGATGATGTGCTTCCTTATTTTAAAAAATCTGAAGATTTCCAATTTGGAAAAAATGAATTTCACGGTTCTGGCGGACCTTTAAAAGTAGAAAAAATTAGATCTACTTTCAAAGTTTTAGATTTATTTTTGGAAGCTGCGGAGGAATTTGGATACAAAAAAACTGATGATTTTAATAATGGTGACAATGAGGGGATGGGATATTTCCCTTTAACTGTAAAAAATGGTTTTAGATGTAGCACTGCTGTTGGGTATTTAAATCCAGTAAAAAATAGAAGTAATTTAAAAATTATTACTAAAGCTCACATTAAAAATATAGAATTCGAAAATAAAATTGCCAAAAAAGTTAATTTTTGGACTGGTGATAAGTTAAATACTGTTGAAGCAAATAGCGAAATCATTTTAAGCGCTGGTACTATTGGTTCTCCACATATACTTCAAGCTTCAGGCTTGGGTCCTGCTAAATTACTAAAAGATAACGGCATTGAAGTTATAATGGACCATAAAAGTATAGGCCAAAACTTAACAGATCATCTAATGTTAAGACCTGTATATAAAATAAAAAATTTAGAAACTTTAAATGATATTTATTATAGTTTCACAAAGAAAATATTTACTGGATTAAAATTTTTCTTAACACGAACTGGTCCACTTACAGTTGGTGCTAGTTATTTATGTGGTTTCGTAAAAAGTGATCCCCATTTAGAAACTCCTAACTTACAATTTCATGTTTCTCCTGCTAGTACAGATCTTTTAGGAAAATCATCGTTACACAAATTTCCTGCTTTCACACCAACCATTACTAACGTAAGACCTACAAGCAGAGGATCTATTGAACTTAAATCTTCAGATACAAGAATTCCTCCAAAAATTAAAATGAATTATCTGTCTACAGATGAAGATAGAGAAATAGCAGGTAAGTCTCTTAAAATAGTAAGAAAAATAGTTATGGAGTCAAAAGCTTATAAAGATTATGGGCCAGAAGAATTAAGACCAGGTATAAATATTACTGACAATGAACAGTTAGCTGTTGAAGCGGGAAAATATGCTAATACAATTTTCCATCCTGTCAGTACTTGCAGAATGGGTAAAGATGAAAATGCAGTAGTGTCTGATCAGCTTAAGGTTCATGGAGTCAAAAACTTAAGAGTGATTGATGCATCAGTAATGCCTTATATCACCTCAGGAAATACTAATGCACCTACTATTATGATTGCAGAAAAAGGTGCAGACATGATACTACAGCAGTAATGTTTGCAGAATTTTTTACACCTGAGCAAATAGCAATATTAACTCAAATTATTTTAATTGATTTAGTTTTAGCTGGAGACAATGCAATTATAATTGGAATGGTTGCATCTAAATTTCCACCAGAACAAAGAAAAAAAGTTATCTTCTGGGGAATTGGTGGTGCAGTTATTTTAAGAATTATTTTAACATTGCTTACAGCATATCTTTTACAAATTACAGGTTTAAGGTTAATAGGAGGATTACTGCTTCTTTACATTGTTTACAAACTTTATGTGGATGTAATAAAAGGCTCAGAGACCGAAGAAGACATTAAAGTAGATAGCTCTAGTTTTTTAAAGGCTATTTGGACTGTGTTATTAGCTGATTTTACAATGAGTTTAGATAATGTACTGGGTGTAGCAGGTGCAGCTGGTGAACATTATGGACTTCTTGTTTTTGGGTTAGTTTTATCAATTGTTTTAATGGCAACTGCAGCAACTTTAATTTCTGGATGGATTAAAAAATATAGATGGATAGCTTGGCTTGGATTATTTGCCATATTAATTGTAGCTGTTGAGTTGATTTACACAGATATTAAAATATTATTCTTTTAATGTATCTTCAAAAAATAAATCTTAAAAACAAATATGCTTTAGTAACAGGTGCAGGTAAAGGGCTAGGAAGAGCATGTTCCATTGCATTAGCTGAGGCAGGTGCAACAGTAATAGCTTTAAGCAGAACATCTTCAGATCTTAATAAATTAGAAAAAGATATCAAAAAAGTTAAAGGTAAAATCATCAAAGTAGGTTGTGATGTAATGAACTATGAAGATTTAAAACAAAAATTAGATAAAATTAAAATTATTGATGTGTTAGTAAATAATGCTGGGACTAATATTCCAGAACCTTTTGAAAAAATAAAACAAAAAAGTATGAATTACCTTGTTGACTTAAATCTTAAGGCTGCATTTAACGTAGCACAACTTGTTGTAAAAAAGATGATTAAAAATAAAAAAAGACCTGGATCAATTATTAACATGTCTTCTCAACTAGGTCATGTTGGTATGGGTGGTAGAAACGTATATAATATGACTAAATTTGGTATTGAAGGTTTAACGAAAGGGATGGGTGTGGAATTAGCAAAAAAAAATATCAGAGTTAATACGGTAGCTCCTACTTTTGTTGAAACACCAATGGTTAAAAATTTTTTTAAAAACAAAAAATTTAAAAAATTAGCACTTGGAAATATTCCTATGGGAAAAGCAGCTACTGAAAGTGATGTAGCTACAACAGTATGCTTTTTGGCTTCATCAGCTTCTTCAATGATAACTGGAACATCAATAATTATAGATGGTGGATGGACAGCTCAATAATTTATAGATTTTTTTTTATTTTTTTAATCTTTATAACACCAGTAAAAGCTATTGAATTCCAGGGTAAATTTCTACAAGGTCATTTTATATTAGGTAAAACTGATCCAAACGCTAAAATTTTAGTTGGAAAGAAAGAAGTAAAAGTTTCAAAAGATGGTTTTTTTGTCTTTGGTATAGATCGAGATCAAAAATATGACTTAACATTTACAAAAATTATTAATGAAAAAAAATCAATAACTACAAAAAAAGTTATAAAAAGAAAATATAATATACAAAGGATAGATGGTCTGGCAGAAAACAAGGTTACCCCACCTGAGTCCGTTTATGAAAGAATTAAAACAGAAAATAATGCAATTGGAGAAGCAAGGGCAATAAATTCTGATCTACAATTTTTTAAAGAAAAATTTATCATGCCAGTTGATGGTATAATCAGCGGTGTTTACGGAAGTCAAAGAATTTTAAATGGTAAACCAAGATGGCCTCACTATGGAATAGACATTGCAGCTAAACAAGGAACAATGATTAAATCATCTGGATCAGGTATAGTTACAATGGCTGAAGATGATTTATATTATACTGGTGGAACAGTAATAATGGACCATGGTCATGGAATATCAACAATATATTCTCATTTAGAAAACGTGTTAGTCTCAATTGGTGATCAAATTAATCAAGGAGATATAATTGGAACTGTAGGATCAACTGGAAGATCTACAGGGCCTCATCTTGATTTTAGAATTAATTGGTTTCAAACAAGACTTGATCCGATGTCTGTAATAAAAAAATAAAGATTTATGAATTTAAAGAAGGCTGTTTCTTCATATCCTCTTTTTTAATGCCAGCCACTCTCACTGGTTTTTTCATAGCATCTCTTCTAAATGGTTCACCAAGTTCTTGATTAAGAATTACCTCAATAAATGTTGTAATTCCTTTCTTCTGATCCTCACAAGATTGCTTAATTGCATTTGTAGTTTCTTCCATTGTTCTAACAGTTACACCTTTTAAACCACAAGCATCAGCAACTTTAGCATAACTTAATTCTGGATCTAATTCTGTACCAACAAAGTTATTATCAAACCAAAGTGTCGTATTTCTTTTTTCCGCACCCCATTGATAATTTCTGAAAATAACCATTGTTATTGCGGGCCACTCTTCCCTTGCACATGAACTCATTTCATTCATGCTTATTCCAAAAGCACCATCACCAGCAAATCCGATAACAGGAGTATCCGGACAACCAATTTTTGCTCCCAATATTGATGGAAAACCATAACCACAAGGACCAAATAAACCTGGTGCTAAATATTTTCTTGGCTTTTCGAATGTAGGGTAAGCATTACCTATCGCACAATTGTTTCCAATATCACTTGATATAATTACATCGTCAGGCATTCCTGCTTGAATTGCTCTCCAAGCTTGTCTCGGTGACATTCTATCCGAATCCCTTTCTCTAGCTTCTTTATTCCAAACTGTACCTTCATCATCATCTTCATGATCTAAACTTGAAAGTTTTTGTAACCAAGCTGATTTAGTTTGATGAATTAAATCTTTTCTAGCTTGTCTATCAGTATCGCCAGCGTTTGAAGATAATTTTTCTAAAATTTGTTCAGCAACTAATTTTGCATCACCACTTATTCCTACAGTAACTTTTTTAGTTAAACCTATTCTATCAGGATTAATATCAACTTGAATGATATTTGCATTCTTTGGCCAATAATCAATTCCATAACCAGGTAAAGTAGAAAATGGATTTAATCTAGTTCCTAAAGCTAACACTACGTCAGCTTTTGAAATTAATTCCATTGCAGCTTTTGATCCATTGTATCCTAGAGGACCAACAGCTAAAGGATGGCTTCCTGGGAAACTATCATTATGTTGGTAACCTGAACAAACAGGTGAATCTAATTTTTCTGCAAGTTTTTTTGTAGCTTCTATAGCTCCTCCAATAACAACACCTGCTCCAGATAATATTACTGGAAACTTTGCTTTAGATAGCAAGTCAGCTGCTTTAGCTACCGCATCATTTCCTCCTCCCTGTCTTTCAAGTCTTACAATTGGAGGGAGATCGATATCAATTACTTGACACCAATAATCTCTTGGAACATTAATTTGTGCTGGAGCTGATCCTCTTATAGCTTTTTCTATAACTCTATTTAGTACTTCGGCCATTCTTGATGGATCTCTTACTTCTTCTTGATAACAAACCATGTCTTTAAATAAATTCATTTGCTCTACTTCTTGAAATCCACCCTGCCCCATTGTTTTGTTCGCTGCTTGCGGTGTAACTAATAAAAGAGGAGTATGATTCCAGTAAGCTGTTTTGATTGGTGTAACTAATCCGGTAATTCCAGGTCCGTTCTGAGCAATAACCATTGACATTTTACCAGTAGCTCGTGTGTAACCATCAGCAATTAAACCACCATTTGTTTCATGAGCGACATCCCAGAAAGTAATACCTGCATCTGGAAAAATATCTGAAATTGGCATAAAGGCTGAACCGATAATTCCAAACGCATGTTCAATACCGTGCATTTGTAAAACTTTTACAAAAGCTTCTTCTGTTGTCATTTTTGTCATAAAACTAGAACCTCTCTAAAGTGTAATTATACTATTTATAAAATTCGTTTGTTAATTTGTGCGATTAATATATAAGTTTTTACGAATTTCAAACAAACAAATCGACACGATATGGCAACAGATATAATCATACATGATAAAAAAGACAATGTGGGAGTAGTTGTTATTGAAAAAATCACTCCTAAACAAGATTGTGCTTGCTGGATAATGGAAGACGACAGTTCAACAAATATTCAATCCGTAGATGAAATACCTTTAGGTCATAAAATTGCAATGGTTGACCTTAAAGAGGGCGATACTATTTTAAAGTATGGTCACGATATTGGTAAAGTTGTTAAATCAATCAAAAAAGGTGAGCATGTACATGTTCACAATGTAAAAACAAAGAAGTGGTAATAGTATGGAAATACCAAAGAGCTTTTTAGGTTATAAAAGAGAAAACGGCAGAGCCGGAACAAGAAATCATGTGATTATTTTGCCAGTTGATGACATTTCGAACGCATGTGCAGAGGCAGTTGCTAATAATATTAAAGGCACAATTGCTCTTCCTCATTCTTACGGAAGACTTCAGTTTGGTGCAGATTTAGAGCTTCATTTTAGAACAATGATAGGAACAGGATGTAATCCGAACGTTGCAGCAGTAATTGTCATTGGTATTGAGCCGAAATGGACAAAAAAAATTGTAGATGGAATTGCTAAAACTGGAAAACCAGTTGAAGGATTTCATATTGAACGTACAGGAGACATTGGTACGACAATGAAAGCATCAAAAAAAGCACAAGAATTTGTGATGTGGGCTTCAGAAAAACAAAGAGAAGAATGTCCTTTAAGTGATTTATGGATCTCAGTTAAGTGTGGAGAGTCTGATACTACTTCAGGATTAGCTGCAAACCCAACTGTTGGAAACTTAATGGACAAACTTGAACCATTAGGTGTTCACTTATGTTTTGGTGAAACATCTGAATTAACTGGTGCAGAAAAAGTTTGTGCAACTAGAGGTGCTACAAAAGAAGCTTCTGAAAAATTTATGAAAACCTGGAGCTCTTATAATGATTTTATTTTAAAAGAAGCAACGGATGATCTTTCTGAAAGTCAACCAACAGCTGGAAATATAGCTGGGGGACTTACAACAATTGAAGAAAAAGCTTTTGGTAATTTTCAAAAAATTGGAAATTGTAAATTTATTGATGTTCTTGAACCAGCTGAGGAACCAACTAAAGGAAAAGGTTTGTATTTTATGGACACATCATCTGCTGCTGCAGAGTGTGTAACTCTTCAAGCTGCTGCTGGTTTTAATATTCATTTATTTCCAACTGGACAAGGTAATATCGTTGGAAATCCAATTGAACCTGTTGTTAAATTAACAGCTAATCCATTAACTGTAAAAGGTATGGGAGAGCATATTGATTGTGATGTTTCAAAAATTCTTTCAAGGGAAATGAATTTGTCTGAAGCAGGTGATGAATTGATTAAAACTACACTTAGAGTAGCTAACGGTAGATTAACTTGTGCTGAAGCTTTAGGTCATAAAGAATTTGTTATGACTAAACTTTATAGAAGTGCATAATTAACTTTAGCCTTAAATGAAATTTAAAAAATACATGGTAATTTTACCAGGTATTATATTAGCATTTGTTCTTTACACTTTATCTCAAGGTTTCAATAATATTCTTGGTATTGAGTTATTAGGATATGAAAAAAGCCCAATATCAACAGCAATGATTGCTATTTTATTAGGAATGTTATTCGGGAATATTTTTCAAATTAGAGAAAGTTTTTTAAGAGGATTAGATTTTACACAAAAATATGTTCTAAAATTAGGTATTATTTGTTTGGGTATTCAACTAAAACCATTTGAATTTTTAGAATTTGGAGCGATAGCAATTCCATTAATTATAGTCTGTATAGTAAGTGTGTTAATAGTAATTAAACTTCTTATAAAAAAATTAAAAATTCCAACAAGAATGGCTTATTTAATCTCAATAGGTAGTACTGTATGTGGAACCACTGCCATAATAGCTACAGCTCCAGTTATTGGTGCAAAAAAAAATGAAGTATCCTATGCAATTGCCAATATTACGTTATTTGGTATTCTTTCAATGTTAATATACCCTTATTTTGCTAACTTTTACTTTGACAGCGAACCTTTGTTAATTGGATTGTTTTTGGGAACTTCCATTCATGAAACATCACAAGTTGCAGCTGCTGGTCTTATTTATGATCAACAATTTAATAGTCCTGAAACCTTAAATATTGCTACCGTTACAAAACTAATAAGAAATACTTTTTTAATAATAATGATTCCATTATTTGCTTTTCTTTATAATAGGGGCAAAAGTGTAGAGAAAAAGTATTCTATAGTTGATATTTTCCCTTACTTTGTGCTTGGTTTCGTAGCTATGATAATAGTTAGAAATTTAGGTGATATAATATTCTTAAATAGCTATGAGTGGTTAATTGCTATTGATAGCATTAAATTATCCTCAAAAATATTTCTTACAATGGCTATGGCAGCAATTGGTCTTTCTACAAACTTAAAAGAAATTAAAAATATGGGTTACAAACCTTTTATTGTTGGTTTTATAGGAATGGCAACCGTAGGAATAGTTTGTATTGTTTCTATCGAATTTTATTTAAATTATTTTAATTAAGGCTTTACTGCTAATTTTTTTCTAAAATTTGAAATAAATCTTCTTATAAAAGCTGCTCCAACACCTAAAATAACAGCAAACATAATTGTAAATAATCCATAAAAGAAAGGCATTTCATTTGAAAAATCAATAATGAATGTTGAAAAGAAGTTTAAATCTGAACTTGTTGCTATACTGGTTCCGTTAATTATTTGATCAGCAAAAAAAGTATCGTATGCAATTGCTATACCTACTATAAGTAACAAAATTGCTAATAACGCTCTTAAACCAGAACTGTCAATTCTTTCACCTAATTTTTGCCCAACCTGAACTCCTATTATAGACCCTACAACCAACATAAGAACTAGAAATAAATCTATAGATCCATAATTAAATGAATGAAGAAAAGTAACAACCACACTTACAAAAATTGTTACAAATAAAGAGGTACCAGGAACTAATTTAGTAGGCATTTTAATTATATAAATCATTGCAGGAACTAAAATAAAAGCACCTCCGATTCCCATAATAGCTGCAATAAATCCAACTAATAGACCAATTATAATTGGTGTAAAAATACTTTCATATAATTTAGACTTTGGAAATCTCATTCTTAGAGGAAGACCATGTATCCAATAATGAACATGTAACTTTTTTTTAACTACAACGTTTCTTTTTGCTTTATCTATTTCACCTAAGCTTTCAACAAGCATTAGAGTTCCAATTATTGCTAATATATACATGTAAGCTAAAGAAATAACTGTATCAATTTTTCCAATACCTTTAAAATATGTAAAAGTATAAATACCTAACGAAGTCCCAATAACACCGCCAACAACAATGATAGATCCCATTTTATAATCTAAAGTGTTTTTTAAATAATGAGTGGTAGATCCTGAAACTGATGTAGCTAAAATATTATTTGCTTCATTGGCAACTGCGTATGCAGGAGGTATTCCTAAAAAAATCAGAAAGGGCGTCATTAAAAACCCACCACCAACACCAAATAAACCTGAAAGAACTCCAACAATTGCACTCAATAAAAGTATTTCGATAGGGTTAACAAAAACTTGAGCAATCGGTAAAAATACTTCCATAAATAATTTTAAAAGTTGTTAAAAAACAACTTAGTTAAAAGTGATAAAAGTTCCAACTAAAATCACTCCCCAGTAAGCTGTTAAGCTTGCTATAATTCCTGCTTTGATAAATTTAATTTTTAAGTTAGAGAGTTTGTTTGTAATTTTTACATTTGAAAGTAACATCAAATCCGTCATTACACCCACAATGAAATTTGTCAAACAATTATTTATAAATTGGTATTTTTTTTTAATAGATCGTTGCCCCAAAAACTTTCAGCATGTTGTCTTCTACTCCTAAGACCAATCTTCCAAGAAACTCTCCTGGGATTTCTTTGTTTGTTTGTTTGATCAGAACAGTTATATGATCTCCTCTTCTTAAGCATCCAAAAGGTTCAAAAGTCTCTTTAAGATTAGTAATTAGCTTATTATTAGCCCATTGTTTACCAAGCTCTACCTCGTTTGCACCAAAAAGCATTTGTGTAGAGAAATCTCTAGTAAAACCCCCATAATCTTTAAGATTAGAAGATTTAACTAAATTATCCCAAATAGGTTTAGCTAATTCATATATTTCATCATCTGTTTTCGATAAAATATCCATGTGATTTAATTTAACCTTGTGTTACGAGGCTTTTTTCTTCTCGTTCTCATCCACTATGTGATAGACAGGAACTTTTTCCATACTAAATTTACCAGTTTTAGGATCTCTTCTTGAAACTGTTAAACAATGCCAATTATCATCATCAAGTTTCATGTGATCACCTCTGTAATAGTATCCTGGCCATCTAGTTTCTTCTCTAAACATAGTGTGCTCTGTTACACACTGTGATGTCAAAGCTCTGTGTTTGAGCTCCCATGCTCTCATAAGTTGGTGATAATCCTCAGCTCCTACGTTTTCAAGATCTTCCTCAAGCCAAGCTAACAACTCTAATCCCCTTTTTAACATATTAGCATTAGTCATATAGTTTGTGGCTATTCCACCTACATATTCATCCATTATTCTTTGTAAACGCTGTAAGCCTTGAATAGGTGAGATATAGCTTGGAGATACTGTTCCTCCAGTAATCTCATTTTGAGCTATTGTATAGTTTTCTAAAGGTTTATAAACTTTAGCTTTAAACTCTTCACATTGTTCATCTGATACCTTTAAACCTTCTGCTTTTTTATCCTCAATGTATTTTACAGCTGCTTTTGCCGCCAATCTTCCCTCAGTAAATGAGCCTGATGAAAATTTATGAGCACTCCCACCTACAGTATCGCCTGCTCCAAATAATCCATCAATTGTTAACATTCTATTATAACCCCAGAAGTACTCCGGTGGAGACAAATCTTCTGGTCCACTTACCCAAGCTCCAGAACAAGTAGCATGAGAACCCATTACGTAAGGTTCTGAAGTTGTTAATTCAGGATTTGTATATTTTGGGTCAATATTTTGAGATGCCCAGACTACTGCTTGACCTACTGTCATTCCTAAAAAGTTTTCCCAACCAACAGTTTCTAAATGTGGATCTTGGAAAGCTTCAGTAGTAACCATATGGATTGGTCCACCACCTGCTATTGTTTCTTGAATAAAAGCATGGTTTCTTAAACACGTAGGTGTTGGATGGTGATCTATGTATTCACCTACTAATTCTTTAGTCTGGTCGTACCATTTCTTCTCATAGTTTTCACCATTCGCATTTTGTGTATATGTTTTTAAATGTAAGAAGTAAGCTCCGACAGGTCCATATCCATCTTTAAATCTACATAACACAATTCTATTTTCCATTTGAGTCATCTTAGCACCAGCAGCAATTGGTAATGCATAAGCTGAACCATTGCTCCAAGGAGCATACCAAGTTCTACCCATACCTTCACCAACAGCTCTTGGCTTAAATATGTGTGAAGCTCCTCCTGCTGCAACAATTACTGCCTTTGCTCTAAATACATGAAAATCACCTGTTCTCATGTTAAATCCAACAGCTCCACCTACTCTATTCTCTTTAGCCTCATCCATTAAAAGATGAGTAATCATAATTCTATTATAAATTTTGTCTGCAGACTTTTTTGCTGCTTCTGCAACTATAGGCTTATAACTTTCACCATGGATCATTATCTGCCACTTACCTTCTCTTAAATATCTTCCAGTCTCTTCATTTTTCATCATAGGAAGACCCCATTCGTCAAACATATGAACAGTTGAGTCTACATGACGAGCCATATCATACCCTAAATCTTCTCTAACCATTCCCATCAAATCATTTCTTGCGTATCTGACATGATCTTCGGGTTGGTTTTCACCCCACTGCATACCCATGTAACAATTAATTGCGTAAAGACCTTGAGCTACTGCCCCACTTCTATCTATGTTTGCTTTTTCAACACAAACAATTTTCATGTCTCTGCCCCAGTGCCTTGCTTCGAAAGTTGCACCAGTACCAGCCATACCTCCACCAACAACTAGTACATCACAGTCCTCGTAATGAGTTTTGTGCTTAGCCATTAGTAATAAACTCCCTTTTTAAATGACTCTTTTGGAACTGCAGGAAGTTCACCATCTATATTTAATCCTTCAGGTTCAGAATAAAGTCTTTGTGAATTTAATTCTCCTTGTTTTATTTTTTCACCATCTGCAAGTTTAGGAATAAATTTTCCCCATGGTTTAGTTGTTATTGGTGAAACAAAGTCTTTTGTTGTTCCATTTCTAAATTTTATTTTCCATGAAATAGTTCCTTTTTCCTCTTCACGTCTTACTCTAACGCTATGTCCCATTGGAGCAAAATCTGCATAACCTCTAACGTCAATGGCATGATTTGGGCATGCTTTTACACACGAGTAACATTCCCAACAAAAATTAGGTTCTATATTTTTTGCACGTCTAATGTTTTCATCAATGTGCATTATATCAGATGGACAAATGTCTACGCAGTGACCACATCCATCACACCTAGTCATATATACAAATGTTGACATAATTTATTTTCTTTCCTTTTTTGTTATCATATTAATAATGTTTTGGCTCTTCTCTTTTTATTCCCAGGCCAAATTGCTCAGGCGCATCTGCAGGAGGTGGTAAATTATCTCTAGAACCATCTGCTTCAGCTAAATTCTTTTGTATTGCTGCTCCAGGTTTGTAGAACATATGGGCAAATTTTGACCAATAAACTCCACCAAATAAAACTAAATTTGAAACTACAAACAATGCAAAAAATAAGAATGATAAACCTACATGACCGTTAAATTGAGTGTAAGACCAAGCTAGCCCAAAAGTTGAACATGCTAATAATGCTAGAACAAACAAATCAGCTTTAATAATTCTATACCACGGGTGTGCTTCAGCAGAAACATCTACTCTTAAAAAAAACCAAAACCAAAATCCACCAACACATGTAAGTATTGCACCTACATGCCATAGCATTGACCACAATGTGGAGGAAGTTTTATCTTCACCTGTATAACAAAACACTAAAATTGCTGAGGCAATCCAAAAGATTATAGTTCCATACATACCAAGAACATGTGCCAACCTTCTTTTTCCAAAACCTAATTCTGATGTTGTTCCAATGTCATAAACAGTAGTCTTAGCAATAATTTTTGCCTTCTCAGTTGCTCCAACCTCTCTTGTTGCCTGCAGTTTTGCTTTTTTTGCATTGTTAAAGAAATAAGTTAAATTTTTGTGGTGTATCATCTGAATAATTGTTCCAAAAGCAATTAAAAGAACCATTGCAATTATAAAACCTTGCATAACAACAGTAGGAACTACTTCTGACAATAACGAAAATGGATTTGTTTCAAGCATTTTACCCTTATAGTAAATTATTTTGAATAATTTTAAAGTTTTCTAATCTAGATAACCCATCAGATCAACAAAAACTATTGATAAATTTGTCTTTAATAACAACTAAAAAAATATTTACTTTCTTTTGTAATGTTGTTTTTTTGAGATCACAGACCTAACACCACCTTGCGGATTCTCTACATCACCTTCTCTTCTTGGAATTAAATGAATATGACAATGCATGATTGACTGCCCAGCAACTTTTCCAGCATTTGTGCCAATATTGAAACCTTTAACACTTGAATCTTGTTTTAAAATTTTTTCTTTAGTTTTTAAAATTAACTCATTGCATGCCTGAATTTCTTCATTAGTAAGCTCAAAGTAAGTCTCAACATGTCTTTTAGGCACTATAAGACTATGAAGTTCTGAAACAGGATAACTATCTATTGACGAATAAGCTAATTGGTTTTCAAAACGAAGCTGATCTTTTCTGATTTTGCAAAATATACATGGGTTGTTTGGATCTTTCATATTTAAATAAGAGAGTTGTATATTTTATTTAACTTAATGTAACAATTAGTCTTTCTTCTCTTCCATTTAAGATCGTTTATTTTTGAAACTGATGTTACTCCTTTACCAGATCCAATAAGAATTACCTCTTCATAATCATTAATTGATTTAATTGAAATATCTTTAAAATTAATTTTTATTTTTTTACTAATAAATTTAAGGGTGTTTCCAAAATAACAATTTTTTTTTGGTGAAAAGATCTTTCCATTTTTCACAAAAACTAAATTTGAGGTACCAGTTTCTAAAATCTTATTTTTTGTAATTAAGGCAATATCAAATTTAGTTGAGTCAACTTTACTTAATTTAGATAGTATTTTTTTATAATATAAATTTTTGTATTTCGGCTCTACTCTTTTAAATTTAAACAATAATAGATTAAATTTACTCTTTGGTTTTGGTCTTTTTCTAATTGATACTGATATTAATTTTTTATTTAATGCTAAACGAAACAAATTATCAGGACCTTTGTATAAATTATTTTCGTTGATTAAATATTTAATAATGTTTTTTAAATTTTTTTTTCTTATTCCATATTTTTTTGAAGATTTTATTAAGTTTTCTATATGCGGTTTTAAAAGTATTAGCTTAGGAGGTTTTCCAACCATTCGCATTGTAGTAAATACACCCCTAGATCCCCAAAGGTCTTTGAAAGTAACTTCTTTAAGATTACTTAGCTGATAAGATTTTTTTAATAATAGTGTTGCCATTTTCTGTTAAAAAAGATTCTGGGTGAAATTGAAATCCATAAATTTTATTTTGATTATCTTCAAGACCCATTGGTATTTTTGTTTTACTACATCTCATAGTTATTTTAATTGAATTCGATTTAAATGGCTCCATTAATTTTAATGAATGATATCTTCCAACCTTAAACTGTTGATTATTTTTAAAAATTTTACTTTGATTATTTGTTTTTATTTTGGATTGAAAGCCATGATAAATTTTTTTTTGTTGTATGATTTTACCACCTTCATTATATAAAATCATTTGATAGCCAAGACAAATACCAATAATTTTTTTCCTTCCTTTGTATTTTTTATAAATTTTCGATGTAGTAGGATAATCCTTTGGTGATCCAGGTCCTGGTGACAAAACGATTACATCACACTTATCAAGAAATTTATCATTTAACTCATAATAGTTTGAGCAAATTACTTTGTCGAATTTTGCAAATTGATGAACAACATTCCAGGTAAAAGAGTCTTGATGATCTATAATATAAATCATTTAAATAACTCCAATAGAGATTTTGCTTTTATGTAATTTTCATTAAATTCTTTCTTTGGTGAACTATCCAATACTACACCAGACGCTGCAGAGATCTCTGATTGATTTTTAAAATTTAATATAGACCTAATAATTATATTAAACTTCATATCTTGATTAAATTTAATAAATCCAAAACTTCCTGTAAAAATGTTTCTACTTTCTTTTTCTTGTTTGTTTAAAAGTTCTAAAGTTCTAATTTTAGGACAACCAATTACAGATCCCCCTGGCATCATTGCCTTAATGATATCAATCAATTTTGTATTTTTATTTAATATTCCACCAATTGAAGTCACATAATGAAAAAGATGTTTGTATTCCTCGACATATTTTTTTTTGATTATTTTAACACTTCCTGGTTTACAAATTTTAGATAAATCACTTCTTTCCATATCAACTATCATGTTATGTTCTTTGGTTTCTTTTTCGTTAGTTTTAAAATATTTAAGAGCTATATTTTTATTGGATAATAATTTTTTCTTAAAAGTTCCAGCTATTGGTTTGGTAATTATTTTGTTTTTTTTCTTATCAATTAATGTTTCGGGAGAGCAACTTACTATAGAGTAATCCTTATCTTTTATCATAAATGACTCTGGGGATGCATTAACACGCATTAATTTCCAAAAAAAATTAACAGGATTAATTAATGATTTGTTTTTATATTTTGTACAAATTTTAATTTGATAAGTCTCACCCTCTTTTATTTTTTTTGAGAATAATTCAAATATTTTTTTATATTTTGCATAAGAAATATTAGTCTTGAAAGGACTTAGTATTTGAGTTTTTTTGAAATGATAATTGAATGTATGTTTTTTTATATTGGATATAACTTTAATATCTTTTCTAATTTTAATTATGGTCTCAGGTTTATAAAATATTCCTTTATAAAAATTTATCCTTTTTTTATTTTTTAAATTAATACCAATTAAATTACATAAAATTTCATAACCGAAAAAACCAAGATATAAATCTGTTTCTTTTTTATATTTTTTTTTCTCTAACATATTTAGAAATTCATGAATATTTTTTTTTGTTAGAATAATTTTTTTAGAAAAATCGGTGTAAATATTATACCCATCATCTACTTTATAAATTATTAAAGGTTTATCTGATTGATACAGATCCTCTAAATATGGGTTAAACTTAAACTTATGCTGGCTGAGTTCTTTCAATTGCTTTCTCTATTATAGGTAAATGTATCAGACCTGCAAATAATGATAATGCGATAGATCCGTACCATGCATAGTCAAAATTTCCGTTTAATTCATAAAATACACCACCTAGATATGCTCCTAGGAAAGAACCAATTTGATGGCTTACAAAAACTATTCCATATAAAAGCCCAACATATTTTGTACCAAATATGTGTGCAACAATTCCATTTGTTGGAGGAACTGTAGATAACCATAAAAAACCAAAAGTAACTCCAAAAACTACCGAGTTAAATATACTCGGCGGTAAGAAAATAAAATAAATTATAGAAACACCTCTTAATAGATAAATGGCGCTTAAAATTTTTTTCTTACTATACCTTGTTGATAAATAACCACTGGTAATCGTACCGGCCATATTAAATACACCGATCAAAGCTAAAACCATTGCAGGTGTCCAATCAGGCAAACCTTTATCTGCCATATAAGTAGGAATGTGTGTTGCTACTAAAGCAATATGCCAACCACAAACAAAAAAACCTAAAGTTAGATAAATAAAACTTTTGTTTGCAAATGCCTCTATTAGAGCCTCTCTTGCTGTTTGATTATTATCTTGATTAACTCCTACAGGTATTTTTGGAGTGCTAACAAACAAAGCTACCACTAATCCTAATCCTAAAAGAAGAGAAAAATATAAAAGAGTATTCTCCCAGCCTGTTTCAACTAAGGAATATCTTACAAGTAAAGGTGATACAAAATATCCAAATGAACCTGCACATGTAACAATTCCTGTTGCAATAGTTCTATTAGATGCTGGAAAATGTTTAGCTACTACTGATACTGGGATACCTATTGCAGTGGAGCCTAACCCAATTCCAATCATCACTCCTATAGTTAAAGTAAAATAACCTCCAGTATTATAGCCAGAATAAAAAAGCAAAACCCCAACTAAATAAAAACCAAAGCCAATAAATATTGCAACTGCTCCTCCGTATTTATCGGTAATTACACCAAACAAAGGACTAAACACTCCCCACAGTAATAACTGTAATCCCATAACAAATCCGAAATGAGAAATGGAAATATCTAAGTCAGTATTAAAATCAAAATAAAATAATCCAAAGGTTTGTCTTATTCCTAGAGAAATTATTACGACTATAGAAGCAGCAATTAAAGTAATTAGTGCATTTTTGCTAATAGTAAAACTTTCTGAACTCATTTTATAAATTTTAATGCTTGTTTTATATCATTTATTATGTCTTTAGGATCCTCAAGTCCAATATGCATCCTTATTATATGTTCATCTTTATTTACATGTGTAAATTGTCTATTACCTAGTGCTTGGTGTGTTTGATAAAGTGCTAAGCTCTCAAAACCTCCCCAACTAAATCCATATCCAAAAAGGTTTAACGAATTTACAAATTTTAACACAGAGTTTTTATTTTTTGATTTTATTTTAAATCCTAATAAACCTGAAGCTCCTGAATAATATTTTTTCCAAAATTTATAATTTTTACTACCTTTTTTATACGGATAAAAAACTTTAATTATTTTTTTCTGTTTTGATAAAAACTTTGAAACTTTTAAGGCATTTTCTTGATGTTTGTCTAATCTTACATCTAAAGTTCTTATTCCTCTAAGAATTAAATATGCATCATCTGGACCTAATCTTAATCCTGACACCTTACTTGTTTGTTCAACTAATTTAAAAACTCTTTTACTTATAGCTAAACTGCCACCCATTACATCTGAATGACCAGAATAATATTTTGTTGCAGAAACTATTGACATATCAAAACCTAATTTTATTGGTTTTAAAAAATATGGTGTTCCCCAAGTATTATCTATAGCTGTATAAATTTTATTTTTTTTTGCTAACGCTACTATTTTTGATAAATCTTGAAATTCAAAAGTATTGCTTCCAGGATTTTCAACAAAAATAAGCTTTGTTTTTTTTGTAATCTTACTTTTAAGGTCGTTTAAATCTTTTGGATTATAAAATATTGCTCTAATATTAAATTTTTTTAAATATGTTTCTGTTAAAAGTCTTGATGGAGAGTAAACAGAATCTGTAACAAGTATTTCATCATCTGGTTTCACAACGCTTAACACTCCAAGAAATATTGCACCGAAACCTGTGGGTGTTAGATAAACCTTATAACATTCTTCAATTTTTTTTAATATTTGTTGTAATGCATATGTTGTGGATGTTCCCTGTCGGCCATAATCAAAATTTCCACTTACTGGATTTTTCAAATATTTATTTTGTGTTTTTTTAATATCCTGCATAGATTTAAAGATAATTGTAGAAGCTCTAACTACTGGAGGGTTTACTGACTGGTTATGAAAATCTTTTGCTGTATGTTTGAGGAATGTTTTGAAAGAATTTCCCATAAAAAATTTGATATGTTGCTTAGACAATGCTATATCCCACTAAAATGTCAATAAAATTAACATAGGATTAAATGAGTTACCCAAAAAAACATAGAGGCCGTAGAAAACAAGGGTCTAAAAAAAGAAGAGCTAAAAGAAAAAATAAAAAGAAATAATTTTTCTACTATTCTTTAATCCATCCACCACCAAGAACTTTGTAACCGAACTGGTCTTTACGATAAAAAACACATGCTTGACCAGGTGAAATGCCATCCTCAGGAAATGCTAAATTAACTTTTGCACTATTGTTAGCTATTAAATCAACCTTTGCCTCTAAAAGACTTCCAGTAGATCTAACTTTAACAAACAGATTTTGATCTAAATCATCTTTATTGGTTAATAAATTTATTTCCTTTAAAAAAATTGTTTTTTTTCCAAGTTTTTCTTTAGGTCCAACTATTATTTCATTTTTATTAGAATTAATCTTTAATACATAAAGGGCTTCTTTGTCTGAAACTTTAATGCCTTTACGTTGTCCAATTGTAAAATTGATAATTCCGTCATGAACACCAATTACATCACCGTCTAAATTTTTTATATTTCCTTTCTGAAAGGAGTCTGGTCTAAACTTTTGTATTACCGAAGTGTAATCGCCATTTGGAACAAAACAAATATCTTGGCTGTCAGGTTTGTTGGCTACATTTAAATCTAGATTTTTTGCTATTTCTCTAGTTTTATCTTTTAGCATTCCACCAAGTGGAAATCTTAAATAATCTAATTGTTCTCTGGTAGTATTAAATAAAAAATAACTTTGGTCTCTATTTTCATCTATAGCTCTATACATGTTTGTTGTTTTGTTTTCTGTAATACTTTTTACATAATGGCCTGTAACTAATGCATCCGCTTTGAGTTCTTTTGAAACTTCAAATAAATCTTTAAATTTAACAGTTTGATTACATTGAACACATGGAATTGGAGTTTCACCTTTTAAATAACTCTCAACAAAATTATCTATAACACCTTGTTTAAACTTATCTTGGTAATATAAAATTCTATGTTCTATACCTAGCTTATGCGCAACGCGTTTAGCATCCATTATGTCTTGACCTGAGCAACACTGTTTTGATGCTGCTACTTCTTTTCCATCATCATATAATTTTAAAGTTATCCCAATTACATTAAAACCCTCTTGCTTCATAATACCTGCGACAGTAGAAGAATCTACTCCACCAGACATCGCAACAACAACAGTTGTATCTGAAGATTTTTTATCTAAGCCTATAGAATTTAAATTTTTATTCATAAGGTGGTATTTATACTTATTTATAATATAAGTTAAATTAAATGATTTTAGATTATGAACCAGGTGACAAAGTCACGAATCCTCAAAAAAAAGAATGGGGTATTGGCCAAGTACAATCTATAATTAATGATAAAGTAACAGTTAATTTTGAAAATGCTGGAAAAAAAGTGATTAATTCAAAAAATGTTGAGCTAAAAAAACTAGGAAAATAAACGTGGACTTAAAAAAGATTGTAGAAAGTTTAATTGAAAGTTTTTTAGAAGCAGGAGATTTAGCTATCAAATTAAGAGAAAGGGGTTTAATAAATAAAATTAAAACAGATAATACGCCAGTAAGCAATGGTGATCTGGAAGTAAATAAATTTATAACAAATAAAATTTCTAAGGTTACTCCTAACTTACCTATCATTTCTGAAGAAACTCATGAAAATAAAGATATTGAAAATTTAAATGATTTTTGGCTTGTTGATCCTATTGATGGAACTTATGATTATATAAATAACTTAGAAGAATTTACCATTAATGCAGGTTTGATAATAAATAACAAGCCTGTTGCAGGATTAATAAATGCTCCTGCAAAAAAAAGAATGTTTTATTCATTTGAAATAGGAAATGCTTTTGAATTTAGTAACGGTAAAAAAATAAACCTAAGTAATTTACGTTATAATAAAACAGAAAATTTAAAATTCATTTCATACTCAACTAAAATAAAGCCTGAAATTCAAAAAATTTATGATGATTTGGGAGTAAAAGAAAATATTAGAATGAAAAGTTCTTTGAAATTCTGTGTCGTTGCTGCTGGTGAATATGATGGTTATGTTGCTGAGCCTAGGGCATATGAATGGGATATCGCAGCTGGACATGCAATTTTAGAGCATTCAGGAGGAACTGTAACTGATTTTGAAGGAAATGAAATTTTGTATGGAAAAAAAGATTTAAAAAATCCAAGTATAATTTTGAAAAATAAAAATATTTTATAATGGATGAACAATTAAGAATAATACTAATAATTATTGTATCTGTTTCAATTTTTGGATTATTGGTGTTCGTTTTCGTAAAAAATTACATAAGAAATAAAATAAATCAGCTTGTAAAAGAAGAAAAAGATAAAAAGTTAAAGTAGATTTATTATTTTTAAATATTCGTTTTTTTCTATATCCATTACTTTTTTTGATGTTTCAAAATCAAATCCATTTCTTGCAAGTAACGATATATCTTTTTTATAAAATAAAGTTCTATTATCCTCTGCTCTAGCTGGACCAATCCTTTTCTTTTTACATAATTTAATTGCAGAAAAAAAATCTTGATCAGAGTTGTCTTCTTTTATTTTCTCAACTGTATCTTTGATAAATGTTTCATTTATACCTTTTCCTATTAAATAACTTCTAATTTTGTTAATTGAGTTTCCTCTTTGGATCATGCTTTTAGCTTTACTTTCAGAATAAAATTGATCATTTATAAATCTATTTTTTTCTAAGTCGGACAAAACAATATCAATCAATTTATTTACATCTTTTTTTCTTACATCAGACGATGATAGTTTCATGTATTTTTTTAATAAATAGGTTTTGAGTTGTTGTTTTGAAGGAGCATACTTTTCAACATAAGCAAAGGCAAAATTACGCATCTCATCAATAGTTACTTGAAGTGTTTTTTTTCTATTTCTTATAGGAATCATTCTTAGATTTAATATAATATATCTAAATGATTGAACAAATTTATACTTATTTCACAATTGAGACACTTTACATGTGGATCAACCTTGGTGTTCTACCTTTTTGGTTTATCTTAATAGTGTTTCCTCAATCACATTTAAGTAGAATTTTTGTAACATCAATTTTTCCTTTTTTCATATTAAGTGGTGTGTATATCTTCATTTTATATAAATCTTATTTAATTGGTTATGATTTTGATGGAAATTTCTCTCTTTACTTAGGTCTAAGTGATCTATCTAGATTGTTTGAAGACCATTTGTACATAATGATTTTTTGGACTCATTTCATAGCAATTAACTTATTTATTGGTGGTTGGATTGTTAAAGATTCTCAAAAGTTTTCTATAAATAAAATTTTGATGGCTGTGCCATTAATTTTGACTTATTTAATTGGTCCAATAGGTTTGTTTTTATACTGGATAATAAGAATTTTTTACGCGAAAAGAATTAGTTTATATGAGTAATCATATAGATTTTTATTTCGATATAATTAGCCCATATGCATATATTGCACACAAAAAAATTCTTAAACATAAAAATATCATATTTAATTACAAACCAGTATATTTAGGTGGTCTTCATAAGCTAGCTGGAATTGATTCTCCTGCATTTAATAAATTCAAATTGAAAAATAATATAAACGATTGCAATTTGGTATCTGAGAAAAATAATATTGAATTCAAATGGAATTCTAATTTTCCAATAAATTCTTTAAATATAATGAGGGGATATATTAGTGTTAGTAAGGATAAGCAAAATGATTACTTAAATTGTTTTTTTGATGCTTATTGGAAAGATAATCTTGACTTATCGAATGTTGAAATTATGTCAAAATTAATAAGGGATTTAAGTATTGATAGTGATGAATTTTTTCAATCTATAAAAGAACAATCAGTTAAAGATAAATTGATTAAATTAACTACCGATGCTTTTGAAAAAGAAGTTTTTGGAACTCCAACCTTTATAGTTAATAATAAAATTTTTTGGGGGCAAGATAGGCTTGAGTATGCTTTAGAAGAATTTGATCCTAATTAAATTATTTTAAATTTACTACCAGCTAGAGAGCCAAAACCACCATCAATATGTGATACTTTTTTATATCCCATATCTTTTAATGATTTTACAGCTAAAGCTGATCTTACACCTCCTGCACAAAATAAAACAAATTCTTTATTTTGGTCTATTTGTCCATTTTGAAATACTGGGCTATTAGGATCTAGATATACTTCAAGCATTCCTCTTGGAATATGACTTGCTCCTTCAACACTACCAGTATTTTCTAGCTCATTACTTTCTCTTATATCAATAAGATTACAATTTTTATTTTGAACCATGTTATAAGCTTCATCAGCATTAATTGTTTTAATTTCACTCATAGCCTCAGAGACTAAATTTTGGATTGTTTTAATTGTCATAATTTTATTTTTAAATTACCTTAAAAAGATTATATTGCTATAAAATTATGTTAAAAATCAATACTAAAGCTCCATCATTTATAGTTCCATCAACAACAAATAATAATTATTCATTAAAAAATTCAATTGGAAAATATGTTGTTTTGTACTTTTATCCAAAAGACGATACTCCTGGGTGTACTATTGAAACTAATGATTTCAACAAACTTCTATCTAAGTTTAAAAAATTAGACTGTGAAGTATATGGTTTATCAAAAGATAGTTTAATAAGTCATAATAAATTTAGAGATAAATATAAAATTAAGTTTGATTTACTCGCCGATGAAGAAATTAAAGTTCTTAAAAAATATAAAGTTTGGGGTAAAAAAAAATTTATGGGCCGCGAATTTATGGGAATAATTAGATCGACTTATTTAATCGATAAAAAAGGCAAAATACTTAAGGTTTGGGGTAATGTTAAAGTAAAAGACCATGCTAAAGAAGTATTAGAAACTCTTCAAAATATTGTAAAAAAATAAAAAGGCCCCATTTGTGGGGCCTTTAGTTAACTAACTAGAGAGAGAGATTATAGTTAATTTTTTATTAGAGGCTCTTCAATGAGATAACGACATGGAGATCGAAGAGCCTCTATATTGTATACAATTAGTCTCGTATTGCGTATGCTATTACTCCTGTTTCCGTTACGTCAGTACCTTTGGCTTCAGCCTCTTTACTCAATCTAATTCCAAAAGTAGCTTTCATAGCCGAGAACACGATATATGACACCACAAATACAAATATGTTAATTGATAGCACACCAATTAATTGTGCACTAAATGATGCATCAGCGTTTGTTATAGGCACTGCTAATGTTCCCCATATTCCAGCAAACATATGAGCTGGAATTGCACCTACCACATCGTCAAGTTTGAAACTAAAAAGTAATTTTGTTCCAAATACTACGATTAAACCACCTACAGCACCTATTAAAATAGCCGCTAATGGCGATGGTGCTAATGGTTCAGCTGTTACAGCTACAAGACCACCAATTGCTCCATTTAACATTTGAATAACGTCAGTTTTACCAAACATTAATCTCGTAATTACTGCAGCGGCCATTACACCACCAGCAGCAGCAAGATTAGTGTTTATAAAAATACTGGATACAGCTACTGCATCATCAAATGTTCCAATTGCTAGTTGAGATCCACCATTGAATCCAAACCAACCTAACCACAAGATAAATACACCAATTGTTACTAAAGGTATTGAAGAAGCAGCAAAAGGTCTAATAGCTTTCGCCTCACCTTTACTACCAAATCTTCCATATCTAGCACCTAACAACATGATACCTGCTAAAGCAGCTGCACCACCTGTTGAGTGTACTAATGTTGAACCAGCAAAATCAGAGAAGCCTAGTTCTGCTAACCAGCCTCCACCCCATTGCCAACCCATAACGATTGGATAAATAATTCCAGACAGGATAGCTGCGAAAAGAAAGAATGGCCAAAGCTTTACCCTCTCAGCCATAGCACCTGAACAAATTGAAACTGTTGTTGCACAAAAAACCATTTGAAAATACCAGTCAGAACCGTCAGCATATCCAGTATCAACTGAACTTGCATCTGACCACGGTGTGAATGTTCCTATATATCCACCCTCTGGTATTCCGTACGCTAAGTTATATCCAAATAACCAAAACATAATTCCGGCAATTGAGTAAAGACCAATGTTCTTTGCACAAATTACAGAAACACTTTTAGAAGTTACCATACCAGATTCTAGCATCGCAAAACCCGCTGCCATGAACATGACCATGAAACCACACATTAAAAATAGTAGTGAATTGAATATAGCCTGAACTTCAGCAGAAACTGTTGTCTCTGCCATACCCGCACTACTCATGTTTAATAAAAATACCAAACTAAGAATTGGTGCGGACATTTTTTTTATAAATTTAGTCATAAGACCTCCACTTGTTTAAGAGGAGTCTTATAGTTTCAATAAAATTTAAAAGTAACGCTGATTAGGTAAAGTGGGTATGCATTTTTTGCATATAGTAACAGCCCTAAACATTTTTTGAAAACTTTAGGGCTGTTAAAAAAAAATATTATCTGTTGAATACTTCTTTTAAAGCTTTAGCTGGTAAGAATTTTACCTTTTGAGAAGCAGCAATTTGAATCTGCTCACCCGTTCTTGGGTTTCTTCCAACTCTCGCTTTTCTCTTAGCAACTTTGTAAGTACCGAATCCAGCAATTTTTACTGAATCATCACCTTTTAGAGCATCTAAAATAGTGTTGGTAATTGTATCAAAAGTTCGCTCAGCATCTGCTTTGCTCAAATTTAATGAGCCAGAAAGCTTAGCAATTAGTTGTTTTTTATTCATTTTAGCTCCGGTTTTGTTGGTTAATATTTATACTTATCATAAACGTTGATAAATCAAGCTTTTTTTTAGTATTAAGTTTTTAAAAACACACAATATCTTGTAAAAACTTAAATTAATGTTGGATTTATTGACTTTTTTAGACGTATTAGAATGTGAATTATCTAAATAAACCTAGGTCTTTTAGATCATTAAAAGTGGTGAAAAACATTAATGATAACAACAAAAACAATCCGATTCGAAAAAAACCTTCTTGAGTTTTTTGAGATAAAGGGCGTCCTAAAACTTTCTCAAATGCATAGAACATTAAATGTCCTCCATCTAACATTGGTATTGGAAATAAATTAATAAGTCCTAAGCTTATTGAAATATAAGCCATCATACTAATGAAAGCTAACACCCCAAAGGTTGCTACTTGTCCAGAAATCTTAGCAATTCTAATTGGGCCTCCCAATTGAGAAGTATCTGCTTTGCCTAAAATCATTCCTCCAATGTATTTTAGAGAGGAAACGCTTACAAAATAAACTTCATTTGCTGCGTGATATAGTGCTTTTGCAGGTCCTAATTTTACATGATTAATTTTATCATTATAAGCTGATAATTTTATGCCAACCATTCTTTTGTTTATTTTGTTCCCTAATCCATCGTCACCCTCAACAACATTGGGTTTTACTTTTAATATTAATTCATCATATGAACGCTTAACTTTAAAATCTATAAAATCACCAGTAGACAAGGTAATAAATTTAGAAACTTCCATAATACTTTTAACTTCATTTCCATCAATTTCTAAAATTATATCTTGATCTTTAAGTCCTCCGATCATTGCAGGACTGTCTTTTTGAACTTCGCTTATTACAGCAGGAGTAAAATCTTTACCAACAAACGTATACAAACAAAAAAATATAACTAAAGCTAATAAAAAATTAGCTAAAGGGCCACCAAACACAATTAATGCTCTTTGATATAAAGGTTTTAAAGTAAATAATTTTTCTCTTTCCTCTTCATTATATTTTTCTAGTATTTCTTGATGATCGGCCTGAGAATAAACATTTCTATCTCCAAAAAATTTTACATATCCTCCTAGAGGAATTGCGCATATTTTCCATCTTGTGCCTGATTCATCATTCCAACCAAATAACTCTTTACCAAAACCAATTGAAAAATCTGTAACACCTACACCATATTTTCGCGCAAAATAGTAGTGTCCATATTCATGTATAAAAACGACCACCAGAATAAGTATTAAAAACGGAATAATATAAGTAAGCATAATTTAAATATATTATTATTTAAAATTAACTCAATAAGCTAAAATGCCTTATTATTACTAGAATTTATATTTTAGTTTAAATTTTGACTATTAATATTGTATAATATTTACATGCCTTCATTTGATGTGATTAGTAAAATAAATAATCAAGAATTTGACAATGCTTTAGCAAATTGTTTAAGAGAAATCAGTAATCGTTATGATTTTAAAGGACTTCATATTTCAATTGAACGAAAAGATAAAACGGTGACTACAAATGCACCTGATGAACTAAAATTAAAGCAAGTAAATGAATTATTACAAACCCATTTAGTTAGAAGAAAAGTAGATCCAAGGGTTTTAGAAGTTAAAAGTTCTGAAGGAGCGTCAGGAGGATCTATTAGACAAGTCAGTGAATTAAAAGAGGGTATTAGCCAAGAAAACGCAAAAAAAGTTATTGCTGACATTAAAAAACTTAAACTTAAAATTCAGATTAAAATTCAAGGGGATGAATTAAGAGTAGATAGTAAAAAGAAAGATGATCTTCAAGAAGCTATCACTGCAATCAAAGGAATTGATATAGGTCTTCCCATTGATTTTGTTAATTTTAGAGACTAATTAAATTTTTTGAATTAAAGAAGCACTGTTATTTGTTGGTTTATTTACGTCTTTTGACACTTCATGAAAAGTTAAATTTGGAATTTTACGTTCTTTTAGAAACACTGAACCTTGTAATTCTAAATTTAAATAACGATTAATATCAGTTTGATTTAAAATAACTGGTTGTCTGTGGTGAATTTCATTTATATTTTCTTTTGCTTCCTCTGTAATTAAACAAAACTGATCGTTTTCAAAAATACCTGCAAAAAAAATAGGATTTGTGTCTTCACGAGTAAAATAATGGGGAGTTTTTTCTTTCTCTTCCCTTTTCCATTCATAAAAACCATCTGCTACAGCAACACAACGGTTGTTTTGTATTAGTTTTTTAAATGAGACCTTTTCATCAATAGTCTCTAACCTTGCATTAATCAGAGCTTTAAAATTTTTATCTTTAGCCCATCTTGGAACTAAACCCCATTGAAGATTTTCTAAAGTATTTCCATTTTTATATTTTTTTATTACAGGAAGTTTTTGATAAGGATGAGCATTATAATTTTCTTTATCTTCAACTTGAATTGCAGATTTTACTAATTTACTAGTTTTGGTGACAGGAATCTTTACTACGTATCTGCCACACATTATATAGTTTGCTCTTTAATTAACTCTTCAATTTGTTTAATCATTATTTTTGGTGATTTCATAGCAGGATAGATTTCTTGGGCTTGTTCGTAGCTTCTAATTGCCTTTTCATAATTTTTAAGTTGAATATTAACCAAACCCTGTCCTGCTAGTGCTCCGAAGTGTCTTTTTTCTAATGTTAAAACTTTATCAATATCGTTTTGTGACTCTTGAAATTCTCCTATCAAATAAAAAACTGTTGCTCTTTTATTCCACGCTTCAGCCCAATTTTTATCAAGATTGATTACCTCTGTAAAAATATCTATTGCTTTTGAATAATTTTGATCCCTAACAAGCTGAGAGCCCTCTTCTAATCTTACGGTAAGTTTATCATTTGTTGGATGAGTACTCCATAATTTCCAAATTTTTTGCTCAGTTTCAAACACTGAATTTGAATTAATATTTTTAAGTTCTTGGAATAACTTCTCAAGCTCAATATTTCTTTCTGATGCAATGCTAGAATTAAATTGACAAAAAAAGAAAATTATAAAAATGACTATATTTTTCATTAATTAAATTAATATTTTAATATATTATCAATTAGGAATGAATATGTTTTAAAAAAAATTCATAAAAAAAAAATTTAAATTTATTTTTGTCAGATAAAAAAAAGGACCTCTTATAGAGGTCCTTTTTAAAATTTGTAACTTAAACTATTTACTAAAAGCTTTTTACTAAACCAATAGAGTACGTATCCATATATGATTCAGCAGTAAGTTTTTTGTTGTTAGAGTTAGTATATGTAATCTGATCAAAGTCATGTCTTGTTGCTTCAATTCTGATTGAGTCTACAAAGTTACCCATTTCGATTTGTACACCAACACCATACATAGGTCCTTCTAGGTCTCTAGTTTGAGCTGCATCAGTACTAGCTGTGTCAGTAGTTGCTGAAGATGTTGCTTGACGTGAAATATTAGATATCTCTAAATCAGCTGTAGCATATCCAGCTTTAACATAAAAACTAGCATCACCTGCCGATATCAACTTTGGTTGAACGTACGCTGTAACTAAATTTCCAATGCTTATAGTTGCGTTAAAACCTGTTGAACCACCAAGTACATCAACTTCTGCAGTAAACGGAATTGCTTCCAATCCAAGAGCTAGGTCCACAAAACCTAATTCAAATGATTTTTCAGCAAACAATGATGCAACTTCAAAATTCGCAGATCTCTCTGGTTGATCTACAAGAGCTCCGGAGTTTTGAGTTTCAGAACCGTCAGCTGTCATATCTGCATATGAAAGTTTAAGACCGACACTTACATCAGCTTGTGCATTAAATCCTAAAAAACTTAATAGAATTAATGCTATTGATAATTTCTTCATCTTTTTTTTCCTTCTTAGTATTTATTAATTAATAAAACGTTTCATGATTTTTATAAGAAAATGAGGTTAAAAACCAAAAGAAAATTGATTTTTTTGATAATATTTAGGATTTAATTTTATACTGTTGTATATTTGCAACATTCAATTAAAACAAGAAAATTATCGATTTAAGCCTTAATTTAAGCCTTTTTAAAGATCTTTATCATTTCTACATCTATAAAAAGAAATATCTTTAATTTTGTTTTCTTGTTTAATGTTCCTGGTTATTTCATGAATAAGTTCACCTGTTTTAAAAGTTAAAACTGCAGATTCGGAGTAATTTCTATCTTTGTCAAATGCTTGAATAAGAAAAATATCTTTATTATAAATTTTAACCTCTAAATCAATATTATTTATAAAATTAGATAAATTTTTAACAATTAAAGAATTTGGTATTTTGGAAAAAATTAACAATTCATCAATATCATCTCTTCTTATTTGATCCTTAGTAAAGGTCTCAAAATTATATTCAGAATTTTTAATTATTACTTTTTCGAATTTACAATTTAGACTCAAATTTGAATTCGAAGTAATACTTATATTTTTAGAGTGAGCAACTCCTAATTGAAATAAAACTATTAAGAATAAAAAAAATTTCATTAATTTAAGATATTGATTATACTTTTTTTAATTGTTTCACTAATCTTTAGTGTACCATCTTTATTAGGATGAATACCATCATTTTGATTGAATTTTGGATTAAGTGCCACACCATCAAGAAGAAAGGGAATTAATGGTAAATCATACTTAATTGATAATTTTGGATAGATAGCATCAAAATCTTTCTTAAATTTTTTTCCATGTGTTACAGGAGCAATCATTCCAGCTAAAATAATTTTAATATTTTTGTTTTTTGCAATTTTTATTATTTGCTCCAGATTTCTTTCTGTTACCTCTGGCTGAATTCCTCTGAGCATATCATTAGATCCTAATCCTAAAACGATTAAATCTATTCCTGGATCAGACAAACTCCAATCAACTCTATTTAAACCACTTGAAGAAGTACTTCCAGATACGCTTCCATTAATAACTTCAATATTATAACCAGTTTTCTTAAGATTATTTTCTAAAACTATTGATAAATGATATTCATTAGGTAATCCATACCCAGCCATAAGACTATCGCCAAATAATATAACCTTTTCTATTGCACTTGCTTTTATGTGTACTAGAAAGATTATTAAAACTTTTGTAAATAAATTTTTAATCATGGAAACTTTTCTTAAATTAAAACAAATTAATCTAAAATACCAAACTGGTAAATATAATATCAATGTTTTAAAAAATATAAATTTAAATATCAAAAAAAAAGAAACTGTCTCTGTTGTTGGAGAAAGTGGGTCAGGAAAAACAAGTTTAATCATGTTAATTGGAGGCTTAGAAAAGCCTACATCTGGTAAAATAACTTTCCAAAATCAAGAAATAACTGAGCTTAGTGAAGATGAAGTGGCAGAAATCAGAAAGAAAAATATTGGAATAATATTCCAGTCTTTTTATTTAATTCCTAATTATACAGCAGTCGAAAATGTTGCGCTTACACTTGAACTTAATAATTTTAAAAATCCAGAAAAAGAAGCAAAAACTTTATTAGATCGTTTTGGTTTGAAACATCGTTTTAATAATCTACCAAGTCAATTATCAGGTGGTGAACAACAAAGGGTTGCTATCGCTAGATCAATTGCAATGAAGCCTGAATTAATCTTAGCTGATGAACCAACAGGAAACTTAGATACAGAAAATTCAATAATGATTGCAAATATTTTATTTAAGTACGTTAAAGAAGAAGGTTCTTCTTTAATCATAGTAACTCATGACCCTAAACTTGCTGACAAAGCCAAAAGAAAAATAAAAATTAAAGATGGAAAAATTAAATAATCCTTCAGAATTTAGTTTGGTTTTTAAATATGCTTTAAAAGACTTAAGCAGAAATTATCATAAAATTTCAAGTATCATTGTTACGCTATTTATAAGTCTTTTTATCTTAAGTGCTATTTTCACAATTGAAGATAGTCTTAAAAAAGAACTAAATGATAATGCCAAAGCTCTTTTGGGTGGAGATTTAGAGATTGATTATAATCGTAATCAAGGAAATTTAGATCTAGTTAACAAAGTAAAAGAATTTGCAACTGTTTCTCAAATGATTGAGTTCAGTACTATGCTTTCAACTACTGGCAGAGAAAAAAATAAATCATTATTTACTAGAATTAAAACTGTAGATGAAAAATATCCTTTGTATGGGAATGTTGTGTATGAGCCAATTGGTGCTTATGAAAGAATGCAAAAAGAACCTAATACTATCCTGATCAATGAAAGTTTATCAAAAACCCTAAATATTAAAATTAATGAAATAGTAAAAGTTCAAGATCAAAATTTTACAGTAATTGGAATTATTAAATCAGTACCAGATGTAAGTGGATTTGTTGCATTTGGTGATTGGGCTTTAGCAGGAAAACAAACTTTACAAATTTTAAAACTAAACGGAATTGGAAGTTTTTTAAACTATGAATATAAAGTAAAATTTAAAGAAAATGATAAGCCTGAAGAAATCGAAAAGCGAATTGAAGAAATCTTTAAAGATGATCAAAAAGTGAAGCTTAGATATCCAGAAAATTCTGCGAGTGGAATAAAAAGAATTATTAATAATTTTTCTCAATTTTTATCTCTTGTATCTATTAGTGCAATGTTAATAGCAGGTATTGGAATAGCAAATACTCTGCTTTCTTTTATTAATCAAAATAATATGTCGATAGCTGTAAGAAAAGCAGTTGGCTTTTATTCGGGTAATATTAAAAAACTATATTACCTTCAGTTATTTATGCTTTTATTTATCATCACAGTTGTTGCTTATGGTTTGAGTTTTTTAATTGTACCAATAGCAGATAAATATTTATCAGATGGATTAGGATTGAATGTTTATCCAGTGTTTTCTTTACTAAATTTTTTAAAAATATTTTTGGTGGGATTATTGGTTCTGGTAATTTTTTCTATCCCAACAATCAGTTCTATTGACCAAGTAAAAGCCTCTAATTTATTTAGAAACGTATTCCAAAACCTTCAATTTTATTATTCTAAGAGATCAGTTGTTCTAAGTTTTGTTTTACTATCTATATTAATTTTATTATTCACAGTTGAATCTGAAGTACCCTCCTATAGCTTGGGTTACTTTGCTGCCTTTTTTGTGTGTTTAATTGTATTTTTCTTACTTTCAAAATTAATTATTTTTTTTCTAAAAAAATTCAAATCTAATCCAATAATTTCTTTTAAAGTTTCGATTAAAAATATTACTCAAACAAAAAGCATAACCCCCATTACAGTTATGTCTCTTGGCTTAGGAGTTACTTTGTTATTAACATTAGCTTTAGTTGGTACAAATTTTCAAAGAGAAATTGCTAAATCTATTCCTGATATTGCACCTGATTATTTCTTTGTCGGTATTCAAAAAGGAGAAAGAGAGAAATTTGAACAAGGTATTTTAAATATGGATCCCAATGCATCTATTGAAATTGTGCCGATGGTATCATCTGGAATTGTAAAAATTAATGGTGTTGATCCTAACACTTATATTAAACCAGATAATGATAGTTACTGGGTAATTGGTAGCGAACGAAGATCTTCATGGGTGGAAAATATACCTGAAGATAATCCAATTTTAGAAGGTAAATGGTGGGATTTATCAAACCCAGATCAACTTCAAATATCTCTAGATGCAAAAGTTGCTAGAGATTTTAACATTCAGTTAGGTGATATTTTCACTTTAAATGTTTATGGACGTGAAATTGAAGGAAAGGTAATAAATTTTAGAGAAGTGGATTATCGAGATTTAAGTATCAATTTCGCGATGTTATTTAATCCTCAATTTGCAAAAAATATTCCACATGAATATTTAGCCACTGCAAAATTTAATTCAAATAAATTTGATGAAACTGAGATGCTTGAAATCATGCCAAGTTTATCAATGATAAAAATTGCAGATTACTTATCTAAAGTTACAGCTGTTTTAAATAAGGTATTTATTGCAGTTACTTTAATTTCAGCAGTTACTATTGTTATTGGTTTAATTGTAATTTCTAGTGCAATTATGGTTCAAGGAAAAGTAAAAGAATATCAAAATTTAGTCTTTAAAATTTTAGGTTTTTCAAAAAAACAAATTATTTTTTCATCGCTAATTGAGTTCATCATTATTTTTAAATCTGTAATTTTAATTGCAATATTTTTTGCAGTGATTGGTTCAAAATTTATTATGGAAAATATTTTTGAGCTAGTTTGGATGTTTGACTTTAAAGTTTTAATTTATTTAGGATTTTCAATTGGCTTTGTTACTTTAATTTTAATATTGCTAACAAACTTAAAATACCTAAATCCTAAAGTTTATCCTCTAATTAGAAATCAATAATTAGAATTTAGTAATTTTACTATCCAAAGAAATTAGATTTAATTCTACTTTCAATTTTGGAAATCTTTTTTTTATTTGTTTTTTAATTTTTAAAAACGAAGCTTTATGAATTTTTTTTTCATTTGCTGGGCTAAATTCTTTTTTTTCATTTACAATTTTGGCAGCACCACAATCTTTATGATTAATGACAATTAATTTTTCTATTTTATGCAATTGAATAGAGGTTCCTAAATTATCATAAAACGTTTTATGCCATTGCTTAAATTTATTATGTGTAACCCCAACAGCTGCACCTGCAATTGTAAAAGCACTGTATTTTCCTGTTAATTTTTTTTTCTGTAAATGATTATGAACTATATGTTGAAATCTTGGATCTATACAAGATAATACCATTGCTTTAAATTTTGATTTCTTCAATTTAATTCCACTTTAAACATTGCCTCATTTCTTCTATTCATTGGTAAGGTAAATGGACTGTCATACGTTGCTCTAATAGGAGGGCTTGTAATTGATATGTTATTTTTTTGTAACTCTTTTTCTAAAATTTCTTTATGTTTAAGAAAATTTGCATCTGATGCTCGACCAGAATACCTCAAAACCGCGTAGTATCCCCCTTCAATATTGACTATTTTAACATCTTTCCTGCTAGGATTTGGTGCATTTTCTGAGCTGAATTTAGATGGTAAATAAAATTGCATACTCATATTTCCATTTTTCTCAACTTGAGTAACTGGAGTTGTCATTTTAATTTTCTCCTGAGTATCATTTCTGCCTGAAATGTAATTAAATAATTTTCTAAAATTACTATCTATTCCTGATGTCATTGTTTCTACTGCTAAACGGTCAGAGTATTTCCTAATCTCATATACCTCATTTTTTGAGACAACTTCATAATTTGCTTCTTCGTAAGCCATAACTTTAGAATACGATAAAATAAATAAAGCACAAAATACTATCAAATAAAGTTTAATTTTTCTCATTGTTACATAACTTCGTATTCAAAATTTTGTGTAGTTTCATTAATTTGAATTAATTTAGCACCATTTCTTTCATGAAAGTTAGTTGCCATATCTGTAAGTGGTGAAAGAGTTACCAATCTATTTAAATGATTGGATTTTTTAATTTTTTTGAATACCTCTTTTACTATTAATTTTCCTCCACCCTTTTTTTTCGACCATACAGTGTAAGCTATAGCTATTTGACCACCCGATTGATCTCTCATAGCTGTTTGTAGAAACGCATCAGTGCTTAATTTTTCTAACTCTTCAACACTTTTTGGAATTTGATTTGTATAAGCAAAACACATTACGGCGTGAATTTCTCCTTGATATTCAACACCAAAAATTTTTCTTCCATATCCTGTTCTAAACTTATTATCCAACTCTGGTCTAACAGGATCTTCTTCAGGATTACACTCTTTAAGCTCAACAAGTTTTGCGCCTTTGACCCAGCCAAAAAAATTATCAATATTTTTACTTAAAACTTGTCTATTTTTTCTTAACCTTGCTTTTATTCTTGGATTAAATTTTTTTTTCATTTAAGTAATAATTATAATCTACCATCTATTTAAAAGTTTTAATGCGTTATTAAATCATACCAGATAATCATACAAAAGCTTTGCACTAGTAACAAAAATTAAAGCGTATAAAATATTATAAAATAATTTCTCCTCTATAATTTTAAGTAATTTATACCCAATTAATATTCCAAGTAATGCTACTGGAAATAATATTACTGACTCTTTAAAAGATTCAAAGTTTACCATAGATAAATTAATGTACAATGGAAGTTTAATTAAATTTACAAAGGTAAAAAAAAATATTCTTGTACCAACATAAATTTCTTTTTGCATTCTAAGCGGAAGTAAATAAAGACTAGTAGGAGTTCCTCCCGCATGTACACAGAAACTTGTAAATCCTGCCACGACTGAACAAGTACCACCTTTAAAGAAGTTTTTTTCTGATTTTTTTTCCTTGTTTTTTTTAAAAAAAAAGTAATGACCAGCAAACAAGAAGCCCATAACTCCAATAATAAATTTTAGTAATTCCTCTGAAAAATATGAAAAAGTTAATGATCCAATAAATATTCCAATAGCTGCAAATGGAACCATCAATTTTAAAGTTCCTAAGTCAAATTCTTTTCTATATTTATAGACAGCAATAAAATCTGAAAATATTAATATTGGTAAGATAATTCCTAAAGCTTGGTTTAATGGCATCACTATCGTCATTAATGGCACAGAAATTAAAGTCATAGAGCCACCCAGACCTGATTTTGCAATTCCGTATAAAATAATGGCAGGAACAACAGTTAAGAAAAATAAAAAGTTTATTTCCATCTATTCAATGATTTTAATAATTTCGATCCTAAAGGACTAATTGGTTCTTGAAGTATTATTTCTTTTCCAGTTCTTTCTTTTACTAATTGTAATAACTTGGTTGCTAATCCTCTTTTTCTAAAAATTGGATTAACAAAAATATACTCTACCTCGCCTTTCTCATTGAATCTAACTAAGCCTATTGTTGTATTTTCATTTTTAAATGTAAAAACCCCATCTATTTCCTTTATTTCAAAATTTGAATCATCAAGACTGTTCATAAATCCTAGTAATTAAGTAGCAAAAGGATTACCACAATTGCAGCAATTATGGAGCTAACGACAATATAATTAAGCTTAATATTGAATTTTTTTTCTACAAATTCGGTAATTTTCTCCCAGAACAAAACAATCAAAAAAATAATAATTGCAGGAAGAATATATTTAATCATTACTTATGCTTTTATATTGTAACCTTTTTTAAGAAGACTTGTTACTATCACTATACAAATAATCAAAAAACTTAACATTAAACCAACACTTATCCATATATTAAAATCTGATACTCCATAAAATGAAAATCTTAATCCATTTATAAGATATACTACTGGATTAAAATATGTAACTATTTGCCAAAACTCTGGAAGCATATCTAAAGAATATAAACTTCCACCTAAAAAAACCATTGGAGTTATAACAAGAGTTGGTATGATTGACATTTGTTCGAAATTAGAACTCATTAATCCAATTAAAAAACCGAATAATGCAAAAGTAAATGAAACTAATACTAAAAGAAAAATCATTAATATTGGGAACTGCACTTCAACTTCAACAAAAAAAGTTGAAGTAATAAATATCATACAACCTACAATTAAAGTTTTAGTTGCTCCTGCGCCAACAAATGCAAGAACTATTTCTAGAGTTGAAATTGGTGCAGCTAAAATTTCATAAATTGTTCCATTAAACTTAGGAAAAAAAATACCAAAAGATGTGTTGCTTATTGATTGAGTTAATAATGTAAGCATCAACAAACCAGGTACAATATATGATCCATAACTAATGCCATCAATATTTTCAACATACCCTCCGATTACTGAACCAAAAACAATAAAATATAAAGAAGTAGATAAAACTGGCGATAGTAAAGATTGCATCAATGTTCGTCTAAATCTATCCATCTCATGAAGATAAATTGCTTTAAATGCGTAATAATTAAATTTCATTGTTTTCCTTTACTAAACTTACAAAAATCTTTTCTAGTGTACTCTGTTCTGTTTTAAGATCTTTCAGTTTAAATCCTGAATCTTTTAAATCTTGAAGTAAATTTGTAATACCTGTTTGTTTTGCTTGAACGTTATAAGTATAGTCAATTGACATTTTATCTTTTCCTATTTCAAGATTATACTTTTCTAAACTACTTGGTATTTCTTTGACCTCTTCCTGTAAGTCTACTGTAAGTTTCTTATGACCCATTTTCTTTAATAATTCTTTTGTTTCGTCAACAACTATGATTTCTCCTTGATTGATTACTCCCACTCTATCCGCAATAGCCTCTGCTTCTTCTATGTAGTGTGTAGTTAAAATTATTGTAACACCAGTTTTTCTTAAACTCTCAACAACTTTCCACATATCTTGTCTTAGCTCAACATCTACTCCGGCAGTTGGTTCATCTAAAAATAAAATAGTTGGTTCATGAGATAATGCTTTTGCAATCAAAACTCTTCTTTTCATTCCACCGGACAATTGTCTGAGTCTTAAGTCTTTTTTATCCCATAAACTTAAGTCTTTTAAAACTTTCTCAATATGTTTTGGGTCAGGTTTTTTTCCATACAAACCTCTGGAATAGGAAACGTTATTAAATACTGTCTCAAATTGTTCCAGAGTTAACTCTTGTGGAACTAAACCAATTTTTGATCTGGTTTCTCTATAATTATCAATAATATCAAATTCATCTACAGTTACCTTGCCCGAAGATGGTCTTACTATTCCACAAATGATACTTATAAGTGTTGTTTTTCCTGCGCCATTTGGTCCAAGCATAGCAAAAATTTCGCCCTTTTTAATATTAAGATTTATGTTTTTAATGCTTCAAAACCATTGTCGTATACTTTTGAGAGCTTATTTATGCTTATTTGATCGTTTGACATTTAGATAAGCATATATAGAGACAATTTATGGTATTACAATAAATTTAAATTTTCATTAACTTGTTTCTATGAAAAAATTTTTAGTATTTGTCTGTTTTGTATTAGCATTTGGCACCAAAGCAATTGGAAAAGAAACTACTTACAGTAAAGAATTGTTCGATAAAGCTCTATCAGAAGGAAAAATTGTCGTGGTAAGTTCTTGGATTAAATATTGTTCATCATGCGCAGGTCAAATGGAAGTATTAAAAAAAGCAAAAAAAGATTTTGATAATATGGAATACTTTGCTTTTGATGTAACAAATAAAGAAATTGCTAAATTTTTTAATGTTCAATATCAAACAACACTTTTAATTTTTAAGGATAATAAAGAAGTTTACAGAAGTATTGGTGAGACCACTAAAGAACTTATTTATGACGCCTTAAAATCCTCTATCTAAATTTAATTTTCAAAATTATTGCTGGAAAGAAAGTTGCAATCAAAAAAGATAAAAATAATAAAGATTGAGCTATAAAAGGTGAAAATAAATCTGTAGGAAAAATTACTCCCACTAATAAACTTTTGGAAAAATCTGGAAATGGAAACATTAAAAATCCAGCAACTAGGCCAATTATAATTGAAACATAAGCGGTATTTTCATTTACTTTGTTATAGAAACTATAAAAAACAGTCACTACAAACGCACAACAAAATAAATCTGCAAGTAAGAATAAATATAAAATATCAAATCCTTTTGAAGCAACACCAAAAGCAATTACAGACAAGATTAAAATGAAATATTTAGATATCTTTAAATAATTAGATTTTTTATCTAAGTTAAAAGTTGCTTTACCATCAACTACAAACAAACTAGAAATAGCATTAACTAAAGTATCAACGGTTGAAATTGTTAATGCAAGACCAAGGATAACGATCAATAAGGACAAAATTTCTGATTGATCTTTTAATAATAAACTAAAAAATCCTAAATCAGGTCTAACAGATGGATCCATTGAAAATGAAACCATTCCAATAAAGCCCATTAAGAAAACTATTGGAACAATAATAAAGAAAGAAATTACCAAACCTTTTTTTAATATTTGATAATCTTTTGCTGCATATACTCTTTGCCAATTTCCTTGATGAAATAAATTAGTTGCAGCAACTGCAATAAAAAAAGTTAATCCAGCAGTATATCCTGGAATATATTTTGAGCTTAATAATTGAGGATTTTTCTCTTGAATTAAGGAAAAGGAAAAATTATTTCCTGAAGAGGAACTAATAATTGAAATCAAAATAAATAACAAAACACCAATTACAATCATTTGAATATTATCAGTAAATATTGATGCTCTTAATCCCCCATAAAGAGTATAGCTTAAGGTAGCTATTAAAACTATTAATGCTGTAATCCACAATTCTGTTCCAGATATATAGTTGATTAATACAGCAACCGCTGTTACTTCTGCACAAAGAAAAATGAACATATAAAAGACTGTCATTAACAAAATTAACTTAAATAGGCTTTTGCTAAATTTCTTTCTCATAAACTCAACTAAAGAAGATCCTTTTGGAAATTCATTTCTAATTTTTTTTCCAAAATAAATTAAGAAAATCATTGGAAAAGCCGTACCAAATGCATATCCAATAACAGCACCTACTCCACCCCATGTTGCAGCTGCAACTGGACCAAATATAATCCAGGCCCCTAAAGCAGATGCTACAAGACTTGTGGTAAGTGAAAATAAACCAATGTTTCTATTTGCGGTCAAATAATTGTTAATTCCTTTAAATTTTTTAGAATGAAAAATTCCCAAGAAAGCAAATATTAAACTAATTGTAATAACTAATATTAAGGAGGTTGATTGATTTAACAAATATGTTTTATCCATTTTATCCCTTTCTGAATTACCGGACAGGTTCCTTGGGTATGATCTCAGTCTGTTAAGACACCCCTTTTTAATATATTTAATATATATTTTTTATTAAGGAAAGTCTTTTTAAAATTTTATTATTTCTGATTTTTGTGGTTCATTATATCTATCATACATTCTGTAGCGTATTCTCTCCACTCAGATGAAGTTTTATTTTTTAAGCTATTAAGATGGTTTCTGTTACTTTGAATATCATCTTTATGTTTAATGTAATCAGCTCCATTTAAGTTTTTCTCCATTTCAGACAAATTTGTTTCCATTGCTTTTATCCATTCTTTCCCAAGCTCAATACATTTTTGATCATCTTTTTCATCACAAATTTGTTTAAAAAAATTAAAAATAACGTCATCAGTATTGACAGAGGTATTCATTAATTATTGTTTACAAGTACCAATTGACTCTGGACCACACGTTTGACCATTAGTCCAAGTAGCTCCAGTTAAATTAGCTCCATCAAAATTAGCATTCATAATATTAGATGATGTAAAATTAGCTTCCATTAAGTTAGAGTTTTGAAAATTTGCTTCGATTAAAGTTGCTCCCATAAAATCAACTCTGGTTAAGTTAGCTCCTGTAAAATTAGTTTTTTCAAAATTTGCACCTATAGAAACAGATTCATAAAGATTAGCTCTTACAAATGTAGACTCTGGGAAAGTTCCAAATGATAAATTTGATGTCATCATAATACTTTTATCAAAATTTACTTGAATAAAACTTGCAAAAGAAAGATTTGAATTTGGAAGATAGCTCCCTTGTAAATCTTGAGAATCTGAAAATCTACAATTAGAATAATCTACACCTTCTGTTAAAGGATCATCACATGCAGCATTTGAATTAGTGAAAAATAACAAACTAAATAAAGCAAGTAAGATAATTTTTTTCATGTAAAAAGTTAACAAATAAAATATGTCAAAACAATGAATGATTTAAATTTTAATAAAAATTTTATATTCTTACTTTTTTACCAGTTTTTGCACTTTTAGTTATTGCTGCAAAAATTTTGAGAGAAATTAAACCATCATTACCATTCACTTTTGGTTTAGCTTTTTTAGTCACTACATCAGCAAAATGGTCAATTTGGTTTACTAATGTATTGTCATCTTTTTTGTTTTTATCTTTATTAACAAAAATCTTGTTCCACCAGCTTCGTTCTTTTTTATAGAACCAATATTTAAGATTAGGAAACTGTAAAGAACCTTTTGTGCCTCCAATCATATATGCAGATTGGTTTGTAATTGGGTATGCAGGATTTTCTCCAGCAGTTAATTCATAACTCCATGGTGCAACAATTGTATCTGACAAATTTAGTGTACAAAGTGCTCCTGAATTAAAGATCAAGCTTATTGTAGCTGTATCTTCTACTTTAAATTTTCTTGTTATATTTGTTGTAAATGCTTGAACATATTTTATTGAACCCAATAAATAACAAATCATATCAATGTCATGAACTAAATTGATACCTAAAGGCCCACCACCTTTACTAACTCTCCATTTTTCTTTGTAATATGCTTTGTGTTTATACAACCAACATAAAACATTTGCAGAAACAATTTTACCTAATTTACCTTTGTTAATAACGTCCTTTACTTTAGAGACTATTGAATTGTGTCTACGATGATATCCAATTAGCAATGGAGTTTTATTCTTATATGCGCTACTTATAATTTTTTTTGCAGATTGAATATTGTCTGAAATAGGTTTTTCTAACAAGACAGGTATTTTATTTTTTAAAAAACTTACAGTATGTTTTTCATGCAATTGATTAGGGGTAGCAACTATTACAGCATCAAGTTTTTTTGAGTGTAAAAGCTCTGATACATTTGAATACAATGGAATTTTATATTTTTTTGATAAATTTTTAGCATTATTACTAATATCTACAATTGAATGAAGATTTGCTTTCTTTGATTTTTGAATAGCTTTTATGTGTTGTAGACCCATCAATCCTGTTCCAATAATTGAAATATTAATTTTTTTACTCATAAACTAATTAATTTTAATTTTTGTAAAGCATGTATACCTTTTATTAGGTTTAATTAAAGTACTTGGAAAATTTTTTTTGTTTGGTGCATCAGGAAAATATTGTGTTTCTATACAAATGCCTTGATAAGGAAATAATTTTTTTTTGTAATTCAAATTTTGTGCTGAATAAAGTTGAACACCAGGTAAATTTGAAAAAAAATCAACTTGAATATTAGTATTATTATTTTTTAAATTTCCAACTAAATTTCTAATATTTTTCTTTACAACAAAAGTTGTATCAAAACCTTTAAATTTAATATTAAGCTTTTTATTTTTAAAGTAATTTAATTTTTTACCGATATTTTCAAAATTTGAAAAATCATAAATAGATTTTTTTACATTTTTGAAACTACCAGTTGGGATTAAGTTTTTATCTATTTGAAGATATTTAGATGAGTTTAATTTTAACTTATGATTATAAATCATATTTTTTTTATTTTTTTCTAAATTCCAATAACTATGATTAGTTAAATTAACATGAGTGGTTTTATTTGATTTGTATTCATATTTTATAATCAGAAATTTATTTCTTAATTGATAAGTGCAATTGACAACGAGATTTCCTGGAAAACCTTGATCGTTATCTATTGAATTGATTTGATATATTACTTTTTCTTTTGTTTGATTTAATTTTTTCCAGGGAAGAATTGAGAAACCAACTTTACCACCATGAAGTGTGTTTTTTCCTTCATTTGCATTTAAAATAAATTTTTTATTACCTATCTTAAATTTTGAATTAGAAATTCTACCCGCATATCTTCCGCAAGTAGATCCAACACTTGGGTGTTTGTACTGATAGTTTTCTTTTGATCCTAAATTTAAAATTAAATTTATTTTCTTTTTCTTGTGATAAACTTCAAAAAGACTGGCACCATAATTAAGAGTTTGAACTCTTAGAAATTTATTTTGAATTATAGAGCTTTCAACTTTCACCTAGTTTAAGTTATACCACCATCAACAATAAAGCTTTGTTTTGTGCATCCAGATGATTGATCTGATGCTAAAAACATCACTAACTGAGCTACATCGTTTGGTTTTAACTGTCTTTTTAAAGCTTGGCTGTCTAAGATAAGCTTTTTATATTTTGGTGTTAACCAATGTTTAATTTGTCTTTCAGTTGCAATTGAACCAGGTACAACTGAATTTGTTCTGATATTATATTTCCCATACTCTTGTGCAAATGATCTTGTTAAACCTACAACAGCAGATTTTGCAGTTTCATAAACCACTTTATCTCCTTCTCCCAACATCCATGAGACTGAACTCAAATTTACAATCGAGCCAGCTTTCATTTTTTTCATAGATTTAACGACAGCTTTAGCTGCAAAAAAATAATGTTTTAAATTGATTGCCATTCTATTTTCCCAATATTTTTCATCCACCTGGTCTGTTGTGTGTCTATCATCATTGGCCGCGTTATTAATTAAAGCATGTATTGGACCTTTTTTTACAATAATATTTTTGATTATTTTTTCTAATTTATTGATATCTAACAAATTACATTCAATGAATGTTGGTGTTCTAAATTTATTTTTCTTAATTTTGTTTAAAAGTTTTTTTGTCTCTTTTAAATCAATATCAACAAAATGAACTTCACTTCCTTGCTCGCAAAAATGTTCAACGATTGATGCGCCAATTCCTGATCCTCCACCAGTTATAAATATTCTTTTATTTTTTAAATCTGAATATTTTACTTTCATATTATATTCTTTCCTCTGTTTGAGCGTCAAACAAAGATGCTTGTGTTAAATCAAAGTATAATTTTGTTTCTTTCCCCAGATCTATTTTAATTGTAGATGGAAATTTAGCTAAAACTTCTTGATTTGCATAATCAAATGTCATTATTTGCTCATGACCTATGTATTCACTAAGATTTGCTCTTAAATTAATTTCAAAATCACTTTCATTAAATTTTTTAAAGAAAATATGTTCTGGTCTAATACCAAAGAAAACCTCTTTATTATTTAATTTTGATTTATCTTTAAAATCATAATCTTTTATTGGAATTTCAAAATTTGATCCACTAACTGTAAATAATAAGCCTCCTGAATTTTCTTTTAAGATTCCCTTAATAAGGTTCATTGATGGAGATCCAATAAAGTCTGCAACAAAAGTATTGCTTGGCTTATTATAAATCATTTCAGGAGTATCATTTTGTTGAATTACTCCATGATTCATAATTGCAATGTTAGTACCCAAACTCATAGCCTCTGTTTGGTCATGGGTCACATAAACAACTGTTGTTTTTAGCTGTTGATGAAGTTTTTTTATTTCTCTCCTCATTTCAACCCGTAGCTTTGCATCTAAGTTAGATAAAGGTTCGTCAAATAAAAATATCCTTGGCTCTCTTACGAGAGCTCTACCAATAGCAACACGTTGTCGTTGTCCTCCAGATAATTGAGAAGGTTTTCTTTCTAACAATTGATCTACCTGTAGAAATTTTGAGACTTTTTCTAGCTGTTCTTGTATTTTTTCCTTTGATGTTTTTGCCTGTTTAAGACCAAAAATCATATTCTCCTTAACATTCATAGATGGATATAGAGCGTAAGATTGAAAAACCATAGCAATATTACGATCTTTTGGCTCTACTTTGCTGACATTATAATCATCAATAAAAACATCACCCTCATTAATCGTTTCTAATCCTGCAATAATATTTAATAAAGTTGATTTTCCACATCCAGATGGTCCTAAAAGAACTAGGAAATTTCCTTCATCTATTTCTAAATTAATTTTTTTTAAAACCTCAGTCGATCCAAAGTTTTTTGATAGTTCTTCAATTTTTAACGTTTTCATTGTTATCCTTTCACTGCTCCTGAAGTTAATCCTCTAATAAAATATTTACCTGCTAATACATAGACTATAAGTGTTGGAATACCGGCTATAATAGCTGAAGCCATATCTACATTATATTCTTTCACACTTGTACTTGATAAAACCATATTATTTAATGCTACTTGTATTGGTGCTGCTTCTCCAAATGAGAAGGTTGATCCAAATAAAAAATCATTCCATATTTGGGTAAACTGCCAAATTACAGTTACTACAATAATTGGTGCTGATATTGGGAGTAAAATTTTGAAAAATATTTTAAAAAATCCAGCTCCATCTATTCTGGCAGCTTTAACTAATTCTGTTGGAACAGAAATATAATAATTTCTAAAAAATAATGTGGTAAAAGGTATCCCATAAACTGTATGAACTAAAACTAACCCAATTACTGAATTTGAAATTCCTAATACTCCAAGGGTTCTAGCCATTGGTAGCAATATTGCTTGAAAAGGTATGAAACATCCAAATAATAAAAAAAGAAAAACCCACTGATCTCCTTTAAATCTCCATTTTGTTAAAACATAACCTGTCATCGCTCCAATAAATGTTGAAAAAAATACTGCAGGTACAACCATCTTAATTGAATTCCAAAAATATGGTCTTAAAAAAGTATCACCGGCTCCATATCCTCTGCCTCCCCATGCTACTGCCCAAGATTCCAAATTTAATCCACTTGGCCAACTTAAAAGAGTTCCTTGACGGATCTCTTCCATTGTTTTTAACGAAGTAACGACCATCACGTAAAGTGGAAAAATAAAATAAGAGGCAAAAAGAATTAAAATAAAATATAAAAACCATCTCAAAAACATGTTTGTATATTTAGATTTTTGTTCTAATTGCTGATAAGAGGAAGATTTGAAACTATCTTGCATTCTCTCTCCTTAGCTCTGAATATAAATATGGGATAATTACAGCAGCTACAGCCATAAACATCATCATTGCACTCGCTGCTGATAAACCAACCTGACTTTTATGAAATGCAGTTTGGGTCATATATAAAGCAGGCATAGTCGTAGAAATACCTGGGCCACCTTGTGTTAGTGCAACGATGAGATCATAACTTTTTATAGATATATGAACTAATATAACAAAACTTGTAAAAAATACTGGTCTCATCATTGGAAGTAAAATCTTCCAGTAAACCGTAAATAAACTTGCGCCATCTATTTTTGCTGCCTTAACAATTTCATCTTCTACTGACCTTAATCCAGCTAAAAATAGCGCCATCACAAACCCTGCAGATTGCCAAACGCCTGCAATAACTATGGTATAAATGGCCATCTCCCTATCTACTAACCAATCAAATGTGAAGTTCTCAAAACCCCAGTCTCTAAACATTTTTTGGATACCTAAAGTTGGATTTAATATCCATTTCCAAGCAGTTCCTGTCACAATAAAAGATAATGCCATTGGATATAAATAAATAGTTCTAAGCAAACCCTCAGCTCTGATTTTTTGATCTAAAAAAATTGCGAGAATTATTCCTATAACAACACAAAAAATTAAAAATAGTGCTGTAAAAATAAGAAGGTTATCTACTGCAATAAGCCATTTTCTTGATGCCCAAAGTTTTTCATATTGTCCAAATCCCCAAAGTTCATACTTTGGTAGAATTTTAGAATTTGTAAAAGATATATATAAAGTCCAAAGTACAAATCCATAAACAAACCAACCAATCAAACCAACAGCTGGAGCCATTACAATTTTAGGTAAATTTTTTTCTAACCACTTGAACATTATAAATATTTTTTCGATTTAAAAAAAAGGCCACTTAATCAAAAGTGGCCTTTTAATTTTTAAGGACTACATATTAGCTAAAACTGAGTCAGCTAAAGCGTTAGCAGCGTCTACAGATGACATATCAGAATTAAAGTGCTCTGTAATGATATCTTGTAAGGCAGCTTTCATTGTATTTCCTTGAGCCATTCCATGAGCGAAACTTGGTACTAATCCACCGCTAGCACCTGCTGTTTTAATATCAGAGTTAGATGTTTTTGCACATTTATCAAACTCATCCATTGGAACATCTAGTCTAGCTGGAATAGAACCTTTGTATAGGTTAAAAACTTTTTGGAAGTTTTTACCCATCATTAGTTTTGCTAATAGTTTTTGACCTTCTTGTTTATCTGGATCGCTAGTTTTGTAGAATATAAAACTGTCTACATTGTATAAGTATCCATTATTAGAAGGAGTAGGAGCACAGTAGTAATCTACACCAGGAACTTTTCCAGCAGCTGTAAATTCACCTTTTGCCCAGTCACCCATAATTTGGAAACCAGCTTTTCCTTCAATTACCATACCAGTAGCAACGTTCCAGTCTCTTCCTGGGCTACCTTCGTCAGTATAGCTTTGTAGCTTTCTCATTTGATCAAAAACTTTAACCGTAGTCTCACTTCTTAAACAACTTTCTTTAAGATCAACGTAACAGTTTTTGTAGTAATTATTTCCACCAATACCCATGGCAACTGCCTCAAATACTGTAGCATCTTGCCAAGCTTGACCACCATGTGCAAACGGAATTATTCCTGCAGCTTTCAATTTTTCAGCAGCAGCATTTACTTCATCCCAAGTTGTTGGAACCGAAATACCATTAGCATCAAATACAGCTTTGTTTGCCCACATCCAATCAATTCTGTGAATGTTAACTGGTGCAGCACAGTAAGGTCCACTATTGTTTTGACATTTATGAACTGCTGCAATCATTGGATCCAACAAATTATCCCAACCTTCAGATTGAGCAATTGGATCAATATTGTAAGGAGCTACAACACCTTCTTGGTCATACTCTTGAATTGTAGGTCCTTTGATTTGAGATGCAGATGGAGGATCTCCAGCAACGATTCTTGCTTTAAGTGCAACGTTAGCAGCGTCTCCGCCACCACCTGTTACAGGCATGTCCATCCATTCACCACCGTTTGCAGCGAAATCATCTTTTAAAACTTTAAGTGCAGCAGCTTCACCACCAGACGTCCACCAGTGCAATACCTCGATCTTAGGTCCTGCAACTGATGAAGTAGATGTAAACGCTAATGTAATTAAAGCTATCATTAGTTTTTTCATATTTTCTCTTCCTCTTTTTATTTAGTTAACTATTTTTTAAAAACGAAACTATAAGTAGATTAAATCCCAATTGATAACTAAAAAAACTTTATACAACTGTTAATTGTAATAAGTTTTTTTCTATATTTATCAATATTTTTTTTAAATAAAAAAAAATTTTTTTTTTTTTGATTCTACTTTTAGTTGAAGTTCTAATATGTCGCGCTTCTTCCTAATCTTGCAGCACCTCTAACTCCGCTAGCGTCTCCATATCTAGGTTTTAAAAAAACACCCTCATACTCTCTTCCAATAACAAATTTTCTAACCAATGAATCTATTTCATGCAAAAAATCAATTTCGTTTGAAACTCCTCCTCCAAATATAAAAGCGTCAGGATCTAAAATATTTATAATGCTTGAAAGAGACATTGCTAAATTTACTTTAAAATCATCAATAAATCTTTCAGCATCTAAATCGTGTTTTCTATTTAATTCAAAAATTTCGTTTGTTCTTAAATTTTTTCCATAAAGTTTCTTAAATCTTTTTGCTAAACTTAATCCAGATAAAAAACTTTCAATTTCTGCTTCTCTTGCATTACTTGAGTCAAAATTTTCTTTCTTAGCTGCAAAATATGGAATTTGGTTGTGTCCCCATTCCCCTGCTACTCCATTAGAGCCAGTAATAATTTTTTTATCTATTACTAAACCACCTCCAACACCTGAACCTAATATAATTCCATATACGATTTTATAATGTGTACCAGCTCCATCTATTGCTTCAGATAAAGCAAAACAATTTGCGTCATTTTCACAAAACACCTCTTTTCCAAGAGCTTTACGTAGATCACTTTGAAATGGTTTTTTTTCTAACCAAGTTATATTTGGAGCATTTTTTACTAATCCTGTTTGTGGAGAATGAACTCCTGGATGACAAACACCAATTGGAAGTTCTTGTTTAAACTCTTGTTCTAATTTTTTATGAATATCTCTTATCGCAGTTATAATTTGAGTATACTCCTTTGGACACGATATTCTTGATCTGTATTTTTCATTTCCATTCCCTTCAAGTACAACACTCTCAATTTTAGTTGCTCCTACATCAATACCTACTTGCATAACTAATATGTAGCTCTCCCACCACTTAAATCAAAAACTGCAGCTGTCGAAAATGAATTTTCTTCACTAGCTAACCAAGTTACTAATGAAGCTAATTCTTCAACTTTTGCAAATTTGTTTCTTGGAATTTTTGATAACATATAATTTATATGTTCTTCAGTCATTTGGTCAAAAATTCTTGTTTTAGCTGCTGCAGGGGTTACACAATTTACAGCTATATTTTTTTGCGCTAGCTCTTTACCAAGAGATTTTGTTAAACCTATAACGCCAGCCTTAGAGGTACTATAAGCACTTGCATTTGGGTTTCCCTCCTTTCCTGCTATAGATGCAATATTAACTATTCTTCCATAATTATTTTTTAACATAAATGGAACAACTGCTTTACAACAATAAAAAACAGAATTTAAATTTAAGTTCATTACTTTTTTCCATTCATCTAAAGGATATTCAGCGACAGTGGTATTTATACCTGCAATACCTGCGTTATTGACAAAAATATCTATTTTTCCAAGTTTTTTGTCTACCTCTTCTAAATTTTTATTTACTATTTCAAAATTAGTTACGTCTACGATTTGATGACTTAAGTTTTCTGATTTTACTTTGTTAATTGCCTCTTTAGCTGCACTTTCGTCAATATCCCAAATTACTACTTTTGCTCCTGCTTCAATAAACCTTTCAGTTATTGCTAAACCAAATCCTTGAGCTCCGCCAGTAACAACTGCTACACGATTATTTAAATCATACTTAATCATTATTTTTTTTAAATTTTCTTGATCTTATTAAAGGAAAAGCTAAAGCAATTAAAGACAAAATAAAGAATGTTAAAGCAATCGGTCTAGTGAAGAACATCAGCCAATTACCATCAAATATAACTAGAGATTGTCTTAGAGTTCCTTCAACTAACTCACCCAAAATTAATCCAATAATAACTGGTACTACTGAAAAACCATATCTTCTCATAAAAAAACCTAACACTCCAAAGAATAACATTATCCAAACATCTATTATGGATTGATTTAAAGAATAAGTTCCACATACTGAAACTGCGAATATCATTGGCCATAAGATTTTGTTAGGAACTAAAGTTATTCTTGCAAATATTTTTGCTCCAAAAAAACCAAAAATAAAAAAGAGAATATTGGCAATCAACATAGCACCAAATATTCCATATAAGAAATCAGGTTGTTCTCTAAATAAATCTGGGCCAGGCCTAACTCCATGAATAATCAATCCTGTAAGAATAACAGCTGTTGTTGCACTACCAGGAATACCGAGTGCTAGAGTTGGAACCATCGCACCCCCTGTCGCAGCATTATTTGCAGCCTCAGCACCAGCAATGCCTTCAATAGATCCTTTACCAAATTCTTCTGGATTTTTTGAGAATCTCTTAGCTTCAGAATAACCGATTAAAGATGCAACCGTTCCACCTTCTGCAGGTAGCACTCCAATAAATGATCCAATCCCACTTGATCTCAAAATTGTTTTCCACGTTTTTTTATAATCATCTTTACTAGGAAGCTTAATTGCTTTTAAAGCAATCCTATTAAATATTTGATTTATCAAAGTTGATTGAGTTAACATCTCACTCATTGCGAAAAGTCCAACCACTACTGGTATAAATCCTATTCCTTCAGTTAATTCGTTGATTCCAAATGTAAAACGATCAATTGAAGTCATAAAATCTTTACCAACTGTAGAAATCAATATTCCAAATGCACCTGCGATTAAATTTTTAATTGGACTACCCTCACCTATTGAAGCAAGCATCGTCAAACCAAATATTGCTAATGCAAAGTATTCTGGTTGACCAAATTCATAAGCAAGTTGCGCTAATATAGGAGCAAAAAAAACTAATATAACAACACTGAAAATACCTCCAACTGTACTTGATACTGTTGCCATCCCTAAAGCCCTACCTGCTTCACCTTTTTGTGCTAAAGGATAGCCATCTAAACAAGTTGCAGCAGCTGCTGGGGTCCCTGGTGTATTAATAAGTACAGCAGTTATTGCACCACCATAGGTTCCTGCACAATAAATAGAAGTTAATAAAACAATTGCAGATAATGGATCTAGGGTCATTGTGAAAGGTAGGATCAATGCTCCACCTGTAGTTGGTCCTAACCCTGGCAACACACCTAATATCAAACCAAATAAAGTCCCAAAAAATAAAACTAATAATAGTTTAGAACTGAAAAGTGGTGCCAGCATTAATAATAAATTATCCATTTAACTATAGTAAATGTTAGTAATTATTCCTGGTGGAAATCTTAAACCTAAAATAGTTTCAAAAAATATAAAAACAATAATTGGGAAAATAATCCCAACTAGTAATAAATAAAATAATCTTTTTTCTCCCCAACAATAAGAGACAAATATAGATAAAGCTGAAATTGCTAAAAAGAAATCAAGTGTTTTAGAAACTACTACAAAAATAATAAAACTAGATAAAGTTAGAAAGAATGACCTTGGTAATTTTTTTTCAACTTTCCAGGGATTTTTAGTTGCCAAATAATAGATTAAAAATGTCATTACTATTATTAAAACTAAAAGCGCTTTTGGAAATGTTGCTGGCTGTATTCCTCTATTTAAAATTGGAGGAACAATATCAAAAGTAAAGGTTGTGATTAATAATCCTACAGATATTAAAATAATTACAAGAGAAACTCTAAACTCATCTCTAACAAAAAAGGGCAAACTTTTGTTTGCCCTTTTTTGTTTTTGTACATTTTTCATATTCAAATGTACTTTCTTTTAATAAGATTAGTTAATGTAACCTAAAGCTTTAAGCTGCGCAGTCATCTCAGCAAGCATTTCTTCCATTTGCTTACCCCATTCATCTGCACCTACAACACTTGTCTCATCAAGACCAATTTCTGTTAAGAAATTTTTGTAGTAATTGTGACTCATAGCTTTCATCATTCCAGCTTCTAATTGTTTTACTCTGTCTGCTGGAGCACCTTTTTTAGTTACGAAACCTCTAACAGTAGATAAAGAAACAGGTATACCTAATTCTTTTGCTGTTGGAGAGTCTCCAATTTTAGCCATTCTATTATTTGCTAATACAACTGAAACACAAAGTTTACCTTCATTAATTTCAGTTAATGCTTCACCTAAGTTTAAAACACCTACATCTATATCTCCTTTGATAAGGTTAGTTTTAATTGGCGCAACACCTTTGTAAGCAACGATAGTTGGATCTTTTAATCCACCTTTTTTTGTAAATGCAATTGCACTAACATCGTCAATACCACCGGTATGTGTAGTACCATATTTTAGTGATTTTGATTTTTGAGAACTAATAAATTTTTTAGCATCTTTGATGTCGTTTTTACAATTTACAACAAATAACTGAGGATCATCTGTTCCTCTAGCAAGTGGTTGCATATCACTTAACTTAACTTTAGTTTTTCCTAAAGCCATGGAAACAGCATGACCTGTTGTCCAAGTTAAAGTATGATTTCCATCAGCTGGTAAAGACATCATGTAATCCATAGATGCGGCTCCACCACCACCTTTTTTGTTTACTAATTGCATGTCTTGCTTAAGGACTCTTCTTGCTCTTAATAACATCATTCTAGTAGTAACGTCAGTTCCACCACCAAAACCAGCGTGTGTAATTGCTTGTATTGGGTGACCATCAGCTTTAGCTGATGTAATCATTAATGGAAGAGCTACAACAAAAAATTCAGTTACTAGAAAAGCAGCTGCTAAAAATAGTTTAAAGCTTTTTTTCATTATTTCCCTCTTTAGTTAATTTATATTTAATAATTTAAACATAATCTGCTACAAGACGTAAAGAAAAAAATGACTGAAAATAAATCTAACATTGCTCTTCTACTTGGTGATCCAGCTGGGATTGGACCAGAATTAATTTCAAAGCTTTTAAATGATGAGATGACAAAAAAAGCAAACATAGTCATAATTGGTGAAAAGCAAGTATTTGAAAGTGGAAATAGTATTACAGGAATTTCACATAATATAGATGTTGTAGAAAATTTTGATGAGGTAAATTTTGATAAATCAAATAGATTTTTATTAGATATTTCTAAAGGAAAAAATCATAAATATAAATTAGCGGAACCATCAAAAGAGTCTGGGGAAAGCGTATTACAAGCTTTAGATTTAGCTTTAACTCTTGCTAAAGAAAAAAAAATAGATGCAATTAATTTTGCGCCAATGAATAAGACAAGTTTAAAACTTGGAGGTAATAAACATTCAGATGAATTACAGTTAATGGCTGAAAAACTTGAAGTAAATAGTTTTTGTTGTGAGTTTAATGTAATAGATAATTTTTGGACAGCAAGAGTAACATCTCATATTCCAATTAAAGAAGTTGCTCAACACATTACTAAAAAAAATATTATGAAACCTATAAAATTAATAAATGAGGTTATGGAGTTAAATGGTGTAAAGAATCCTAGAATTGCTATTCAAGCTCTTAATCCTCACGCAGAGTTTGGTACAGAAGAAAAAGACGAAATCATTCCTGCAATTGAGGAAGCAAAAAAACTTGGCTACAATGTTGATGGGCCATTGCCATGCGATACCTCTTTTGTAGTAGCTTATAAAAATAAAAACCATGATTGTATGGTTGGTATGTATCATGATGCACTTCAATCTGGTCTTAAAGCATTTGGCTTTGATAGAGGAGTAACAGTTCAGGGTGGATTAACCGTACCAGTAACTACTACTGCTCATGGATCAGCATTTGCTATCGCTGGAAAAAATGAAGCTAATCTTGATCCAATTTTAAATTCTTTTAAAATTGCTTTATCGATGTCACAAAATAAAAAAAACTAAATTAATCCTGCGTCCACTGTAAAATTTTGTTTTGTACATCCTGATGAAACATCAGATGCTAAGAATAAAACCATTTTTGAAACATCTTCAGGTAATAATTGTTTTTTTAAAGCCTGATTTTTTAATATTTCCTTTTTAAATTTTGGATTAAGCCACAATTTGGATTGTCTAGCTGTTGCGATTGAACCAGGTGCAATTGAGTTAATTCTTATATTATGTTTCCCCAAATCTCTTGCTAAAGATCTTGTTAATCCATGAATTCCTGCTTTTGCAGTACTATATACTGGAAACATTACTGCTCCCCTAACCCAACTAACAGAACCTAAATTTATTATTGATCCACCTTTGTTTTTCACCATGCTTTTTTTAACTGATTGTATGGCAAATAAATAATGCTTTAAATTTATTGCCATTCTCTCATCCCAATTTTTTTCAGTAATATTTTCTAGACTATGTCTCTGATCATTAGAGGCATTATTAATCAAAATATCAATTGGACCGCCTTTATTAATTATACTCAAGATTAAAGATTTGTATTTTTTAATATTTTTAATGTCACATTCCACAAATTTTGGAATTCTAAATTTTTTCTTTTTAATCTTATTAATAGTTTTTTTTGCCTCTTTTTTATCAATATCGAAAAAATATACCTCCACTCCTTGCCCACAAAGATGTTCAACAATTGAAGAGCCAATCCCAGAGGCTCCTCCTGATATTAAGGCTCTTTTATTTTTAAGATCAAAATATTCAGTATTCATTTTTAAAAATAATATTAATAATTCTTTATATCTTCCAATGATGGCATTGAAGCTGCTGCACCTTGTTTAGTAGTTGAAATTGCTGCAACTTGATTTGCAAAAATAAGTGCTTCTTTGATATCTAAATCTTTTGATAACCCTACAGCTAATGCACCATTGAAAGCATCTCCTGCACCAGTGGTATCAAGGACTGGGCTTTTTAGTTTAAATGCTTCTATGAAAAAGTTTTCTTTTTTGTTTGCAAAATAACATCCCTTTTCTCCTAATGTTATAACAATGTTTTTAATACCTTTTTTTAAAAATTCTTCTGAAGCACTTTTAATATCTTTTTCTGTTTCAATTTTTTTATTTAAATAAAATTCTGCTTCAGTTTCATTAGGTGTAAAAAAATCTATTAATTCAAAATCATCATCTTTAATTTTGCATGCTGGTGCTGGATTTAATATTGTGGCTAGTCCTTTTTCTTTAGCTTTTTTTAATGCATAGCTAGTAACTTTATAAGGTGTTTCTAGTTGTGTTAAAAATATTTCTGCTTTTGCAATAAAATTTAAATTTCTGTCAATATCATCATTGGTAAGTGTTCCAGCGGCACCAGGTATTATATTTATTGCATTCTCGCCTGTTTTTTCATTTACCATTATTCCTGCAACTCCAGTTGAATAATTTTGGTCTTGAATAATACAAGCAGTGTCTATACCCAATTCTTTATATAAATTTAAAGCCATCTCGCCATTTTTGTCTTTGCCAATTTTTGTAATAAAATTTACGCTCCCATTGAGTTTGGCTGCTGCAATTGCTTGGTTTGACCCTTTTCCACCTGGTCCAATAATATGTTGTGAACCTAGAATAGTTTGTCCTTTTTCAGGGATCGCATTAGATATGAAGCAAAGATCTGCAACAAATACTCCAAAAACTGAAATAGTTTTCATTTTTTAAATCCAAACGTTTCCGTCAGGTAAAATGACTCCTTTGGTGAGAATAAAACAACCAAACGGTCTTGCGTCTGTTGTGGTAACTATACAATAAGCTTTCTTTGCCTCTTGATAAAACTCTTGTCTTGAAATTGATCCTATATTCCAATTTTCTCCTGAGATTTTTTTTACAACTTCAATAAATTCTTTATGAGTTTCAGTTAACTCCTCAGGTTTATCGTCTACTTCCATTCTTAAAGCTGGAGATCCTCCCTTTGAATTAATAAAACTATCAAGTGGAAAAACTGAAAGTATGGCAGAGGCTGCTTCTTTTATACCAACTCCGTCCAATCTTATTACTTTATTGTTTGTAGTATTTGCTGGAAAATTAGCATCAGCTAATATCAATTTTTCTCCATGACCCATAGATCTTAAATGAAAAAGTAAATCTGGGCTTAATACTGGATCAATTTTAATAAGCATAAATTATTATATTACATAAAAAAAAAGGGTGGAATTAAATTCCACCCTTTTTTTTAAATTATATATCTATCGATTATTTAAAATCGTTAGCGTTTTCTTTTGTTACTAATTGTGTTCCAGTATCAATATTTGGATCAATACTTCCACCATTAGCTAATTCAAGAGCATATTTAACTCCATATGCACCCATGTTATAAGAAAACTGAGCAATTGTTGCTGTCATTTCTCCTTTTAAGATACTTGTAGCTGCATCTGGAGTAGCATCAAATCCTACCACAACTACATCATTCATGTCTGCATCTTTAAGAGCCTGCATAGCACCTAAGCCCATATTATCATTTGAAGCAAATATAGCTTTGATGTTAGGATTTTTTAAAATGATTGACTCAGTTACAGATCTACCTTTAGCAGTATCCCACTCAGCAGTTTGAGTTGCAACAATGTTTAATCCACAATTTTTAAAACCTTTTATTGCACCATCTCTTCTTAACAACGCTGTAGACTGTGACTCAATACCAGTTAAAATTGCAACGTCAGAACCTTTGGGAGTTTTATCACAAATAAATTTTGCAGCTAACTCTGCACCATTCATGTTGTTTGTTCCAATAAAAGTTACTCCTTCGTTTATTCCTTTTGTATCAACGAATACTACTGGAACTCCACTTTTAATAGCATCATCAACGATTGGAGCAAACGCATTTGGATCTCCTGGTGCAAGTGCTAAAGCATCAACACCTTTTGCCAATTGGTCTTCTACTTGGTTTATCTGTGCCTGAACATCTCCTTCTTGAGGAGGCGCAATTAAAATTAATTTAACACCTAGTTTTTTAGCTTCCTCTTCAGCACCTTTTGTAACAGATGCCCAAAAAGGGTTTCCTGATCCAGGACCTTTAATACTGAATAGAATTTTTTTACCATGTCCATCAGCAAAAGAGACTGAACCTAAACTGATTGATAAAAAAATTGCTGTAAAAAAAACAACAATTTTTTTTGTTAAGTTTTTCATTTATTTCCCCTATTGTTATTTAAAGATTAATTAAATAAAAAAAATGAGAAGAGTTCAACTATTTATAAAGGTGATAAGACAATTTTGAATACAACTAAAAAGTGTAATTACGTATAGTTTACTTTCTAGTTCCCAAATCTCTTCTTAATACATCTATGTAAACGGCAAGAACTATTATAGAACCTATCAAAACTTGCTGCCAAAAAGAACTTACATCCATCAAATTTAAACCATTTCTTAGAATTCCCATAATCATTACACCTGCAAATACTCCTAGGACTGTACCTCTTCCACCAAAAAAACTTGCTCCTCCAATTATACATGCGGCGATCGCATCAAGTTCGGATTGAAGTCCAGCGTTAGGATAGCCTGAGTCAGTTCTACCTGCTAAAATTAAAGCACCAATACCAGATAGGAAACCACATAATGAATAAACTATAACTAAAATTTTGTTAACATTTATTCCAGATGCTCTAGCAGCATTAGGGTTTCCCCCAATTGCATAAATCCATTTTCCAGTTTTGCTATGATTTAAGAAAATCCAAAAAATTATATAAACAATTGCAATTAATACTAAACTTACAGGTAAATATTGAGATTTTTCTAATCCCAACCATTGAAGATCAATTCTTCCATGACCAAGGTACCTAACTTCATCTGTAAAACCACTTATGGGAGTTCCTCCAGAAATTAAGTTTCCAGTTCCTCTAAATATATAAAGTGTACCCAAAGTCATTATAAAAGGATGTGGCATGCGAAGTAAGGTGATACCTAGGCCATTAAATAGACCACATAAAAACCCTGCAATCAGAGGTGTAATTACAACTATGTACCAAGGCGCTCCAGCTTTAGCAACTACAGCTAAAATCATTAATGACAACATCATGATTGAACCGACAGAAAGATCTATTCCAGCAGTCACGATTACCATAAATACTCCCAAAGCTAACATTGACTGCCAAGATATTTGTTTAAAAACGTTAGTTACATTTCTCCAAGATAAAAAAACATCTGGTTGTAATATGTGCATAACCAAAATCATAATTACTAATAAAAGAAGAATTCCATATTTTTCTAAATATGGCATTAGTTTCAAATGAAGACTTACAATTTTTTTATCTTTATCTTCCATATTTATTTTTTTCCCATAATCCAACCTATTACTTCATCTCTAGAAGTATTAGATAGACTTGCTTCTGCAAAATTTGTTCCCTGAAACAAAGCCATTACTCTGTCACATACTGTAAATATATCATCCATTCTATGACTTATTACAATCACTCCAACACCTGTTTTTTTTAAACTATTAATCAAATCTAATACTTTACCCACTTCTTTGATTGCTAATGCAGCAGTTGGTTCATCCATAATTACTACTTTAGCATTAAAAGCTGTAGATCTGGCTATTGCAACAGCTTGTCTTTGACCACCTGAAAGTTCCTCTACTTTTTGATCTGCACTTTTAACATTTATTTTTAATTTATCTAGATGGGCATTTGTTAATTCTTTTATTTTATTAAAGTCTAATAATTTTATAAATCCTAAATTTTTTGTTGGTTCTCTTCCAAGAAATATATTTTCTCCTATTGGTAAGTTACCTGCTAGCGCAAGATCTTGATAAACCATTTCTAATCCTAAGTTTTGAGAGTCTCTTGGACTTTCTAAAATTTCCTTTTTACCTTGAAAGAATAATGAGCCTGCGCTAGGTTTATAAAGACCAGATAATACTTTCATCAAAGTTGATTTACCAGCTCCATTATCTCCAACAACACCTAAGCATTCTCCTGCGTGAACTTTTAAGTTTACGTTCTCCAATGCTGTTATGGTTCCAAAATATTTTGTTATTCCTTTTGCTTCTAGTAGTGGATTGCTAGTTGATGACATAAATTATAAAATTATTAAAATATCAATTAATTGCAACTGGTTTTGAAGCTAATAATCCTACTGTCTTTAATTCAGCCTTTTTACAAAATTTAGGTTTTAAATTTTTTGATATTAAATGCATGTCCTTTAAAACTATGTCCCCCATAGCAAAAAAAGCCTCAGTCAAAGCTCCAGCCCTGTGTGCTGAAAACAAAATATTTTTAACTTTTCTGATTGGGTCATTTTTTCTCACTGGCTCCTCAGGAAATACGTCCGTAGCTACATAAATATCTCCCTTTTTAACTCTCGTGATCAAGTCTTTAAAATTTACAACTGCTGCTCGACTCATCAGTATAAATAATGAATTTGTTTTCATTTTATTAATTAAACGTTTATTTACTAAATTTTTATTTTTAGTTGTTACAGCTGCTAATACGTAAATGATTTCGCATGTTTTAAACATATTATTTAGGCTAACTGGATTAAATCCAAAGCTTTTAATTTTGTTCTTAGACAACCAAGGGTCATAAACATTTATATCTTTAGTAAAAGGCAGCAACATTGGATATAAAGATTTTGCTAGATCACCAAATCCTAATAATCCAATTTTTTTTCCCGATAAAAGTGATGCTTTTAAATTACTTTCTAATCCATATTTCTCTTTACCTTTTACAAAATCAAAATGAGCATTATGAATATTTCTTAATAAAGAAAGTGTCATTCCTAATGCAATTTCTGCTACAGGCTTTGAAAATACTGGAGAGGTTGCAATTACATGGATTCCTTTTTGTGAACAATAAGTATAATCAACATTATTCATAAAATTACTTTCAACATTTATTATTGCTTTTAATTTTTTTGCTTTTGACAAAATTTTTTTATCTAAGTCTGGCTGACCCATAATGAAAGTAGCTTTATTAATATGGTTTTCATAAAATTGTCTTTTTTTTTTATTAGGTGCTATTAAAACTTTATATTTTGTTTTTAATTCTTTTAATTTTTTTTTTGTAAAAATCAGATCCAATGTTCTTGGAAAAGGATCAGATATAACAATTGGTTTTGACATCTAAATTAAAATTTTTTTTACTTCTTCTTCAGTAAATTTTTTTGGTCTATCACATTTTGTTTGTATTTTTTGAGGAGTTCCTGTGTTAGCTGCCCTCATGGTTGACTCGATTATATCTAATACATGTAAAGATAAATCACCTGAACACCTATGTTTTTTGTTTTTCTGAATAGAAAATAACATTTCAGATAAACCAACACTCCGATAGTTTGCATTTGTAGCAGCTTCATTTGATCTTCCACTAGATGAAGTTATATTTATTTTTCCTAAATGCATCTTGTCTGTTTTGTGTTCACCCCATTTTCCACCCTCTGTAACAGAAATAAAAACAGAACCCCCAAACATATTAGGATCTGGAACAATAATCGATCCTTTTGTACCATAAAGCTCCATATGGTTTCTTTGATGATTAATTACATCAAATGAGAGTGTTACCTGAATTATAGCACCACTGTGAAATTGGATTGTTGCTAAATATGTTGTAGGTGTTTCCACTTTAAATGATTTGTTTTTTTTAGGTCCCACTCCATAAATTCTCTTTTTAAAAGCAGTTAATGTTCTTCCTTGAACTTGTTTTGCAGGCCCAAGTAAATTTACCAATGTTGTAAAAAAATATGGTCCCATATCTATTACTGGACCTCCTTCTTTTTTATACCAAGACTCAGGTTTTGGATGAAAAGACTCTACTCCAGGGAATGCGAAAATTGCATTACCAAGTTTAATCTCTCCAATCAAATCTGAGTCAATTAATTCTCTAGCTTTTTGAATTCCTCCGCCTAAAAATGTATCTGGAGCATTTCCAAGATAAAGTTTATTTTTTTTTGCTAGTGAGACGAGTTCTTTACCTTTTGCAAAATAAGTTGCTAGTGGTTTTTCTGAATAAACATGTTTACCTGAGTTCAAAACTTTTTTTGATACTGAATAATGAGATTGTGGAATTGTTAAATTTAAAATAACTTCTATTTCATTATCTTTTAAAATTTCTGAAACTGTTTTAGATTTAATATTGTATAATTTTGCGCATTTATCGGCTGCTTTTTGATTAATATCTGCACAGGCAATTATTTTAAAATTATTAAAATATTGTTGCCCTCTAAAGTATGTCTCGGCAATGTGACCACAGCCTATAAGACCGACCTTAAAAATTTTATTCATAAAGATTTATACGCCTTGTCTTTGTTTATCTTTTCCTTCTTTATAAAGTTTTAAAGCCTCTTCATTTTCTTTAGTTTTAGGAATTTCAAGTGTTGGACTGTCCCAAAAAGCAGAACCCTCAACCCACTTATAAGCATGAGTTTTAATTGAAATAACGTATGTTACATCAGATGCTTTTGCTCTTTTAAATGCAGCTTCAAGATCTGAAATTGAATTGACATGTTCAGATTTAGCTCCCATACTTTCTGCGTGTTTTGCAAAATCAACATCAACTAATCCAGGAGTATTAGAGCTCTTTAATAAGTTGTTATATTCTTTACCACCTTTAAATAATTGAAGTCGATTGATAACTGCAAACCCACCGTTATCACAAACTATAATTATTAATTTATTTTTTGTAATAACTGATGAATAAATATCTGTGTTATTTAAAAGATAAGAGCCATCTCCTACAAAAGAAATTACTTCTTTATCTGGATTTGCCATTTTTATTCCAAGTGCTCCTGAAATTTCATAACTCATACAACTAAAACCCCACTCTGTTTCATGAGTATTTAATTCTCTAGGTCTCCAAACTTGAACAACTTCACCAACTAAGCCTCCTGCTGCGGTAACTGCAATATCTGTTGGGTCAGAGTTTCTATAAATTGCACCAATTACCTGGACATAACTTGGAACTTCTTGATTTGTCGGCGCACTCTCTTTATCTATATGATCATTCCATGATTTGAGTTCAATTTGAGATTTTTTATTCCATTCTTCTCCAGCTTTCCAACTACCTAATACTTGTGAAAGCTCTGTTAATGAAACTTTAGCATCTCCAATGACAGCTTGCGCTAAATGTTTGTTAGCATCAAATCTTGATACATTTATTGAAACTAGTTTAAAATTTTTGTTTTCAAAATTTGCCCATGATCCAGTTGTAAAATCTGCAAGTTTGGTTCCAACTGCAATTGCTAAATCTGTTTCTTTTGCTAAAGTATTTGTATTTTTTCCACCTAAACCACCAATTTGACCTGCAAAATGAGAATGGTCTCTTTTCATTGTAGAATATCCCATTACAGTTTGCGTAACTGGTATATTATGTTTGATCGCGAACTGACTCAACTCCTCCATTGCATCTGAGTAAAAAACCCCACCACCTGAAATTATAATTGGATTTTTAGATGACTTAATTTTTTCTGCTGCCTCTTTAATTTGAAATTCATCTGGTCTTGGTCTTCTAATTACATTTACTCTTTCTTTAAAAAATTCTTCTGGATAATCAAAGGTTTGACCTTGTACATCTTGGCTTAAAGCAATACATGCTGGACCACAGTCTGCAGGATCTAGCATTGTTTGAACTGCTGCTGGAAATGATTGGATAATCTGTTCTGGTCTAGTTATTCGATCAAAATATCTTGTAACTGGTTTAAACGCATCATTAGCTGTTATTCCAGGATTATTAAAATGCTCAACTTGTTGCAATACCGGATCTGGCATTCTGTTTGCATAAGTATCTCCTGGTAGAAACAAAATAGGCAATCTGTTACTCAAAGCAACTGCTGCAGCTGTAACCATATTTGTTGCACCAGGCCCAACAGAAGATGTTGCTACAAAAATTTGTTGTCGTCTTTTTGCCCTAGCATAACCAATTCCAGTAAGAGCCATATTTTGTTCATGGTGTCCTCTATATGTTGGAAGTTCTTTTTTACTTTCTTCTAGTGCTTGACCTAAACAAGCTACATTTCCGTGTCCAAAGATCCCAAAGACACCTGGAAATAAAGGTTCTTTTTTACCATTAATTAATATTTTCTGAGCAATCAAATATTTTACTATCGCGTGAGCACATGTGAGAGTAATTTTTTTCATTAATATGTTTATCTTTTAATATGTATAGTGTTTATATATAATTCTATTTATAAAATAAAAAACCTAACTAAGTAAACTTAAAAATAAATTCTATGTACGAAAAATTTGGACAATTCATTGATGGTAAGTGGCAACAAGCAGAAAAAAAAGAAACTTACGACGTAATCAACCCTGCAACAGAAGAAGTAATTGGAAAAGCATCAAAAGCTTCATCTATTGAAGTACAAAAAGCATTAAAGTCTGCAGAAAAAGGTTTAGAAGTTTGGAAAAATACTGCGCCATGGCAAAGAGCTTATGTACTTAGAAAAATTGCAGACATGATGAGAGAGAAAAAAGATGTTATAGCAAAATGGTTAACTCTTGAAGTTGGAAAACCTCTTGCAGAAGCTGTTGGTGAAGTTGGTGGTGGAGCTGATATTTTTGAGTGGAATGCTGAAGAAACAAAAAGAATTTATGGTCAAACACAACAAAGTAGATTTCCAGATACTAGAGTTCATGTTTATTATCAGCCTGTGGGGGTTGTTGCAGCTTTAGTTCCTTGGAATTTCCCAATAGTTTTAGCATCTAGAAAAATTTCTACTGCTCTAGCTGCAGGATGTTCAGTAATTTGTAAACCAGATGTAATTACTCCTGGCGCTGTAATGGAATTAGTAAATATTTGCAAAGAAGCAGGTGTACCAGATGGTGTCGTTAGTCTTTTGTCAGGCGATCCTGCTGAAATATCTAATGAATTAATGGAGTCGGATATAATTAAAAAAGTTTCAGTTACTGGATCAACTAGAGTTGGTAAAATTATTTTAAAAAAAGCAGCTGATAAAGTTCAAAGAGTTACTATGGAACTTAGTGGACACTCACCTTTTATTGTGTGTGAAGATGTAGATATGAACAAAGTAGCTGATATAGCAATAACTGGTAAATTTAGAAATAACGGTCAGGTCTGTATTTCACCTAATAGATTTTATATCCAAGAAAACAGAAAAGAGGATTTTGTTAATGCTTTCATTGAAAGAGCAAAAAAATTAAAAATTGGAAACGGTATGGACGAAGGTGTGGATCTGGGCCCTTTAACTACTGCTAAGAGATTAGAAGAAATAGAAAAACTAGTTGAAACTACTAAAAAGGAAGGAGCTAAAGTTTTAATGGGTGGACAAAAACCCTCTGGTTTCAATAAGGGATATTATTATGAACCAACAGTCTTTGATGACGTTAAAGATAATTTTACAATCATGAAAGAAGAGCCTTTCGGTCCACTAGTTCCAATTTTAACTTTTAAAACTTTTGATGAGGTAATTGAAAGAGCAAATGATAATGACTTAGGATTATGTAGTTATTTATACACTAATTCTATGGACAAAGCTCACATTGGGTCTGAGAAATTAGAGTCAGGTTGTGTTGCAGTTAATACTGGAGTTGTTGCTATTGCTGAAGCACCTTTTGGAGGAATAAAACAAACTGGTTATGGACGTGAAGGTGGTTCAGGTGCAATAAAAGATTATCTAAATGTGAAATACACTCACATGGGTTTAAAAATCTAGAAAATGAGAAAAAATAAAATCAAACAAATGATGAAGGAAGGTAAGCCTGTAATCAATGGTTGGTGTGCCATTCCTAGCACAGCATCTGCTGAAGCAATGGCTCATCAAGGATGGGATTCTCTTACAGTAGATATGCAACATGGTTTAGTTGATTACAGTAATGCACTTCCAATGATGCAAACAATATCAACAACAGATGTAACTCCTTTAGCTAGAGTTAACTGGAATGAACCAGGTCAAATTATGAAAATTTTAGATGCTGGTTGTTATGGAATTGTTTGTCCAATGGTAAGCAATAAAAAAGAGGCAGAAAATTTTGTTCAAGCATGCATGTATCCACCTGATGGCTACAGAAGTTTTGGCCCTATACGAGGGCTAATTTATGGTGGAGCTGATTATGCTGATCACGCTAATGAAGAAATACTAAAATTAGCAATGATAGAAACAAAAGAATCTTTAGAAAATCTTGACGAGATAATGTCTACACCAGGTGTCGATGGTATTTATATTGGCCCAGCAGATTTAAGTTTAGCAATAGGTGAAAAACCTGGTTTTGATAGGTCAGAGACTACAAAAGCTTATTCTGAAATTTTAAGAATTTTAGAACATGCTAAAAAAAATAATATTTTTGCAGGAATACATAATGGTACTACAGAATATGCTACCAAGATGATTGAAAAAGGTTTTGATTTTGTGACTATAGCATCTGATTTAAGAGCTTTAAGTGCTGGCGCTAAAGCCACAGTAGATAAAATGAAGGGTTCTTTATCAAAAAAAGACGATAACTCAACTTACTAATCAAGTTGTTCTAAAAATTCCTCGAATTGTTTTTCTTCTAAATTAGAAGATTGTTTTTTTCCAGGAAATTTTCCATTCATTGAATCTTTTTTAAAAGCCTTTAGAGCCTTTACTCTTTCTAGTTTTATTTCATTTCTAAGTTTCAATAAATTTCCATATGCTTTTGAATGTCTTGGGGGATTTTCTGTGTCGCCACAGATATCTTCCATAAATAAATACATTACATCAGCGTTTTTACCTGAACCTAATGAAACAGTAACTATGTCTGTACGCTTTGAAATTTCACCCATTACGTTTTCAGGTATTACTTCACACTCAGCCGAAAACGCACCTGCGTCTTCTAATCTTTTAAATTTTTGAAAAAGTTCGTAAGCTTCATCAGCAGTTTTGCCAACTGCTCTTAAGCCACCAATCCAAGTAGATTTTCTTGGAACTAAACCTAAATGCCCCATTACTGGAACATCTTCCTTAGCCAGCATTTCAACTATATCCATACTTCTTGGTGTCATAACTGCATCCGCACCATTCTCTAATGCTTTAAAAGCTCCACGCATAATATCTTCTGCAGTTACAAACTCATTCAACACCAAAGCAGCTGTTAAAAATAAATTTTTTGAGCCTTCTCTTACAGGAAGTACATTTTTTGCATTTGATATAATCATATCAAAACCTGCTTTTTCAGCTGCTTCGGCTTCTTCAACACTATTCGCTGTAACTTGTGTAAATTTTCTTTTTCCTTTTGCTGCTTTTAAATCCCCAACAGTCAAAGTTCGTTTTGCCGGTTTAGCAGCCCAAGTATAGATATTCTTCATTTAATTCCTTTATATAGAATATCTCTCCTATCAATAAATTCCTCAAAGGTTTTAATGGTAATTACTGAAGGTAAAATAAATATAGATCTCTTGTCCCTCTCGTTTCTTATAATTCTAAAATAACCTTTTTTAATTGCAGTATCGATATAAACATTTGAAGTTAAATATGATTTTTCAATTACTTTAAGTAATTGATTTTTAGTTATTGATTTATTTTTGTAATAAGCAAGCATAACCATATGTAACATTATCCAATGTTGTGGGGTTAAAGAAAACCAATTCAATAATTCATTAGCTAATCTTCCTTCAAAATCTCCAAGTGATATTTCTGCTAATTGAATTCTTTTTTGAGTAAGTTTTGGGATTTTTTTTTGTTCTTCGAAGTGCTTAGGATACTTGAACTGTCTTTTCATTTAAATAAATTTAAACTCATTGAGTTTTCTATTCAATACTATTTTTACTTAATAGTTCTTTATAAATGTTATTAACTCTATGTACTTCTGTTGCGGTATTAAAATAACCTTCATATTCTATTTCTTCAGGTGATACATCAAAATGATAATGTCCTGCATCTCTGTCATGTTCGTAAGAATGAAAATGAGTATGTTCACCAGACTCTCTTAGATTTAATTCTCCTCCAGTAGGATCACCAGTCCAAAGAATAGAATAACATTGTAATTTTGGTCCAACCGGTTCATAAAATTGAAGAAAATCTTTTACACATTTCATTTGTTTTGGATCATAATACTCGTGTTTAATATCTTTATAATCAGGTTGCACATGCGATCTTATTTTTCCATTTAATACTCTAAATACGCCAGCAAGAGACAAATGTTCATTATCTTTAATTTTTAAATTTTTTGATAAAGAAGACCTCATTGCTTGAGGCAAAGAACCTTGTTCTCCATTTCTACCTTTAATTTTAATTTTGATTACTTTTCCTTGTTTGCCGTCTGTATAATAAATGTTTCCAAGTCCACCGTGTTTTTTTGCAGAATACTTTTCAACAATACATTTTTTGTCTGGACTCACTCTTGCTATTATTGATTTAGACTCATCAGTTATCAAATTTTCATTAATAACTAATTCTCCACAATGACCATCTAAACATGACATTGCACCTGATCCAGCTCCTAAAGCATAAGATTTTTCAGAATCAATCATTTTAGATATTTCTTGATAGTCAAACTCTGCACCAATAAATTTTGGATCATGCATATAAGGCTCTCCGCCAACATCTATTATTTTTTGATTTCCACTAATTCCTTCTGATGGACAATCCCAATCTCTTAGATTTGGGCAATCTACCACTTCTACCTCAACATTTTTGAAATTTTCAGACAACCCTTTTCTTAACGCATCTGAAATATCTTCTAGTAGATAATTTTTAAAAGTTCCTTTTTCTATTTTTAATTGCATGATGATAATAAGCTATAATTTATTTTGCATATTGTCTATAGATTATATATATAATTTCTATACATAAATAATTTTAAATAAGGTAACGATGATTAACAAAGATTTGAAAGTAGCTGTCCTTGGTGCAGGAGCGATGGGCTGCTTGTTTGGTGGTTTGCTTGCAGAAAAAGGTTTAAATGTAATTTTAATTGATGTTTGGAAAGAGCATGTTGATGCAATTAATAAAGATGGTTTAAAGATGGATGGACATGGCGGTGATCGAGTAATAAAAGTTAAAGCCACTTCAGACCCATCTTCGTTAGATAAAATAGATGCTGTAATAGTTATGTGTAAAGCAACTGCATTAGAACCAGCTCTAAATAGTATTAAAAATATTATTGGTGAAAAAACAGTCTTCATGTCTTTTCAAAATGGTATTGGTCATGAAGCAATTATTCAGAGTATTGTGGGTAATGAAAAAGTAATTGGTGGGACAACTACTCAAGCTTCAAATATTTTAGGACCAGGTCATATAATGAATCATGGTTCGTTACCATCTTGGATTGGTGAATATGAAGGAGGAATAACAGAAAGAATTAAAGAAATTGCTGACACTTTTACTGCACATAATTTGGAAATGATTGCGGCTGAAGATGTAAAAAAAAGAAAATGGATGAAGCTTTTTGCTCTAACAGCAATTGGACCTTTGTCTGCAATTTTTGATCTTCATCATACGGACTTGTATATAAACAACAAAGCAAATGAAGTATCTCGTGGTTTAGGTAAAGAAATAATTTTAGAAACTAGAGACGTTGCACTTGCTGATGGTGTAAATGTTTCTGAAGATGAATGCTTATTTATGTTTAATAAAATTGTAGATTCAATGCAAACTAACAAATCATCAATGGCTTTTGACGTTCAATACAAGAGAAAAACTGAAATAGATTTTATTAGTGGTGCGGTTTCAAAAATAGGTAAAAAACATGGTGTTAAGACACCATTAAATGACCTTATGTATAAAATGATTAAAGTGAAAGAAGGTATGTACAGCTAAATGCTTAGTACAAATAAATTAAAAAAAATCAAAAGTAACTTTCCAGTTCTAGTTGGTGATAATGTTGTTCCTAAAAGTATTTGTAATTTATTAATTAAAGAAATCAGTAACTCTAAATCATTTGATGATATGATTATGGGTGGTAGAAGCAGAATAAATAAAGGTTCGAAAAATTTTAACTCATATATCAAAAACTCATTTAACTCTGCAAAACTTTTTAAACTTTTTAATAGCAAGACTTTTTATAAAAAAATTGAAAATCTTTTTACAAAAAATTTTAAAGATGGATCGTGGGTTAATTTATATAAACCAAAATCCTTTAATCCTAAAAAGTTCACTATTAAAAAAAAATTAAATTCTAATGAATTAAAAAAAATATTAGGTAATAATTATACTAATCCTAAAGTAAATTTAGATATGGATTTTTCGGTATCAAAAGGAGGATATAGATTAAGACCTCATAGGGATGATATAACTAGGTTATATAATTTCTTAATTTATCTAACAGATATACCAAAAAAAAATGGCGGCTCTCTAACTATCTATAGGAAAAAGGCTAAAAAAAATTTAAGAAAGAGTTTTAGAAGATTTCCAAAAATAAACGAGCTAGAAATAGTTAAATCTTTTAAACCCAAAAAAGGAACTGTTGTTTTTTTTCAATCTACTCCAAATTCCTATCATGGAGTAAAGCGCTTTATAGAGAAAAATTGTCCAAAACGTTTTTTTATTTATGGAAGTTATGCTTTAAACAAACCAGTTATATGGAATTATAAAGGAATCTCGTATTATCCTCATATAGTTAGCAACAAAAAAAGAATGTTGACCTCTTTTCATGACGCGAACTATTTAACCACAGCACCAAACCATTGAAATTATTTCAATGATAAAATAAATTTTAACAATGACAAATACTCTTCAAAAAAAATTATATGAGAATGGGTACTTAATTGTTAAAAATATACTTAACTATAGAAGTGACTTAAAACCAGTTATTAATGATATGGAATTTGTCATGGATTGTCTCATTCAAAAGTACGCAAAAAAAACTGAGGTTAAAAAAGTTCTTAATCTAAATTTTAAAAGAAAATATTCATATATATCAAAACTTAATATTTATGATCTAGATCAATATTTTAATACAAGATTACCTAGAGACCATGTTAAAAGAGATAGTGATTATTTCGCTACTCAATCATTATGGAATTTAATTACAAATAAAAGAATTTTAGATGTTGTAGAAAAGATTTTAGGTAAAGAAATAATGTCTAACCCTGTTCAAAATACTAGAATCAAACAACCTGAAAACAAATTACCAAAAGGATCAATTCATGACGGCTTAAGTGGTAGAACACCATGGCATCAAGACGCTGCCGTTTTAAATTCTAAAGGACAAAAATTAACTGATATGGTTACAGTGTGGATTCCTTTCACCAAAACTACTAAAAAGAATGGATGTATGATTACAGTAAAAAAAATTAATAAAATGGGATTATTAAACCACGTATCAGGATATAGAGGACAGGTGGAATTAAAAAATAGTGAATTACTTGATAATATGGAGCACATTTATTTAGAGGCAAATGTGGGTGATATAATATTATTGCACAAGCATTCTATTCACTGCTCATTACCGAATAGATCAAATGATTTTAGAATTAGTGCTGATTTAAGATATAATGTTGCAGGACAACCATCAGGTAGGGAGCCGCTTCCAAACTTTTATGTTAGAAGTAAAAATAAAAAAAATCTTAAAGTTCAAAATTTTAAACAATGGTTATCTCTGTGGGAGAACGCTAAAGAAAGACGTATTGGAAAACATGCATTTAAGTATCCTCTGCCAACGTACAAGAATAATAAAAGAGACTTGTCTAATTTAGTTTAATATTTAAAAAAATTAATGACTAAAATTTTAATTACAGAATTCATCAACCAAAATAGTTTAGAAAATTTAAATAAAAAATTTGATGTTATGTATGATGAAAAATTATATGAAAATGAAAAAAAACTAATAACAATGGTTAAAGATTATGATTGTTTGATTGTTAGAAATAAAACTCAGGTGAATTCAAATATTTTAAAAAATGCAATAAAATTAAAATTTATTGGAAGGCTGGGTGTTGGTTTAGACAATATTGATACAGAATATTGTAAAAATAAAAATATTCATGTTCAACCAGCTACAGGAATGAATGCAGATTCTGTTGCTGAATATGTTGTTTCTTCATCAATGTCTCTTATTAAAAAAATTCCAATATTTCATAACGGAACTATCAAGGGTGAATGGCCAAGAACAACCATTAAATCTATAGAAATAAACCAAAAGTATTTAGGAATAATAGGATTTGGCACAATTGGAAAAAAAGTTGCTGAGTATTCTTCAAAAAATGGTTTAAAGATTCTAGCTTACGATCCTTATGTTAAAGAAATAAATAATAAAGAAATTGACGCTAAATTATTAAGTTTAAAGGAGATATATGAAAAATCAGATATCATTTCCATACACCTACCTTTAACAGATGAAACTAAGAATTTGATAAATAAATCGTCATTTTCTCAAATGAAAAATAAACCGATTTTAATAAATACCTCTAGAGGGGGCATTATAAATGAGAGTGATTTAATTGAAGCTTACAACAAAAATAATATTTCTGGCTTTGCTCTAGACGTGTTTGAAAAAGAACCAATAGAGAGTGAATTTTACAACAAGATAAGGCCAGGTATGAATTGTATATTAACACCTCATATTTCTGGTGTAACAACTGAGTCAAACATTAGAGTAAGTGACTTTATAGTTAAAAAAATTACAGATTTTTTTAACTAATTATTTCTTCTAGATTTATTAATCGACCTTGTTTTATTGATTGCTCTGCAGCCTCTCCCACAGCAACAGCAATTAAACCATCTTCTAATGAAACCTCTGGATCTGAATTATTTTCAATAGCTTTCAAAAAAGCTAAGTGTTCGTAGTAAGTAGATCCATGATGGTGGCCGGCCTCAAGAATTTTTTTATCTACTTCAATATTTTCAACATGTGTTTTGCCATCTCTCATTCCAATTCTTATGTTTGATGAGGTAATACCTGAGTCATCGGAAGGCACTGAAGTTTCAATTTTTCCTTTATTTCCTGTGGCTACAAGCTCTTCTTGCATGTCAGAATTTTCTGCAAACATGCAAAGCTCAAGCAAACTTCTTGCTCTATTTTCAAAATTTACAATCACATAGGCATTATCAATGATGTCTGGCTTTTTTCCATTATACACTTCATCTAAATGGTTAACGTCTTGACCACCACTTGCATAAACACTGAGCGGCTTACTTTGGATAATCAATCTCATTAAATCAAAGAAATGGCAACATTTTTCAACAAGTGTGCCACCAGTATTTTCTTCAAAACGATTCCAGTCATTTACTTTTTTTAAAAAAGGAAATCTATGTTCCCTTATGGTTAAAGTTTTTAAACTACCAATTTTGTTATTATGAATTTCATTAATAAACTTTGAAACTGGCGGCATATATCTATACTCCATTGCAGTCCAAAATACTGAAGGATAATCTTTTGTAAGTTTTTTTATTTCTAAGCAATCTTTTGTATTAGTGCATAATGGTTTTTCTATTAATATGTGTTTTTTAGTTTTGATTACATCTTTTAAGATTTCTATATGAGTAAAGTTAGGAGATGAAATTAAGTACACATCAACAATATTTTTTTCAATCATTTCTAAATGATTTTTAAAACAAAAAACTTTTGTTTTTAGAATTTCTTTACATTGATTTAATGAATCTTCATGAGGATCAGCAAGTGCAACCACTTCAGCATTATCAATTAATGATATATTTAAAATATGTTCACGAGCCATTGTCCCTGCTCCAATAATTCCATATTTTATTTTTTTCATATTATGTTTGTATCAGTTTAATTTAAAAACTTAATCAATACTTAGCCCGCTTGGCACTTTATCTGGTTTACCTAGTGGTCTCTGATTTCCACTTCTGCCAGTTAAAGATTTGAGAAAAGAAACAAGTTCATCAATTTCTTTATCATTCAATTCTATAGGCTGTATGTCAATGCTTGATAGAATTCTGTCTTGTTCTCTTTTGTCTGAAAAAGTTACAAAATCAATTTCTTCTAACCAAGTTGCCTTAGGTAAATTTGCATATTCAGGTTTCCAATTCTTATTCATTTTAATTGGATTTAAATGATGCTTAATTATTGATTTTAAAGTTGGATAAGCACCATTATGACCGTAAGGAGCTGTTAAAGAAACATTTCTTAATGCTGGCGTTTTAAATTTATACATGTCGTTTATATTGTCAGTTTCAACCATTCGTCCAACGTCACGTGCATAAGGATCAAAAGGCCGTGTTCTTCCAGGACCAAATTGGGGAATTCCTATTGAATGAAATTTTTGATCTGACAACAAAGATCCTGAGTGACAAGAACTACAGTTTGCTTTTCCATAAAATAAGTTCATACCATTTATTTGCTTTAAAGTTAAAGCTTGTTTATCTCCATTCAAATATTCATCAAAGGGAGAGTCAAAAGATGTCCATTCATGAATTTCAAATGCAGCAATTGAATTAACAATATGTGTAATGTTTATATCTAAAGGACTGTTAACATCATCAAAAGCATTTTTAAATAACTCAACATACTCTGGAATTCCTCTAATCCTGTGAGTAATTACAGGCCATACCCTATCAATTCTCATACTATCTTTTCCGACTTTTGAGACTAAACCTATAATTTCATTTTCACCTGGATTTCCTGCCATCTCAAACTGTCTAGTCATTGGAAACAAAGCTTGAACTGCAACTATATTATCAAGTCCTTTTGGAAGTAGTTCTTGCGCTGGGGTGTTAAAACCATTGCCAAATATATCAGATTTAGTCACTCTACCGTCATGAAGCAGTGTTGTAATATCTTTAAATCCTAAATTCCATAAAGCTAAAGCATTTCTTGGAACTCGCTTTTTTATTTTATCATCGCCCACACCTGCAGTTCTCTCTAATCCTATACCTTGTCCTCCTTCACCAATTCCTAAAGAAAGTCCATCTGAGCCTCCTAGATCATGACTATGGCAGGTCGCGCAAGCAATGTTTCGATTTGCAGATAAAATTTTATCGTGAAATAAAAGTCTTCCAATTTTAACTTTTTCAATATCAACTTGATGGAAATCTTCGCTCTTTAATGGTTTTGGTAAATCAGTTGCGTAAGTTTTATTTACTGAAATTAAAAATGGAATTATAAACATTATTATTTTTAAATGATTAAATATCTTTTTATACTTTTGTTTCTTCCATCCATAGTTTTTGCAGAAATAGAAAATGCTCGAGATTTGATGGAAGAAGGAAAATTTAAAGAAGCTATGGAAGAACTTATGCCAGCAGCTAGATCTGGTAATGCTGATGCTGAAGAGCTTATTGGAATTATGTACGCTATGGGTCTTGGTGTTGAGAGAGATGATGTTAGAGCTTTTGAATGGTATCTCAGATCTTCTATGAAAGGTCATCCTGGCGCTCAATCTGGTGTTGGGTGGTATTACGAAATTGGTAGAGGACTCCCTGCTCCCGATCTTGTTAGAGCTTATATGTGGTACGGTTTGTCTGCTATTGGTGGAGATCCTGATGCTGCAATTTCTCAGGAAGAAGTTATTAAAAAAATGACTCCTGAACAAATTGAAAAAGCTCATATTCTCATAAAAGATTATAAATCTTGGATATATCCTTTTAGATAATGAGGCGAAATTAATTCGCCCCATTATATTAATTTAAAATTATAAATCTTTTTTGTATGCGCTCGATGCTTTTTTCTCTGCTTTAGCTACCGCTTTAGTTAAAGCGTTGAAAATTTCTTTTCCACCTTTAACATTAGCTTTAAACCAATCATACACTGGGCTAGCTTCTTTTTTAAAACTAGCTTTTTGATCAGGCGTTGGTACGTATAAATCTCCACCACCTGCTACAAAGTCCTCATAAGCTTTGATTGATTTTCTCTTAGGAGAAGCAAAAGTTGCTTGTTGCAAAGCATAGAAACCATCAGTCACTACTTTTTTTAGATCTGGTGACATTGACTCATATTTTGCATTGTTCATCCACCATAATGCTCCCATATATGCATGACCGTCTAAAGTAACGTATTTTAGACCCGCATCAGGAAACTTCATGTTCATAATGTCAGTAATTCCATTTTTAGAACCTTCAACTACACCAGTTTGAAATGATGTAAATAATTCAGGCCATGGAATAGGAGTTGGAGATGCACCTAATGCTCTTACAAGTTCCTGAGGTAAATCAGCTACAACTGTTCTGATTTTTAAACCTTTCATATCAGACGGATTTGCAATTCTTCTTTTTGTATTAGCAAAATTTCTCCATCCTCCAGTGTTTCCAATAGTCATCAATCTAATTGAATCATTAGAATCTTTTAGGGCCATTTTTCTCATAGTTCTTACAAAATCACCTTGCATTACATCTTCTGCAATTCTGTCATCAGCCATTAGGTAAGGTAAGTCTAAAACTTGAACATATGGAAATACACCTGCAGCACCTCCAGAAGTAGAAATATAAATATCTATACTTCCATCAGATACACCTTGTAAACATTCTGCACCTTTTGAACAAAGCTGCGTACCTACAAATAATTCTACAGCTATTTTTCCATTTGAAGCTGCCTCAACGTAGTTTTTAAATACTACAGCACCATCATAATCTTCATCTTGATCATTAGAGTTCATTGTCATTCTCAAGTTGTAATCTGCAGCTGAAACAGATGCAGTAAAACTGATTAAGAATAATAATGAAAAAAATGATTTTATTAATTTACTCATAATTATTTCCCTCTCTTTAAATATTTATGTATATAAACTATACTTAAATTGATTTAGAGAGTCTATCGAGTAGTAAAAAAAAAAGATATTTATTTTGCGAAACCAGTAAGCAAAGGAATAGTCATTGAGATTGATGGAAAATAGGTTATTAAAAAGATTACTATAGCTTCTACTGCTAAGAATGGCAATATAGCTTTTGCTATTGTTTCAACTCTTTCACCAGACACAGAGGATGCAACAAATAATACAAGACCCATTGGTGGAGTTGCTAAACCAACTGTTAAATTAACGGACATAATAATTGCAAAATGCACTGGGTGAACTCCCAACTCAACAAACACTGGTCCAAGAATTGGTCCTAAGATGATTATCGCTGGACCTGCATCTAAAAACATTCCAACAACAAATAATAAAATATTTATAAGAAATAACAAAACATATGGGTTATCGGTTAAGCCTAAGACGAATGCAGCAAGATGTTCAGGTGCATGTGATAAACTTACAACTGTTTTAAAAGCCATTGCAGCACCAACTAAAAGAAGAACTACTGAAGATACCATGGCTGCTTTTGTCATCACCTTAGGAACATCTTTCCATTTTAGTGATTTCAAAACGAAAAGACCAATGAACATTGCATAAGCAGCAGCTACAGCTGATGCTTCAGTTGGAGTAAAAATTCCACCAAGAATACCTCCTAAAATTATCACCGGTGTCATTAAAGGAAAAAAAGCTTTGAGAGATGCTTTGCCTCTTTGGCTCCAAGTAGTTTTTTTTGTTACAGCTGGAAAATTATATCTCTTGGCCATAAATTTTATTGTGACCATCAGACTAACTCCTACTAAAATACCAGGTACAATTCCTGCTAAAAATAATGCAGCAACACTCTCACCCATTACATACGCATAAATAATCATTATCCCAGAGGGTGGAATTATGGGTCCAATTACAGAACTAGCCGCAGTAATAGCTGCTGCAAATTTTTTTGTATATCCTTGTTTTTCCATTGCAGGAATAAGCATTGATCCAATCGCCGATGTGTCAGCTACAGCTGAACCTGACAAACCAGCAAACAACATTGAAGTCAGGACATTGACATGGGCTAATCCCCCTTTTAAGTGACCCATCATCGCTTGACTAAATTCAACAAGTCGATGGGTTATACCTCCTCTGTTCATTAACTCCCCTGCTAACATAAAAAATGGAATTGCCATCAAAGGGAAGCTATCTATTCCATTATAAATATTTCTATAAAGCATAGCTCCATCTCTAGCTTGATCATTTAACCAAAGCAAAATTCCTGGTGCTGCTAACAATCCAAAAAATACTGGCAAACCAATTAACAAAAATAATAAAAACAAAGGGAGAAACCAAACTAACATTATTGTGTCTCCAACTTTTGTTTATCGTAGTCTTCAGGCAAGTCTAATTTTGTAAAATTAGTAAGAATATTTCTTAAAATTAATTCTATGTTCACAGATATTAAAAAAATAATACCAACAGGCAATGACATATACATCCAGGCTAATTTTATTGGTTCTGCTTTTCCACCAATTAGATGAAAAGGAATTTTTATGGATGAGGAATTAAATATCCATCCAGCGTTAATATGTTTAAATCCTAATTCTAAACCAATAACTAAGACAAAAAGAGATACAATTAACAAAAACAAAGTTAAAAAAGTTGAAATAAGTTTTGGCAAAAATCTCTCTAATAAATCAATAGAAACAAATCCACCCCATCTGTACGCGGAGGGTGCAATCAATCCTGTCATCCATAACATCAAAAATCTAGCAACCTCGTCAGGCCACGGCAGAGCATTATTTAATACATACCTAAAAAATACTTGTACCAAAATAACAATCACCATTAAGAGTATTGCTATCCATGCAAACTGTCTGCCAATTCTTAAAAAAAAGGTATTTATTTTTTCAAGGGTATTAAAAACAAATAGGAGAATATTAATTGTCAAATTCACAGCTAAATTTATTTTAAATATTTAATAAATACAACTTTAATCAAAAAACTAATTTACTTTAAAGAATAATTCTCGTATTAAAATTGCTCTCAAAAAAATTTTATACAATTATGAGTAATAAAAAAAAGATATTAATTATTCAAAAAGTCCATGAAAAAGGGATGGAATTAATTAATAACCATCCTAATTTTGATGTCGAAGTAACTGATGACACTTCTGTAGAAAATTTAAAATCAAAATTAAAAGATTGTGATGGCGCATCAATAAGAATTGCTAAGCTTCCTGGAGAGGCGTTTGAAGATGCAAAAAATTTAAAAATTATATCAAGACATGGTGTTGGTTATGACAATATTGATTTAAAAAAAGCCAAAGAAAAAGATATAAAAATAGCAATAAC
>CABYVK010000002.1 GCA_902522385.1 uncultured Pelagibacteraceae bacterium
GATAATCCATCAGATGTTAAAAAAAATTTACTAATAGTTAAAAAAAAAATTAAAAGCACTGCTAAAAGTATTTTTTTACTCCATCAAATACATAGTAATAAGTTTGTTTATATTGATAAAAAAAATACATTTAAATTAAAACCAAAAGCAGACGCTGTAATTACAAACCAAAAAAACATACCAATTGGTGTGTTAACTGCTGACTGTGTGCCGATTTTAATCCATGATGAAAAAACAAAATTGGTTGCAGCAATTCATGCTGGATGGAAAGGTGCATACAAGGATATAATCAGCAAGGTAATCCAATTTATGATCAAAAAAGGATCTAATCCTAAAAATATTACTGCAGTTATCGGACCTGCTATCTCAGTTAAAAATTATGAAGTTAGAAAAGATTTTAAAAGAAAGTTTATGAAAAAGAGTAAAAAAAATAATAAATTTTTTAAAATTAAGTACAAAAAGCTTTATTTTGATTTGCCTAAATATGTAAAATCATGTCTTTTAAAGAATAAAATAAAAAATATTGAATCTATAAATATTGATACATTTGATATTAAAAATAATTTTTTTAGTGCAAGAAGAGCGTTAAGACTGAATCATGATGATTATGGTAGAAATATTTCAATAATTATGCTTAATTAGGCTTTTTTAATGAAATTATTATCCGGAAACAGCAATAAACCATTAAGCAAGAATATTGCTAAATACTTGAAATCTAAATTAGTCAATTCTAGCATTAGAAATTTTTCTGATGGGGAAATCTATGTGGAAATTAATGAAAATATTAGAGGTAATAGTATTTTTTTAATTCAATCTGTTTCATCTCCTGCAAATGATAACCTGATGGAACTCCTTTTATGTATTGATGCACTCAAAAGATCATCAGCAAAAAATATTACTGCTGTTATACCTTACTTTGGTTATGCTAGACAAGATAGAAAAGTTGCACCAAGAACATCTATATCTGCAAAACTTGTCTCAAATCTAATTACTAAAGCAGGAGCAGATAGAGTTGTTACAGTTGATTTACATGCAGGACAAATTCAAGGATTTTTTGACATTCCAGTGGATAACTTGTTTGCAACGCCAATATTTGCAAGACATGTGAAAAAAAAGATTAAAAGTAAAAATCTAATTTGTGTTGCACCAGATGTGGGTGGGACTGAAAGAGCCAGAGCACTTGGAAAACTTTTAAATGTTGGGTTGGCTATTGTTGATAAAAGAAGACCAAAGCCAGGTCAATCTCAAGTAATGAATATTATTGGAGATGTGAAAGGAAAAACTTGTATTCTTGTTGATGATATAATCGATTCTGGTGGAACAATAGTAAATGCAGCTAAAGCTCTTAAAGATCGAGGCGCTAAAGAAGTTTACGTCTATATTACTCACGGCGTTCTTAGTGGAGAAGCTGTAAATAAAATTAAAAATTCCGTAATTAAAAATTTAGTAATAACTGACACAATTGATAACATCAGTAGAGTTAAAGGTGTTAAAAACATAGAAGTTCTGTCAATTTCTGGCCTTATGGGTGAAGCGATTAAAAGAATATCCAATTCAACTTCGGTATCAGATTTATTCAAATAAATGCCTTGAGTTATTAAGTAACTTAAGCTAAAACCCTTCTTTTTTATGAATTCACTAGACGCCAATATCAGAACTACTCAGACAAAAGGAGAACTTAATTCACTAAGGGATAAGGGTGATGTGCCTGCAATAATTTATGGTGGTGAGAATAAAAACGAAAAAATTTCGATATCTAAAAAAATACTTAAATCACTTATTGAGAAAGAAAACTTCTTATCAAACATTATAACTTTAAATGTTGATGGTAAAAGTCAAAAAGTTCTTCCAAGAGAAATAAAATACGATATTATTTCAGATGAGCCTACTCATGTAGATTTTCTAAGAATTGTCTCAGGAATAAAAATTAGAATTGAAGTACCAGTAAAATTTTTAAATCATGAAAAATCTCCAGGTTTAAAAAGAGGTGGGGTTTTGAACATAGTAAGAAGAAAAGTTGAACTGAAATGTCCTAGTGAAAAAATTCCTGAAAATCTTGTGATAGATCTTGATGGGGTTGATATTGGAAAAAGTTTTAAGATTTCTTCTATAAATCTTGAAAGTGATGTTACGCCTACTATTCAAGGAAGAGATTTTGTAATTGCGACTCTAGCAGCTCCGACTGTTATGAAAGAACCTGAAAAACCCGCTGAAGCTGAGGGAACAGAAGGTGAAGAAGGAGCTGAGGGAACAGAGGCAGCCCCAGCTGAAGGTGGAGACAAACCAGCAGCTGAAGGTGATAAAAAAGATGGTGAAGATAAAAAACCTGCAGAAGAAAAAAAATAAGAAATTAAATTTGAATTTTATCCTCCAATATTAATAATTTATGCTTCTACTCGTAGGATTAGGTAATCCAACCCCAGATAGTGAAAACAATAGGCACAATATTGGTTTCAAAATTATAGATGCGATAAATAAAAAATTTGGACTTTCAAAACAAAAACCAAAATTTAAAGGACTTCTTACAACTGGTAATGTTGGAGACCAAAAAATTTACGCAATTAAACCTTTAACATTTATGAACAATTCTGGGATTTGTATTAGAGAATTAATAGAATATTTCAAGATAGATGCAGAGGATGTCATAGTTTTCCATGATGATCTAGATATAGAATTCGGAAAAATAAAAGCGAAATTTGGTGGATCTGATGCAGGACATAACGGTGTTGCATCAATAGACAAATTTATTGGTAAAGATTATTCAAGGGTAAGAATAGGAATTGGTAAACCAAAAGATAAAATGGAAGTAAGTGATTTTGTTCTTCAAAATTTTGATGAGGATGAAATGCTTGGATTAGAAAAAATTACAAATAATATAACAGACTCTATTTCAATACTTATCGATAAAAATTTAGATTTATTCTCTAGTACTGTAAATAATAAATAATGAGTTTAAAATGTGGAATTGTTGGTTTACCTAATGTGGGTAAATCTACACTTTTCAATGCTCTAACAAATTCAAGCAAAGCCCAGGCTGCAAATTTTCCATTTTGTACAATAGATCCTAATGTAGGAGTTGTACCCGTTCCAGATGAAAGGTTGAATAAATTATCAGAAGTTTCAAAATCAAAAAAAACTATAAATACAACTATTTCATTTGTAGATATTGCAGGTCTTGTTAAAGGTGCATCTAAAGGTGAAGGATTGGGTAATAAATTTCTGTCACACATAAGGGAAGTTGATGCTATTATTCATATGATTAGATGTTTTGATTCAGACGATATTCAAAATGTTAATCCTGATGTTGATCCAATAAGAGATCTTGAAATCATTGAAACTGAAATTATGCTAGCTGACCTAGAGTCTATTCAAAAAAGACTTGAGAAAAATAACAAGAAAAATGTAGAAGAAGATCAGCTTAAGATTTTAGAGATTGCATTAGACTGCATAAATAATAACAAAGATATATCAATATTAAAATCTCAATTTAATACAAAACAACTTAATCAAAGTGGCCTTTTATCGACAAAACCAAAAATTTTTGTTTGCAATGTAGATGAACAAAGTGTTCAAAATGGAAACAATTATACTAAAAACTTCATCAGTAAGTTTGGAAAAGATAACACTCTGATTGTTTCTGCAGACATAGAAAACCAAATAAACGAATTGGCAGACGATGAAAAAACAAATTATATGAATATGATTGGTTTAAAAGATACAGGTATAAGTATGTTAATTCAAAAAGGTTACAAAATATTAGAGCTTGATACATTTTTTACATCTGGACCTGAAGAAACAAGAGCATGGACTATAAATAAAAATTGTACTGCGCCTAAAGCTGCAGGAGAAATTCATACTGATTTTGAAAAAGGTTTCATAAGAGCAGAAACTATATCTTATGAAGATTTCGTTACTAATAATGGATGGGTAAATTCTAAAGCTAACGGTAAAATGAGATTAGAAGGTAAAGATTATATTGTGAAAGATGGAGACGTATTAAACTTCAGATTCAACACGTGACCAGATCTTTTTCATACTAAAGTAAACTAAAACAGTAAGTATAATTAAATATACAATTGCTTTAAAGCCCATCTGATGTCGAGCTTCTAAATGAGGTTCAGCAGACCACATCAAAAAGGTTGTTACATCTTTTGACATCTGTTCTACTGTTGCATTTGTACCATCACCATACTCTACCAATCCATCTGATAATGGAGCGGCCATTCTAATTTTATTACCATACATAAATTTGTTATAATAGACTCCATCATCTAAAGATACGTCGTTAGGAGCCTCTTCATATCCTTGTAATAAAGAATATATGTAGTCAACACCACCTCCTCTTGCTTTTACCAAAACAGACATATCAGGAGGATACGCACCACCGTTTGCAGCTTGAGCAGCTTTTACATTATCGTAAGGCATTACAAACTTATCAGATAATTTACCTGGCCTTGTAAACATTTCACCATCAGAATTTGGGCCATCAGTTACCTCAAATGAGGCTGCTATAGCTTTAGCCTGAGCTATAGAAAATTCTGGCCCACCTTTTTCTGCTAAATTTCTGTAACTTAAATACTTCATTGAGTGACATGAAGCACATACCTCAGTATAAACTTGATAACCTCTTTGAAGAGAAGCTCTATCAAATTTTCCAAATATACCTTTAAAACTCCAATCAGTTTTTAAATATTCTACTTTTTCAGCAGCAAAAGAATATGAATTTGAAGCAGTAATTATGATTATTATAGAAAATAATTTAAATAAATTTTTCACCTTATTCTATTTTACTTTCTTGATTTCTGGCGGCAGCTAAATTTGGTGAACCACCGAGAACAGGTTCAGTAATACTTAGAGGCACTGGTAAAGTTTTTTCTTTAAAGCCTAAAACAGGAAGAATAACCAGAAAATGTAAAAAGTAATACGCGGTAGCAACTCGTGCGATCAACAAGTAAAGTCCTTCAGCTGGCATCGCACCCACATAACCAAGTATCAAAACATCTGCAACCAGTATCCAGTAAAATTGTTTATACAAAGGTCTAAATACTGCTGATCTTATTTTTGAGGTATCTAACCAAGGCAAAACTGCTAAGATTAATATTGCAGATAACATGGCCACAACTCCTAGCAATTTATCAGGAACTGATCTTAATATTGCATAAAAAGGTAACAAATACCACTCAGGAACAATGTGTGCAGGTGTTACCATTGGGTTAGCCTCGATATAATTGTCTGCATGTCCTAAAATGTTTGGTGCATAAAATACAAAAAAAGCAAACACAATCATGAACATTAGTAAAGCAAAACCATCTTTAATCACAATATAAGGATGAAATGGAACTGTATCCTTTGACGGTTTTTTAATATCTATTCCAACTGGATTATTATTACCAGGAACATGTAAAGCCCATATATGTAAGACAACCAATCCTAAAATTAAAAATGGAATTAAATAATGCAAAGTAAAAAATCTAGTTAATGTAGGATTGTCAACTGAATAACCACCCCATAACCAAGTAACTATTCCCTCTCCTACGAGAGGAATAGCGCTAAATAAATTTGTTATAACTGTTGCTCCCCAAAAACTCATTTGACCCCATGGCAACACATAACCCATAAAAGCTGCAGCCATCATTAATAAATAAATTATTATTCCTAAAATCCATATTATTTCTCTAGGAGATTTATAAGAACCATAGAATAATGATCTAAATATATGAATATACACCGCTAGGAAAAACATTGAAGCGCCGTTTGCATGAATATATCTAATTAGCCATCCATAGTTAACATCACGCATTATGTGCTCTACACTTTCAAAAGCCATATCAGCATGAGCAATATAATGCATTGCAAGAGTTAATCCTGTTACAATTTGAGTGATTAAACAAAAAGTTAAAATTCCGCCAAATGTCCACCAATAGTTTAGATTTTTAGGAGTTGGGTAATCAGTTAAATGATTTGCAAGAGTTAATAGTGGCAGTCGATCATTGAACCATTGTCCTACTTTCGATTTTGGTCTGTAATCATGGTCGCTCATTTTTCTTTATCCAATTTTAATTGTGTTTGCATCAACAAATTCGTATTTAGGCACTTCCATATTCCAAGGTGCTGGTCCTTTTCTAATTCTTCCAGAAGTATCATAATGAGATCCATGACATGGGCAGAACCAACCATTATAATCACCTTTATCATTTAGAGGTACACATCCAAGGTGAGTGCATACACCCAACATAACAAGCCACTCGGGGTTTTTTGCTCTATCTTCATCTTTTTCAGGATGAATTAAATCCTCCATCTTCACAGATCTTGCTTCTTCAATTTCTTCTTGAGTTCTTCTTCTTATAAATACCGGTTTCCCTCTCCATAAAACAGTCAATGTATTTCCAGGTGTTAATGAACTTACATCAACCTCTGTACTAGCTAATGCTTTAACAGAAGCATCTGGATTCATTTGATCTATCATTGGCCACACTACTGCAGCGGCACCAACAGCTCCTACAGCTGTGGTAGCTGTAAATAAAAAATCTCTTCTTTTTGTTTTTTTTTCAGACACTTTTAGTAGCTTTAATTATTATCTCTTTTTGATTTAAAATAGTTAATATACGAATTCATATAATATAAAATAATTATTTTACTACTGAAAGAATGACACATAATTCGACCATTTTACGACCCAAAATAGCTTTGTATGAGCCTGATATACCTCAGAATACTGCCGCAATCATAAGAACCTGTGCTTGTTTAGGTTCTAAATTAGAAATAATTGAACCATGTGGCTTTCTATTATCAGACAAACGCTTTAAAAGAGTGGTTATGGACTATATGGAGTATAGTCAAATAGAGTTTTATCAAAGTTCGGAAAAATTTTTTGAGGCAAAGAAGAAACAAAGAATCGTATTAATGACAACTAAGGGTTCAATGAATTATACTAAATTTAAATTTAAGCCTGATGATACTATTTTGTTTGGAAGAGAAAGTGCTGGAGTACCCGAAGAGGTTCATAAAATTATTAAAAATCGTTTAAAAATACCAATGAATAACCAAGTAAGATCTCTTAATATTGCATCTTCAGTTGCCATTGTTTTGGCAGAAAGTTTACGTCAAATAGAATTAATATAAAATGGATATTTCGATCAAAAAAGACTTGGCAAGCAATTGGTTTAAGCTATTACAAGATGCAATATGCGAAGACATATTAAAAATTGAAAAAAACAAAGTAAATTTTCAAGCAACTTCTTGGAATAGAAGCGGTACAAAAAATGAGGGGGGTGGCGAATATAGAATTCTTAAAAATGGAAAAATTTTTGAAAAAGTAGGAGTAAATTTTTCAAAAGTTTATGGAAAATTTCCTAAGCAATTTCAAAAGAATATTCCGGGTGCAAGTAAAGATCCTAGCTTTTGGGCATCAGGGATATCAATAGTTATGCATATGCAAAATCCCCATATTCCTGCAATGCACTTCAATACCAGATTTATTTGTACAACAAAGAATTGGTTTGGTGGAGGAATGGATGTAACCCCAGCAATAAAAGATGAAAAAGAGAAAAAAAACTTTCATAAAATATTAAAAGCAACGTGCGATAGACATAATAAAAATTATTATAAAAAATATAAAAAGTGGTGTGATGAATACTTTTATCTACCTCACAGGAAAGAGGCGAGAGGCATAGGTGGTATCTTTTTTGACTATAAAAATGATAATTTTGAAAATGACTTTAAATTTGTAAGAGATGTTGGTGTTACATTTCAAATGCTATTTAACGAAATAATTAAAAAAAAAATAAAAAGAAAATGGACTTTAAAAGATAAAGAGTTTCAGTATATTAAAAGAGGTCGATACGCAGAATTTAATTTGCTCTATGATAGAGGAACAAAATTTGGGCTGCAAACTGGGGGTAATGTTGAAGGAATTTTAATGTCGTTACCACCGATTGCAAAATGGAAATAAAAAAATGGATAAAGAGCCAATAACATTAAACGGATTAAATAAACTAAAAGAAGAATTAGTTTTTTTAAAAGAAAAAAAAAGACCTGAAATAGTAGCTGCAATTGCCGAAGCAAGATCCCATGGAGACCTTAAAGAAAATGCTGAATATCATGCAGCTAAAGAAGAACAATCTCATAATGAGGGAAGAATAACTGAAATTAACGACATAATTGCAAGAGCAAATGTTATTGATGTTACAAAACTAAACAATGAAGGAAAAGTAATTTTTGGGTCTACAGTTTATTTGGAAGATTTAGATACTGGTGAAAAAATTAATTATAAAATTGTCGGAAGAGATGAGGCAGATTTAAAACAAAAGCTAATTTTCTTTCAATCACCAATTGGCAAAGGTTTGATTGGAAAAAATAAAAGTGATTTAGTTGAAATAAATACACCCTCAGGTGTAAAAAATTTTGAAATTAAAGACGTAAAATATATTTAACTTTTAACTATTTGTTGTACTTGCTTATCTGAAATTTGAAATCCGTTTTGAACCCAAGTTTCTTCGATTTTTTTTAATTTATTACCTAAAGTTTTACCCTCAGGAATTTGAAATTTAGACATTAGTAGATCAGCTCCTATTGGCAAAGTTGGAATTACTTTCTCTTTGTAAGTGTCTAATAGTTTAATTAGTTTTTTCTCTACTTTGTTTGAGTTAAAAATTTTAAAATTAATTATATCTATTACAGCCTGTCGCCCATTAAAATAAAAAAATTTATTCAAATTTTTCTCTGTAAAGTTGTTTAGAGTTGCTTTTTCTCTATAAAAAAGATCTATTAATTTTAGTCTTTTCTTATCTTTGTTAGATATTTTAAATTTATAAAGAAAATAATCAGCATTATCAGTCCCATCAATCACTAAAAGCGCAATTAAGAATATAAAGTCAATTTTTAAAAAATTCTCTGAAGCATAAGAATTTTGTTTTTTAAAATTTTTAATATTCTTTAATTGAGGGAAAATTATTTCTATTAGCTCTAAACTTTCTTTGTCTTTAAACAGTTTTAAAAATCCATTTGAACCCGTTATTTTTTTTAGTTCATCAATTAATCTTTCAGATGATATATTTGAAGTTCCATAAATATTTTTTTTTATATTTTTTATTATTTCTGATTGGTGCTTATGATTTGAGTAATTTAAATAAAATCTTAAATACCTCAAAATACGTAAATAATCCTCTTGAATTCTTTTTTCCGAATCGCCAATAAAATTAATATAACCCTCCTCCAAATCTTTTTTACCATTAAATGGATCAAATAAATTACCATCACCATCTGCATAAATTGAATTGATGGTAAAATCCCTTCTAGAGGCATCTTCCTTCCAATCTAAAGAGAATTCTACTTTAGCATGTCTTCCATCAGTTGAGACGTCCTTCCTTAAAGAAGTAATTTCATATTTATATTCGTCAATTATTGCAGTTATAGTTCCGTGTTCAATTCCTGTTTCGTAATAACTTATTTGTTTATTTTTAAGAGCCTCACAAATTTCCGGGGGCGTTAAATTTGTTGCTAGGTCGATATCATCAACATTTTCTTTTTTGATTACTTTTCTTACGCACCCACCCACATATCTGATTTCACTTTTCTCTGAAAAATTATTAATTGCTTCAAAAATTTTATTTGTGGGCGTTGTTAAAGTAATTTGTTTTAATTTTTGACTGATATAATCAAGATTTTTTGATCGGGAAAAAAATTTATCTAAAAAATTTTTCATAAATGGCTGGGGCGCTAGGATTCGAACCTAGGATGCAGGTACCAAAAACCCGTGCCTTACCGCTTGGCTACGCCCCAATACTAGCTTCCTATAACATAAAAATATAAAATTCATATAGTTTTTGCTGTAACACACCAATAATTTTTATATTTTCTTTTAAATTTAGCTTTTGCCAATTTACAACTCTTTAATGAATTATAATAGGCAACAATTGTTGATCCTGAACCAGTCATTCTTACAAATAATGGATTATCAATACTTTCTAAGAACAACTTTATTTTTTTCAGTTTTGGATATTTTTTGAGTACTATTGTTTCAAGTGCATTTCGTTCATCAATCAAATATTTTACTCCAAACATGTTTTTCTTAGGTTTGTTATATTTTGGTTTTGTATACTTTCGAACAGCAGAATATATTTTTTTAGTTGAGCACCCAAAATCAGGCTTTACTAAAATAGAGTAATATTTTGGAGTATTATAAATCTTTTTTATTCTACCACCTGATGACAGCACACAGCTGGATGAAATGGTCCCCAAAATAACATCAGAACCAATGAGGTCACAGATACTTCGAGTTTTTTGATGATTAGGATTAATAATTTTTTTTTTAACCAGATAATTAAACACACTAGCTGCATTCATCGATCCCCCACCCAACCCAGCCTCTTGGGGGATTAATTTTTTAATTTTAACTTTGAATTTTTTATTTTTTAATAAATTTTGTTTATCAAGTATTTGAAATAATTTTTGAACAGTATTTATTTTTCCAATATTTTTAGAAAACTTTCCATAAAAAGAAATATGATGTTTTTTTCCATTATGTTGATTTATCGAAATAACATCATGTAAATCTATGAAACCAATTATGCTTTCAATTTTATGTAAAACCTTTTTTTTTCCAGTGACATTTAGTGCTAAATTTAACTTTGCATTAGATTTAATTTTATTAATTTTCATTTAGGAATTTTTAAGACCTTCAATTACTTTAATATTGATTTTTTCTCTCATATCATCCTCGGTGTCATCAAAGGTTAATACGTTGTTCCAAAAATATCTTGCTTGAATTTTTCGATTTAATTTCCATAAAATGTCTCCATAATGATCATTCACGATTGGGTCATCTGGCATTAATTCTACAGCTCTTTTTAAATACTTTTCTGCTTCTACATAATCCTCAATTAAATAATAAGCCCATCCAATTGAATCAATAATATATGGATCATTACTTTTTAAATCATACGCTGTTTTCAACATATCCATTGCTTCATTAATTTTATAATCACGCTCTAACCAAGAATAAGCAAGGTAATTTAAAATATATGCATCACTAGGAGCAATTCTAATTGCATGCAGCAAGTCTTCATCTGACTTTTGATAATTCCCCATCCTTTCATAGCTGCCACCTCTACGATACAATACATCTGATTTAATAAGTGAATTGTCATCCAATGTAAAAATAATTTCTGTATAAAGATCTATTGCCTTTTCATAATTTTTTGAATTTTTATAAAAATTGGCTAAGTCAAAAATCATTTTTAAATTAGGATTTTCAATTTTATTAAATTTTGAGTCTATATATTTAATTCCATTTTCATAATCCTGCTCTTGAATTATTATTTGAGCTTCTTTTTTTAATCTAAACCAATAATAAAATTCATCTTCTTCTTTAAATTTTTTTAAGATCTTTTTTACTTTATCAAATTCATCATTAAGATAAAAATTTTCTGCAACCAATGACAAATTAAACTCAAACTTTGGATTTAAATAATTCGACAAATTTAAATAAAAATTTGATTTATCAAAATTATCCTGAGAAGAATAAAGATTGGAGATTAAAAATAAAAACTCACTCACAAGGTCATTATGATCTTTACATGAAAAAATTTTTCCAAAGTCATCGAATTTTTTTTTGTCCACCCAACTTTTACTTTGTGAAAGTAAAAGTGTTGAATTTACATAATCAATTTGTTCAACAACTGATCTTGCTTCATTTAATTTATTGTTATCAATTAAATAATTAAGATAAAAGAAAATGTATCTTGAATAGTCGCCTTGTTGATTATTTATTAAATTAAGAAAAAATGATGAAGTTCTTTTATCTTCAATATAACATCTTTGAAATGTCTCAGCTATAAGAGACAGATTCCCAAAATTTTTTTTGTTATCTAATATTTTTTTATTTTTAAATGTATAAATGTACTGTTTTAGAATTTCAAATATAACTAATCTTATTCTATCTTCATTTTGAAATTTTAAACTTTGTGTTAAATATTCATCAGCTTTTTGAAAATTATTTTTCTTTAAACTGTCAATTACTAAAATTATATATGCGTCATAAAAATCTGAGTTAGATTTATTTGCATTATTATTTAATACATTAATTGCTTGGGGTACTTTATTTTCTAATATTAAAGAGTTAACATATCTTTTTAAATAACTATCATGTTTGTTAATTAACACTCTTGTTAAATTAAAAAATTTTAAAGCTTGAGAATTATCTTGATTTTCAAATGCAACGACTCCAGAAAAATAATTTGATAAATCTCTAGAGTTGTATTCATTAAAAGAAGCACTTTTAGAATATAAAGGTGTCTGATAAGATATTAATATTAATAGTACTAATTTAAGAAATTTTAGAAACATATGATTATACTATGACTAAAAAAGTGATAAATCAAAATACCAAATTAAACCAAGAACTAATTAATACAATTGAGCCAAAATTTATATTCGCTAATAAGCCATTAAATAGATTTAATATTTTAGAAACGAACGAAGGCACTCTAGAGATTAATAAAGAGGAATTGCTAAAAAATTTAAAAGATCAAATAAATTCAATTGAAAATTGTAAATTGAAAGAAAATTCAAACAAAATTATTTTAGGAGAGGGGAATATAAATAGTCCTTTAATGTTAATTGGAGAGTCTCCTGGTGCTGAAGAAGATAAATTGGGTGTCCCATTTAGAGGTAAAGTTGGCGAACTTCTTAACAAAATGCTAATAGCAATCAATATTAAGAGACAAAATATTTACACTAGTTATGCAATTAATTTTAGACCACCTGATGACAGAAAACCAACCTCAGCCGAAATTAAAAGATACTCAGTATTTTTGAAGGAGCATATATCGATTATAAACCCAAAGATTATTGTTTTGATGGGTAGTTCAGCTATGGAGGCTGTAACAGGAATAAGTGAAAAAATAACTAAAGAAAGAGGACATTGGAAGGAAGTGATTTTAAAAAACAAAACATTCCCTTTAATAATAACTTTTAATCCATCTTATTTAATCCGTTTTCCAGAAAATAAAAAACACTCATGGGAAGATTTAAAGAAAATTAGAGACAAAATCAAAGATCTGAAATTAAAAATTTGATGAAGATAATTGCAGGGGTTGATGAGGTTGGTAGAGGAAGTTTAATTGGGCCTGTTTATGCTTCAGCAGTAATTTTAAAAAAATCAATTAATCCAAATTTATTAAAAGATTCAAAATCATTAAGTAAAAAAGAGAGAGAGTATCTATGTACATATATAAAAAAAAATTCTACTTGGTCCATAGGCAAAGCTTCTGTAAAAGAAATAGAAAAGCTGAATATACTACAAGCAAGTTTACTGGCTATGAAAAGAGCCATCAAAAAACTTAAGAAAAAACCAACACACGTTCTGATAGATGGAAATAAAACTCCAGCGTTAGAAAATTATAATTTAAAATCAGTTATTAAAGGAGATAAAAAAATCCCCTCTATTTCGGCAGCTTCTATAATTGCAAAAGTATCAAGAGATAAGTTTATAACCACCTTATCAAAAAAAAATAAAGGCTATGATTGGGATAAAAACTTTGGCTACGGAACAAAACAGCACTTAAAAGCTTTGAAAAAATTAGGTATTACTAAACATCATAGAAAAACTTTTTCACCTATATCTAAAATAAATTAACACTACATCTAGTTACCTTCTTATTTAGAAACACTAATCGAATCCAAATTTTTCAATCTCAGGTTGACCGAAGAATCCATTTGGAGTCTAATTAATTTTTACAAATGAAAACTGATTTCAAAAATAAAATAATTAATGGAGATAGCCTAGAAGAATTAAAAAAAATTCCACGTGAAACTTTTGATTTAATTTTTGCTGATCCTCCTTACAACTTACAATTAAAAAGTGAATTAACTAGACCAGATAGATCAAAGGTTAGTGCGGTAAATGATAAGTGGGATCAATTTGAAAATTTTAAAAAATATGATGATTTCACTTATGAATGGCTTAGAGAATGTAAAAGAATTTTAAAAAAGGATGGAGCTATTTGGGTTATAGGAAGCTACCATAATATCTTTAGAGTTGGCACAGTTATCCAAAATTTAGGTTTTTGGATTTTAAATGATGTTATTTGGAATAAAAATAATCCGATGCCAAACTTTAGGGGGACACGTTTTACTAACGCTCATGAAACTTTAATATGGGCGTCCAAAAGTGAGAAATCAAAATACACATTTAATTATCAATCTTTAAAATGTTTGAATGATGATTTACAAATGAGATCTAATTGGGATCTTCCAATATGCAATGGTTCTGAAAGACTTAAAAAGGATGGAAAAAAAATTCACTCAACACAAAAACCAGAAGCACTTCTACATAGAATTTTACTAGCTACATCAAATAAAAATGATCTGATACTTGATCCTTTTTTAGGATCAGGAACAACAGCTACAGTAGCGAAAAAACTAGGGAGAAATTATTTTGGAATAGAAAAAGAAAAAAATTATTTTAAAGCTGCTGAGCAACGCATAAAAACTACAAAGCCTATTGAGGACAATTTATTAGATACGCTAAAAAATAATAGATCAAAACCAAGAATTCCTTTTGGTTCATTAGTTGAGCTTGGAATAATTAAACCTGGAACTAATATTTTTGATGACAAGAAAAAAATAACAGCAAGAATTATGGCCGATGGTAGTATAAAACATAATCAAACAGAGGGTTCTATACATAAAGTTGCGGCTACTATTTTAGGAGCTGAAAGTTGCAATGGATGGACTTTTTGGCACTGTGATGTAAATGGACGAACCTATCCTATTGATTATTTAAGACAAAGATTAATTTCTAAAAATTAACTTTTATAAATTTTACCCAAATAACTTTGTAAAAATTTTTTATTATTAGTTAAAAGTTTTAAAAAAATATTTCTGAATATGATCATAATTGGATTTGATAAATGGAAGGCAAACTGATTGAAATTAGATCTGCTGTTAATCATTTTTACTCTTTTTAATCTAATATCATAAAAATTATTATTATTTATTAAGCATTCATATAATTCATTAGCTCCCTCAATTGATTGGGAAGCGCCCTGAGCAAATGAAGGCGAAAAAGCAAAAAATGCATCTCCTACAAGGAATATATTTTTTGGAGGATTATATAAATTTTTACTTACAAATATTGGAAATAATTTAATATTTTGAAGACTTTCCAAAAAACTTTGAGAAACCTTTTTAGATAATATGAATTTAATATTTTTTATAAAAGAACTCTCGTTAAAAAGATTATAGTTCTCTTGCTCATTTGAATTTAATTTATGTTTTAAAATGCCAATAAAATTTAATTTTTTACCATTATTAATTGGGTAAACAACATAATGAAAATTCGGTCCTAAGAACAAAGAAATATTTTCTTCATTTATATTTTGAAAATTTTCTCTCGATATAGCGCCCCTAATAGCAATCGTATCATTGTAAATTGGTTTTGATTTATCGTTTGAAATTAATAACTTCCCCTTAGAAAATACACCATCAGAAATAATTAAGTAATCACAAGTTATTTTATTTTTATCAAAAATTAATTTTATTGAATCTTTATCATAATCAATCTGTTCAATACTGTGATTATATTTAATTATATCCTCGTTTATTTGTTTTTTTAAAAATTGAAGTAATTTTGATCTTTTCAATGTTGTGTATTTACAATCTTCAGAATTAAATTTTGAAATATCTAAGTCACAAATTTTTTTTGAATTTTTAATTTCATAAAAATCAATTTTTTTTGGATTAAATTTTTCTTCTTCAGTGAAAGAGGTGAAGCCTATTTTATTTAAAAGCTTCACACTATTTACCGACAACTGAATTCCATAGCCTTCTCCGATTTCTATTGAATTCCTTTTTTCATAAATCGTAACCTGATAATCCTTATGATCTTTAAATAAATTGGCAATATACAAACCAGAAATTCCAGCACCAATTATCGCAATTTTTTTCATTTATGACTTTCTAAAAATTTAACTATTTTTTTTGTAAATGTTGGCAGTGTATAATTTTGAAGCTTTGTTGGATCAATCCAATAATTATTTTTATTTAAATTATATTTATTTTTAAATTCAATTTTAATATTCATAATCATATTAGACATTTTAAAATTCAAATCTTTATCAAAATTTTTAGGATTATTTACTTCCTCCATCGGAAAGATATTAAAATTTTTCAAAAAATTAAATTTATTATTTTTAATTACTAAATAATGATTATTTTTTTTATAAACATTTAGCTTGTAAAAAGTTTCCTTATCTTTTTTTTTAAATTTTACTAAATCAAAGTTTTTATTTTTAAATGATTTACATTTTTTTACTAATGGACAGTTCTTACAATTAGGACTAACAGGTTTACAAATGAGTGCTCCTAATTCCATTAAAGCTTGAGCATAATCACTAGACCTTTTTATAGAAGTTCCAAAAATTTTTTTCTTCTCGTGTAAATTTTCTTTTTTTATCTGATCTTGTTTTTTTAAAAATAAGTATCTCTTTAATACTCTTTCAATATTACCATCTAGAGGAATTATTGGTTCATTGAATGCAATTGCAGAAATTGCACTTGCTGTATAATCTCCAATACCTGGAAGAGACTTTAAATCTACAAAATTTTTCGGTATTTTTTTATTAAAATTTTTAACAACTATTTGAGCTGTTTTTTTTAAATTTCTTACTCTTGAATAGTACCCAAGACCCTCCCAAAGTTTAATTAATTTTCTATCATCATATTTAGATAACTTTTCGATTGTAGGAATATTTTTTATAAATCTGTTAAAGTAAGGTATTACTGTTGCAACCTGGGTTTGCTGCAACATAAATTCACTTACTAAAGTATAATATTGCTTTTTTGTTTGAGAAACATTCTTTCTCCAAGGTAAAGATCTTTTATTTAAATCATACCAATTAAGAATATTATTTGTTATTATTGGATCTTTCATATGCAATCAAAAAATAATACTAAGCAGAGAAACGCTAGCATTCAAGGATTAAGATCTTTCAAAGACACTTTGCCAAAAAATGTCAAAAAAATAATAAATAAAAAAGGTCATGTATATTCAGAAACGCTGAGCAATTGGAAATATTTAGTTGGAGGTGAATTATTTAAAGTTTGCTATCCAAAAACATTTAAAAATTCAAATAAATTTGGTGTTAGCACCTTAGTGGTTATGGTCAAGCGAGGACATGAAGTTGACTTAGAATATTCGAAAAAAGATATTTTAGATAAAATGAATAACTTTTTTGGCTATTCTGTTGTTGAAAAGCTTAAATTTATAAGTTTTGATGATGAACATGAAATGACAGGCTCGAGTGACACAAAAGTTAAAAATGTGGCAATTAGTAAATATCAAGATAAAATTAAAAATGTTAAAAACGAAAAAATTAAAAAATCATTAGCAGAGTTGACCAAGGTTTTTAGAGAGAAATGAAAAAAATTATATTCTTACTATTAATATTTTTTACCACAGTTTTAAATGTAAAAGCAGAAGAAATTAAAAGGATAACAGTTGGAAACAAAGATGCAAAAATAACTATTATAGCTTTTGAGTCATTAACTTGTAGTCATTGTGCTAATTTTCATAAAAATGTTTTCCCAGAACTTAAAAAAGAATTTCTTGATACTGGAATTGCTAAGATTGAATTTAGACATTTTCCGTTAGATATTGCAGCCTTCAATGCATCAAAAGTTGCTCAGTGTAAAAATAATGGAAATTCTGATATTTTGGAAAGCTTATATGCAAATCAACAGAAATGGGTCAAAGGAAGTTCGATACAAGAGGCAAATGAAAATCTACAAAAATTTTTGAAAAATGAAGGTTTTAGTATTGATTTCGATTCTTGTGTAAACAATAAAGAAATTGAGGATTTTGTTTTAAATGATCGAATCGATGGCACTAAAAACTTCAAAGTGAGCTCAACTCCTACGATAATTATCAACAACAAAAAATTTGAAAAAGCTCTAACTTATAAAAATTTAAAAAAAGCATTAGAAAAACTGATATAAGTTAGTGCATGGAGTTTAAAAAAATCCAATTAAATGGATTTAAATCTTTCGCTGAAAAAACCAACTTCTTAATTGAAGATGGTCTTACTGGTATAGTGGGTCCTAACGGCTGTGGAAAATCTAACATTGTAGAATCTTTAAGATGGGTAATGGGAGAGACCTCGGCAAAGAGTATGCGTGGATCTGGTATGGAGGATGTTATATTTTCAGGAACATCTAATAAAGCATCAAAGAATATTGCAGAAGTATCAATCGAAGTTGAAAACAAAGATAAAGAAGGTCCGATCCAATACCGTGAATTGGAACAAATACAAGTAAGAAGAAAAATTGAAAAAGATAAAGGATCTAAATTTTTCATTAATGATAAAGAAGTAAGAGCAAGAGATGCTCAAATGTTTTTTGCGGATCTTTCGACTGGTGCACACTCTCCATCTATGATTAGTCAAGGAAGAATAGGTGCATTAGTAACTGCAAAACCAACAGATAGAAGAGCTATTTTAGAAGAAGCTGCAGGAATATCTGGTTTACACGTTAGAAGGCATGAGGCTGAATTAAGATTAGGTGCGGCTGAGAATAATTTAAAAAGAGCAGATGAACTAAGAAGACAGCAAGAAAAACAATTAGCAAATCTTCAAAAACAAGCTGAAGAAGCAACAAAATACAAACTTATTTCAGATCAAATTAAAAAAATTGAAGCAGGATTATATTATTTAAAATTATTAGAAATAGACAAAGAAATTACAATAGAAAATGAAATTAATACTGAGGCAGAAGGAGAAGTAAAAGGATTTAATAACAAAATATCTGAATTAGAAAATTCAATTAAAAATTTTACAGATAAAGTAAATCCATTGAGAGAAAAAAATATAGAAAATTTATCAAGGATACAAAGACTTAATCTAGAACTTCAAGGTTTAGATGAGGAAAATACAAGAATTCAAGATGAGATAGAAAGCATCAAAAAATCAATTCAAACACTTGATGATGATATCACGAGAGAAAAAGGCATTATAATAGACGCTAACTCAAATGAAAAAAGATTGAAGGAAGAAAAAACTGAATTAATTGAGACAGACTCGAAATATTTTGAAACAGAAAAATTATCTAATGAAGATTTGGAAAGTGCAAAAAATAAACTTAAAGAAGAACAAAAAGCTGTTGATGAAGTTGTAAACAATTTGGCTGAAGAAACTGTAAATATTAGTGTTGGCCCAATAAGAAATGTAAAAAATACTATATCAAGAGTAAAAGAATTAATAGATAGTAATGAAATAAATCAAGCAGTAACACTTCTAGATAGATGTAACATGGAGCTCGATAGTTTTTTAAATGATTTAAAAAATGAAAGATCTAGAAGTGAATTATTAGGAGTTAGTGAAAAATCAGAAAATATAAAATTACTTCAAGAAAAATATGCCGATGCATATAGCAAAAACCAATCAATTAAAAATGAGTCTCTAAAAAGAAATGAGAGAATTAAAACTATTGAAACAGAAATTGAAAGTTGGAAAAATTTATTAACTAACTCAGAAAAAATGGTTAATGAACTTACACAAAGAAAAGAAAAATTATCAAAACAATTAAGTGATTTAGAAAACCAACCTAGAGTACAAGCAGAGAGGAAAGGTCAAATTTCAGAAAATTTAAGAATTTCAGATAAAGAAAAAATTGATAATGAAGTGATTATAGATGAAACAGATCAGAAAATTGAAATGTTAAGAGCACAATTAAATGAAATACAAGAGCAATCAATTCAAATCAGAGAAAGAAAAGCAAGCTCAGGAGCTACAATAGAAGGGCTTCAAAAAAGAAAAAATGATCTGCTTGATAGAATTAGTTCTGAGCTAAATTTGAATGAAGATAATATTTTAGAAAATTCGAATTTAAACGGAGCTGAAGAACTTCCAAATCCAGTTGATCAAGAAGATGCTTTAGATAAGAAAAAACAAGAAAGAGAAAAATTAGGATCTGTAAATTTAAAAGCAGATGAAGAAACAAGTAAATATGAGGAGGAGATAAAAAAAATGGAACAAGATCGTGCCGATCTTGTTACTGCTATCGTAAAACTGAAAGATAGTATTAATGAACTTAATCAAAAAGGAAGAGAAAGATTGATTGAAGCTTTTGAAAAAGTTAATAGAAAATTTAATGAAGTTTATACAAAACTTTTCAACGGCGGAAATGCCAAACTAGAATTGGTAGACTCTGATGATCCACTTGAAGCAGGTTTGGAAATGTTAGTTAGTCCTCCAGGGAAAAGACTTCAATCTATAACTTTGTTATCTGGAGGTGAACAAGCATTGACTGCGCTCTCTTTGATCTTTGCAGTATTTTTGACAAATCCTTCACCTATATGTGTATTAGATGAGGTTGATGCACCACTTGATGATGCTAACGTAACAAGATTTTGTAGTCTACTTGAGGAATTAATAAAAATAACCAATACCAAATTCATAATTGTAACTCATCATGCTTTAACCATGTCAAAAATGAACAGACTATATGGGGTGACTATGCCTCAAAAAGGAATTAGTCAGCTTGTTGCTGTTGATTTACAAAAAGCAGAGAGTATGGTTGCTTAAACTATATAAATGCCAAAAGATCCTTTCAAAAATCGCTTAGAGATTGCAAAAAGCAAGATTTCAAAGAAAAATGTCTACAACAAGAAGAATGACCCCTCACCTATAGGAACTGCATTCAAATTGAGCACAGAACTTGTGTCTGCAGTGGCCGTGGGGACAATTATTGGGTTTATTTTTGACAAGACCTTTGGTACTAAACCCTGGTTTATATTAATATTTTTTTTTGTTGGTGTAGTTGCTGGAATAACCAATGTGATTAGATCTGCAAAAAAAATGCAAAAATAAATAAGTATTATGGCAGCAAATCCTATGTCCCAATTCGACGTTTATAGAATTGGACCGGAAATTAAAGTTGGAGCATTTGACATATCGTTTACGAACGCAAGTTTGTTTATGATTTTAAGCACTGTATCTATTTTACTAGTCTTTAATTTAGGATCAAAAAAAAATTCAATACTACCAAACAAAATTCAATTATTAGCAGAACTTAGCTATACCTTTGTATCCAAAATGATTAGCGATACAGCTGGGTCAAAAGCTAAACCATACTTTGCATTTATATTTTCTCTATTTATGTTTGTTTTATTTTGCAACATGTTTGGAATGATACCTTATACTTTCACTGTGACGAGCCATATCATTGTAACATTTGTGCTTGCAGCGTTTATATTTATTGGAGTGACTGTGATTGGGTTTATTAAGCATGGATTTGGATATTTAAAATTATTTGTTCCAAGTGGAGTACCTGCAGTACTGCTTCCTCTGATCGTAGTTATAGAAATTATTTCTTATTTGAGTAGACCTATAAGTTTATCGGTTAGATTATTTGCTAATATGATGGCTGGTCATACAATGATGAAAGTTTTCGGAGGCTTTGTAATTAGTCTTGGAATAGTTGGTGGGTGGCTTCCACTAAGTTTTTCGGTTGCGCTAACAGGTTTGGAGATCTTAGTTGCTTTTCTTCAAGCTTACGTTTTTGCAATCTTAACCTGCATCTATTTAAATGATGCATTAAATTTACACCATTAATAACAGAGGAGGATATAATGGAATTAGAAGCAGCAAAAATGATCGGAGCAGGTTTAGCGGCAATTGCTTTAGCTGGAGCCGGTGTCGGTATCGGAATAATTTTTGGAAATTATTTGTCTGGTGCAATGAGAAATCCATCTGCAGCACAAAAGCAATTTCCTAACTTGCTTTTAGGTTTCGCACTTGCAGAAGCTACTGGATTATTTGGATTAGTTGTTGCGTTAATCATTCTTTTTGCGTTTTAAATTGATGGTTAAAAAAATATATTTTCAGTTAATATTTTTAAGCTTCTTTTTTATTAAAGAAGCTTTTGCAGCTGAAAGCGGAGGTATGCCTCAATTAAATCCAGAGTTTTGGGTTTCTCAAATTTTTTGGCTAATACTTACTTTTGGTATTATGTATTTAGTTTTATCTAAACTAATACTACCAAAAATTAGTAACAACTTAGAATCGAGGAAATCTCAAATATTAGAAAATATTGAGGCTGCTGAGAAACAAAGAGAAGATAGTGATACAAAACTAAAAGAATACGATGAAATTATATCTAAAAGTAAACTTGAGGCTAATAGCATTTTCAATCAAGCAAAGGAAAAGGCATTAAAAGATATTGGTGCAAAAAGAGAAGTTCTTGAAAAACAAATTGATAATGAAATTGCTGAGGCTGAAAAAGAAATAGATGCATTGAGAAAGAATGCACCAGATAAAATAAATAAAATAGCTATTGAGACTTCATCTGAGTTATTGCAAAAACTGATTGGAACTGAAGTAAATAACAGTAGCATATCTGCAATTGTTGATGATCTATCTAAAAGAAATGGAGATAAATACTATGGCAATTGATGCAACATTTTGGGTAGCCATATCATTTATTATTTTTTTTGGAGTTTTAATTTATCTTAAGATTCCTCAAAAAGTTACAGAAATGTTAGATAAAATGATATCTGATATTAAAAATGAAATTGATGAAAGTGAAAAATTAAGAACAGAGGCAAAAACACTATTAGATAACTCACAAAAAAAATTAGATACAGCTCAGTATGTTAGCAATGAAATTATTGAGAACGCCAAAAAAGATGTGGATAGATTGATAATTGAAATGAATGATAAGTTTCATAAATCATCAGAAATTAAAAAAAATTTAGCTGAAAATAAAATAAGTCAGATGAAAGAGGCTGCTTTAAAAGAAATTAAGGATACTTCAATAAAGATTGCGGTGGACTCAGTTAAAAAAATCATAACTACATCCGTAGATAAGTCAAAATTAGACGCTGTGTTTCAAAAAAATTTAGATGAAACTAAAGAAGAGTTAAAAAAAATTAACTCATAATACACTTACAATTTTCCAAAAAAACTATAAATTAATGAAATGAACTCTATTGTCATTGGATCAGGATTTGGTGGTATCTCAGCAGCATTAAGACTTAAGGCAAAAGGACATAATGTAAAATTAATAGAAAAACATCCAGACCTAGGTGGTAGGGCTAGAGTTTTTAAAAGAAATGGATTTATATATGATGCTGGGCCAACAGTAATTACTGCACCTTATTTAATTAATGAATTGTTTGAGTTATTCAATAAAAATCCCAAAAATTATATAGATCTAACCCCACTTAAAATTTGGTATCAATTTATTTTTGAGGATAAAACTAAATTTAACTATTCAGGTGACGAGATAGAAATGAAAAGTCAAATTGAGAAGCTAAGTAAAGAGGATGTAAAGGGATATGAAAATTTAGTAAATTTTACGAAAAAGATATTTGATAAGGGTTTTTTAGAACTTGCTGATGTTCCATTTAATAAACCTTTTTTTATGATGCAGCAAATACCATCTCTAATGAAACTTAAAAGTTATAAGTCAGTTTACTCATTAGTTTCTTCTTATATAAAAAATGAAAAATTAAGAAGAATGCTAAGTATGCATCCTTTGCTAGTTGGAGGAAACCCTTTTACCACCACTTCTATTTATGGATTAATTCTTTATTTAGAAAAAAAATGGGGAATACATTATTCAGTTGGAGGAACAGGAAATATAATCAAAGGTTTTGAAAAATTAATGAGCGAAGTTGGAATTAAAGTAATAAAAAATCAAGAAGTAACCGAAATTATAGCAAAAAATAATAAAATAATTGGTGTAAGATTAAAAAATGAGAATGAAATCGATACAGATAATGTTGTGTGTAATGCAGATCCACCTGCATTTTATGAGAAAATGTTAAGCAAAAGCAAAAATAGCTCAATGTTGTTTAATTGGAAAAAAAGTCGAATGCAATATTCAATGGGTTTATTCGTCTACTATTTTGGCACAAAAAAAATTTATGAAAATGTTGAACATCATACGATAAAATTTGGAAATAAGTACAAAGAACATCTTGATGATATATTTAATAAAAAAAAACTAAATAATGATATCAGCTATTATCTTCACAGACCCACAGCAACTGACAAAACTATGGCTCCAGAAGGAAATGACTGTTTTTATGTGCTAGTACCTGTTCCTAATAATCAATCTAAGATTAATTGGGAAATCGAGGGAGAAAAAATGAAAAATCTTGTAATTGAAAAAATGGAAAAAGATTTAATGCCAGATCTTAAGAACAATATAGTTGAAGATTTCTATCTTACACCTGACTATTTTGAAAAAGAATTAAACACAAAATTTGGATCTGGATTTTCTATTCAGCCTAAATTTACTCAATCTGCATACTTCAGATTTCATAATAAATCTGAAATATATGATGGTTTGTATTTTGTTGGCGCAGGCACGCACCCCGGCGCTGGTGTTCCTGGCGTTCTCTCTTCAGCAAAAGTGTTAGATAAATTATTTTAATGTTATCTAAGAATTATTTAGCTATTTACGCAAAATCTTTCAATTGGGCAGGTTTTTTTTTACCGAAAAAGACTTATGACAAATGTTCCGCACTTTATGATTTTTGTAGAATAGTAGATAATATTGCTGATGATGAAAATAAGATTGCACTTAAAAAAGATAATTTTATTAAATTTAGAAATAATTTTGTAAATAAAAATTATGATGATCCAGTTATTAAAAATATGTGGAACCTAATTTACGAATTTAATATTTCTACCAAAATTATAGATGATTTATTCGAAGGGATTAATTCTGATATTAAAGAAAGTGTTGAACTTAATTCAAAAAAAGAAGTTTTAATATATTCCTATAGAGTGGCTGGTACTGTTGGATTGATGATGGCTAAAATATTAAATGTAAGAAAAAAACAATCTTTAAAATCTGCTATTGACCTTGGAATTGCGATGCAATTAACAAATATTTCCAGAGATGTTATTGAGGATAAAAAAAATAATAGATTATATATAAATGAAAGTTTTGAGGATATAGAGAAAACGATTAAGCTTTCTGAAAAATTTTATGAGAACTCCTTTTACTCAATAAAAGAGATACCTCTTAGTTTCAGATTTTCTATTTTAGTTGCCAGAAGAGTTTATAGAAAAATAGGACATAAAATCTTAAATAAAAAAAATTTAGAGAATTATAAAAAATCCGGGAAAATTTATGTTTCAAAAATTGAAAAAATTATTGAAACTTTTTTATCTATTTTCGATTTAATTAAGTTATCACTTTTAAGCAAAAACGATGATAATATTGAACATGATCATGATTTAATAAATGAAGAAGTAAATTTAAATGAAAGAATTTGATTATTTAATTATAGGTGGAGGTTGTGCAGGTCTCTCACTGGCATATGAACTAGAAATTAATGACAAATTAAAAAATAAAAATTTAGCAGTTATTGAGCCAAGAGAAGAATATAAAAGAGATAAAACTTGGTCATTCTGGAAGGTTTTTTTACATAACTTCGATGATTGTGTTAAAAAAAGTTGGGATAATTTTACAATAAATACACCGAATGAAACAAAATATATAGATTGTAAATCTACCCCTTATCAGACAATAGATAGTGGTAAATTTTATGAAAAAATACTTTCAAAACTTAAAGAAAATAAAAATATTCACTTTTTTAAAAGTATTAACGGAATTGATAAATCAAATTCAATTATATTTAATAGCGTATCTAATTTTGAAAATAAGCAGAGTGAATTATGGCAACATTTTCATGGAGTTGAAATAGAGACCGATAAAGACTTTTTTGATCATGAAATATTTAATTTGATGGATTTTGCTTGTGATCAAAGAAATAAAGTTCATTTTTTTTATACTCTTCCATTTACAAAAAGAAATGCATTAATTGAAACTACCTGGATATCTGAACTAAATGATGAAAAACTCAAGGATTATGATGAACAAATTGATGACTACTTGAGCAAACATCTAAATATTAGAAACTGCAAAATTAATTTCAAAGAAACCGGTGCAATCCCACTATTTAGACCAAAAAATGTAAAAAAATTAAACGAAATTAATATAGGCACAGCAGGAGGCATGACTAGATTAAGTACAGGTTATACTTTCTTAAATATTCAAGAACAGAGCAGATATATTATGGAAAACATAGAAAACATAAAAAATGTAGATTTGTTTAAAATAAATTCGAAATATGATTTTTTAGATAAAATCTTATTAAAAGTTCTTAAAAACAATTCAAATGAAATGGGGAATATATTTTTCAAAGTTTTTAATTCAAAACCTAAAACAGCTATCAATTTTTTATCAAATAAAAGTAGTTTTTTTGAAGATTTAGAAGTAATTCTTAAAATGCCAAAGTGGAAATTTTTAAAAGAATTAATTTAAGATGATCAACCAAATAAAAAAAATAAATCTAAATCATTCATTTATTTTTTTCTTTGCTATCAACATTTTTTGTATTTTGCTATTTAAATTTGATAATTTAAATATTTCATCAATTTTGTGCCTATTTTTAATTTTAATTATAGGTGTTTCTCATGGCTCTTTAGATCATATTAAAGGAAAAAAACTACTGAGATTATTTAATTTAAAATCAATTTATTTATTCTATGTCACTTATATTTTAATTTCAGCAATAGTCATAATAGCTTGGATATTGTTACCATCAATAACTTTAATTGTTTTTTTAATGATCGCTTCTTACCATTTTGGAAAGGAAGATACACAATTTTTGATTAATGAAAAATCTTATTTCAATCAAATACTTTATTTTTTCAAAGGATTTTTAATCATTCTTACCCCTTTGTATTTTCATTTTCAGGAAACAATAGCAATTTTTAAATTATTATTAATCGATAATGAGACATTTTATTCAAGTTTAAATTTCATTGAGGCAAAAAATGTTATTCAAATAGGAATATTCTGCAGCACCCTGTCTAGTATTTTTATTTTCTTAAAAAATTTTGAAATTAAAAAATTTGTAGTTTTTTTAGATTATTTTTCGATTTTAATATTAAATTACTATTTATCTCCACTAATAGCTTTTACTTTTTATTTCTGTTTTTTACACTCAATTAGACACTCAATTTCACTAGCTATAGAGCTTGATCCAAAGAGTGTAATTAACGGGTTTAAATTATTTGTAAAAAAAGCTTTACCTTTAACAATTTTGACAGCTATTTTTTCTTTTATTGCCTTATATCTGTTGAATAATTCATACAATTTGGATAGTGCAATTTTAAAAATAATATTTATAGGTTTGGCGTCTTTAACCTTTCCACATATATTGCTGGAATATTTTTTAGAAAAAAATGAAAAATAAAGAATTAAAAATATTATTATCTGCACCTCGTGGATTTTGTGCTGGGGTAGAGAGAGCAATTGAAATTGTAGAAAAATCAATACAAAAATTTGGTGCTCCAGTTTATGTACGTCATGAAATTGTACACAATAAACACGTTGTGGATGATTTAAAAAATAAAGGAGCAATATTTGTTGAAGAGCTGGAGGAAATTAAGGATAAATCACGACCAGTAATTTTTTCCGCCCATGGAGTACCAAAAAAAATACCTGAGGATGCAAAAAATTATAAAATGACCTTTGTTGACGCTACTTGTCCACTCGTATCTAAAGTTCATAGAGAAGCAGAAAATTTAAATAAAGCTGGTTATCACATACTTTTAATTGGTCACAAAAACCATCCTGAGGTAATAGGAACTATGGGTCAATTAACTAAAGGATCAATAGATTTAATCCAAAGTGAAGATGATGCTTCCAACTATCAAAATAATGTAGAAAAAAAAATAGCATATATTACACAAACTACTTTGTCAGTTGAAGATACAAAGGAAATAATAAAGATTTTGAAAAATAAGTTTCCAAACATAAAAGAACCGATGAAAGAAGATATTTGTTACGCAACTACTAACCGACAAATGGCTGTAAAAAATATTGCAAAAAATTGTGATATGTTTTTTGTTATTGGGAGTAGAAACTCCTCAAATTCTGTTAGACTTGTAGAAGTAGCAAAAAAATCAGGATGTGAAAATTCAATACTTATTCATTCAGAAAGCTCAATACCATTTGATCAAATAAAAAATTGCAATACTATTGGTATATCGTCAGGCGCATCTGCACCAGAAATTTTAGTCGAAAATTTTATTAATGATTTAAAAAATAAATTTTCTTTAAGTATAGATGAAGTAGAAATAATTAAAGAAGATGTAGTATTTAAAGTTCCTAACAAATTAAATTAAAAATGGCTGTTTATACCAAAATAAACCAAAAGGAAATTAAAATTATTAATGAAAATTTTAATATAGAGAAAATAATAAGGTTTAAAGGTATCAAACAAGGAATAGAAAATACAAACTATCTTCTTAAATCAAAAAAGAAAAAATATATATTAACTATTTTTGAAAAAAGAGTTTTACAGAAAGAAATTCCTTTTTTTATGAAATTAATGGCCAATTTGAATAATTCAAAAATTAACTGTCCCAAGCCACTTAAAACTAAAGAAAATAAATATCTTATTAAATTAAAAAATAAAACTGCATGTATCGTATCATTCTTGGAAGGTAAGGATAAAAAAACATTAAATATTAATAATTGTTATGCAATTGGTAAAACAATTGCTCGAATGCATGTGGTCACAAAAAAAATGAAACTGAATAGAAAAAATTCAATGGGCATAAAGAATTTAAAACCTTTGTTAGATAGTATTAAATTTAAGTCAAAAAAGTTTTCAAATTTAAAAATATTTTTAAAAAATAACCTGAAAGATATTAATAAAAATTGGCCTAAACAATTGCCCAAAGGTATTATCCATGGTGACTTATTTATAGATAATATTTTCTTCAAAAAAAGTAAGATTTCTGGAATTATTGATTTCTACTTTGCTGCTAATGATTATTTTATGTATGAAATTGCTATATGCATCAATGCTCTTTGTTTTAACCAGAAAAAGGGAAAATTCAAAATGAATAAAAATAAAATTAAAAGTTTGTTCAAAGGATATGAAAGTGTTAAAAAAATTTCATTGAGAGAAAAAAAATCTATAAATACCTTATGTAGAGGTGCAGCATTAAGATATTTATTAACTAGACTATATGATTACTCAAACACGCCAAAAACTGCATTAATTAAAATCAAAGATCCAAATGAGTATTATCAAAAATTACTCTCACATAATAATTTAAGTTCATTTAAAGATTATTTTAATTGATGATTACAATTTATACAGATGGTTCTTGTTTAACAAATCCAGGTAATGGTGGATGGGCTGCAATTATAAATGATGGGAAAGAAACAAAAAAAATTAGTGGTAACGAAAAAAATACAACAAATAATAGAATGGAGTTACTAGCTCCAATTAATGCATTGAGAGATATGGAACCTGGTGTTGAAATAAAATTATTTACAGACTCTCAATATGTAAAAAATGGAATAACTGAATGGATTAATAATTGGCTGAGCAATAACTGGAAAACTTCAAAAAAAGAAGAGGTTAAAAATAAAGATTTATGGATTAAATTATATAATTTAAATAAATCGCTTAATATTCAATGGAATTGGGTTAAAGCTCATGATGGAAATCCTTTAAATGAAGAAGTGGACTTACTAGCAAAAAAAGCGGCAAATTTAGATTAATTTTAAAAAATTTTGAGCTGCCGAAATTTCGCAAGTGGCAGTATCTTCTTCTGCTTGTATTTTCTTTACAACATTATCGTCAATCAACATTGTGTATCTTGCCGATCTCATTCCTTGACCTCTGTCGTGTCTATCTATTTCCGCCCCTATTGATTTAGTAAATTCACAATATGGATCTGCAGCCATAAATATTTTATCTTCAACTTTTTGACTTTCACCCCATGCTTTCATCACATTTGGATCATTAACTGAAACACAAATAATTTTTGTAACCCCTTTATTCTTTGCTTCCTCGTAATTATTAATATACCCCGGCAGATGTTTTGCAGAACAAACTTTTGTAAATGCTCCAGGAACACCAATCACAATTGTTTTATGATTTTTAAAAACTTCTGCTGTAGTTATTTTTTTTGCTGCTCCACTTGAGTCTAAATAATAAAATTCTGAATTTGGAACTTGTTGCCCTTCTTTAATCTTCATTTTGTTTTACCTGTAATATAGTGTTTAATTTTTTCTAAACTATTATCAACTATATCATAATCTTCTTTTTCATTCAAAATAAACTCTAGTTCTTTTGGCAAATCAGATTTTAAATTTATAGCTTTAGAAACAGCATCAGGAAATTTACATGGATGTGCAGTTGCTAGTACAATATTATTTCCTTTTAAGTTATGTTTATCAAATGCTCCATATCCAATAGCTGTATGTGGATCTAAAACTACAGCAAATTTTTCATATACCTCCTTAATAACCTCTAAAGTCTCATCCTCAGTCATTCTAGCTGATAAAAAATTTTCTCTAATTTTATCTAATTTATCCTCACTAATTAAATATTTTCCATTTTCTTTTATATTTTTCATGTCTAATGAAGTCTGTTTATCGTCCTCATTATTAAGATCAAATATAAGTCTCTCAAAATTACTAGCTATTTGGATATCCATACTTGGAGAAATAGTTTCTGAAACCTTTTCTGCCTCATAAGTACCTTTTGATATTGCTCTATGTAAAATATCGTTTTGGTTAGTTGCAACAATTAATTTGTCAATTGGCAAGCCCATTTTTTTGGCCAAATATCCAGCATAAACATCTCCAAAATTTCCTGTTGGTACTGAAAAATTTGTTGGTTCACCTGTATTTTCAACTAATAAATAACTATAAAAATAATAAACACTTTGAGCAATAATCCTTGCCCAATTAATAGAATTTACCCCTGACATTTTAATATCATTTGAAAACTGCTTATCTGCAAACATAGATTTAACTAAGTTTTGGCAATCATCGAAATTTCCCTTTATAGCTATATTAAACACATTTTCATGTTTACTTGTTGTCATTAGTTTTCTTTGCACTGGTGAAATGCGATTATTTGGATGAAGCACAAAAATATTAACATTTTTTTTACCTTTAATTGCATCTATTGCTGCAGCACCAGTGTCTCCAGATGTAGCAACAACAATATTAATTTTTTGATTTACATTGTTTAGGTAATGTTCATAAAAATTACCTAAAAGTTGCATGGCAATGTCTTTAAAAGCTAATGTAGGACCATGAAATAGTTCTAATACTGTTTTGTCTCCAAGCTTTATTAAATCTACAACGTTATCTTTTCTAAATGTTGTGTAAGATTTATCAATAATTTTACTTAATTCAGCCTCAGAAATAAATTTACCAATAAATGGATAAACAATTTTTTTAGCTAACTCTGGATAACTAAGTTTTTTTAAATCTCTTATTTCATTTTCACTGTATTTAACTAATTTTTCTGGGATAAATAAGCCCCCGTCGTCGGCAAGACCTTTAATGAAAACATCTTTAAATTCAAAGGCTTTTGATGTGTCTCTTGTGCTTACGTATCTCATTTAATAATTTTTTTTCCTAAAATATAAATATATTAAAAGGATTGAAATCGCCATAGAAAACCAAGTAATTGCATACTTCTTATGATTATTTGAAATTTTAGCAGTGATCACTCTTGGTTTTGGAATTTTGTAATCACCATTTAAATAAATTACATAATCTGAAAAATTTCTTCCAGTGAATTTTGAAATATCTTCTCTATTCAAAGTAAACCAATAATTTTTTTTGATATCATTTTCAGGCTTAAATTTGCTTGGCTTAGTTTGCAGCATGAGAGTGCCAACTATTTGATTTTGATTAACTAAATTTATTTCTGGTAAATTTTTTTTTTCAAAAGGTATCCATCCCCTGTTTATTAAGTAATTTTCGTTGCCAATTTTGATTGGATTAATTACTTCAAACCCAGGTTTTCCATTATCATTAAGGTTATATAGGTAAATTTGTTTATCAAAATCAATTTCTCCACTTGTCTTTATTCTTAGGTAATTTTTTTTCTTAATATTAGATAATTCCACAGGATTATTTTTTAAAGAATTTTCTATTTGATTAATTAATTCTAATTTCCAATTTAGTCTATAAATTTGCCAAAACCCTAGTGAGAGAAGAGTTAAAATAATAAAATAAACAAATACCGAAAATAATAATTTATTCTTCAAGGATAAATATTAACTTCCCCAAATATAAATTGCAGCAAATAAGAATAGCCACACTACGTCGACAAAATGCCAGTACCAAGCAGCTGCTTCAAATCCAAAATGATGATCCTTTGTGAAATGGCCAAGTCTTCCCCTCCACAAACATACAGCCAAAAATATTGTTCCTATAATCACGTGGAAACCATGAAATCCTGTTGCCATATAAAAAACTGCTCCATAAATATGACCTGAGTAGGTAAAAGTAGCATGATGGTATTCATATGCTTGTAATACCGTAAAAAAGAAACCCAGTATTACAGTTAAAGTTAATCCTTGTATAAATCCTTTTCTATCATTCTCCAATAAAGAATGATGGGCCCAAGTAACAGTTGTTCCAGATAATAATAAAACTAAAGTATTTATTAAAGGAATGTCCCAAGGATCAAAAGTTTCAATATCTTTTGGTGGCCACACATTTCCAACAAATTCATTTGGAAATAAACTTATATCAAAATAAGCCCAGAACCATGCAACAAAAAACATTACCTCTGAAGCAATAAATAAAGTCATTCCATATCTATGATGAATTTGAACAACAGGAGTGTGATGGCCTTGATGTTCAGCTTCAATTACAACATCTCTAAACCACATGTAGGCGCCATAAATTAATAAAGCCAAACCAAGATACATCCCCCAAGAAATACCGTTATGCATATAAAAAATTGCACCTACAGCTAATACTAAGCATGCAAAAGATGTATAGATTGGCCAAGGACTTGGATCAACTAAGTGGTAATCGTGTTTTTTTTCTGCTGACATTTTTCGTGATTATGATTGTTTATAGTAATCTGTCGAGAAAAAAGTGTACGACATAGTTACATCTTGTAGATTTTTTGTTGTTGGGTCGTTCACAAGGTCAGGGTCTAAATAAAAAGTCATTACGTAAGTTGCCTTCTCTCCAGCTTTCAACTCTTGTTTTTCAAAACAAAAACATCCTAATTTACTGTAATATTTACCAAAACTTGCTGGTGAAACATTAAAACTAGCTACACCATGAGTCGTTTCGTTTCCTAAATTCTCAACTTCAAATTCTATTCTGTTGACCTGGCCAACTTTTACATCAATCACGTTTGATTTTGCTTTGAAATTCCAATCAAGATTGTTCACATTTGTATCAAACCTCACACTTACAACCTTGTCTAAAACTATTTTTGGAGCTTCTTTTGAAACTTGGGTTGTCCCTCCAAAACCAGTGACTCTACAGAACAAATCGTACAAAGGCACTGCTGCAAAAGATAATCCTAGCATAAGGACAAAAATTCCAGCTAAAAGTAAAGGAGTTAATGTTTTGCCTTTAATCATATCTGTCTATCAAATACTCCAACGTTGTATAAAGTAAAAATAAATAAAAATGCCATAAATGCTAAAATTGCTATAGCAGTTATAATATTTTTTTTCTTCGTTTTTTTGTCAGGTTTTATCATAAAATTTTATCAACTAAAAAAAGAACAAAAATTAAAAATAAATACAAAATTGAATATCCAAAAATAGATTTTGCTTTTTTTGCATCAAATTTGTTTTTTTTGAATTTATAAAGGTCCAAACATAAATAATTATAATAAATTGTCAAAATTAAGGATGGGATTAAAAAAGTTATACCTACAAAGCCAATTGCATAAGGCAAGATAATTACAGGTAACATTGTTAAAGAATAAACAAATATGTTTAACTTAGTACTCTCAACTCCATTTGTTAATGGAAGCATTGGAATTTTAGCTTTTTTATAGTCATCAGATTTATACAAACTTAAAGCCCAAAAATGAGAAGGTGTCCAAAAAAATATAATCAAAAAGAAGGTAATTGGTTCAAAAGTTAAAGAATTAGTAGCTATAGTCCAGCCAATTACTGGCGGCAGTGCTCCCGCAGCTCCTCCAATCACTATATTTTGAGGAGTCTTTCTTTTTAACCAAATTGTATAGACAAATACATAAAACAAAATAGTAAAAAGTAATAAGATGGCAGATATTCTATTTGAATAATAATCAAGTGCTATTACAGAAAAAATAGAAAGGGAAATCCCAAATACAAGTGCTTGATTTCTATTCACTTTACCCATTGGTATTGGTCTTAGACAAGTTCTTGTCATTAGAGCATCTAAGTCAGACTCGTACCACATATTTAAAGCCCCAGCTGCTCCTGCTCCAATTGAAACTAAAATTATTCCAATGATTGCATCTTTTGTTGGAATTATATTGGGGGCCATTAATAATCCAACCGCACATGTAAAAATAACCAAAGACATTACTCTTGGTTTCATTAATTTAAATAATTCAGATAAATTAAAGGCGTCTTCTTGAGATAAGTTTCTATTTTTTATTTTAGACTTAATCATTAATTTAAAATTAAAAAATCTTGTTTACTATATTTAGCTAGTAGATTTTTCAACACCCTCTTCATCTTCAAACTTTGGTAATTCTTCAAAAGTATGAAAATTAGGTGGAGATGGTACAGTCCATTCTAAAGTTGTAGCCCCTTCTCCCCATGGGTTTTGTGCTGCAGCCTTTTTCTTATAAAACGCATAAGCAAGGTTTATAAAAAATACTACCAATCCAATTACAGAAATATAAGAACCAATTGAAGAAATATAATTCCATCCTGCAAAAGCATCTGGATAGTCAGCATATCTTCTTGGCATTCCCGCAAGGCCTAAAAAATGTTGTGGGAAGAATACCAAGTTCACTCCGATGAACGTTAACCAGAAATGTAATTGACCCATCCACTCTGAGTACTCATAACCAGTCATTTTTCCAAACCAGTAGTAAAATCCCGCAAAGATTGCAAATACAGCTCCTAAAGATAGTACGTAATGAAAGTGAGCAACAACGTAGTAAGTATCATGCATTGCAGTATCCACTCCAGCGTTCGCAAGGACTACTCCAGTAACTCCACCAACAGTAAATAAAAATATAAATCCTAAAGCCCAAACCATTGGAGTCTTAAATGAAATCGAACCACCCCACATAGTTGCTATCCATGAAAATATTTTTATACCGGTTGGAACTGCAATGATCATCGTTGCAGCTAAAAAGTATGCTTTAGTATCTGTGCTTAAACCAACTGTATACATATGGTGAGCCCAAACAACGAAACCAACTATTCCAATTGCGACCATTGCATAAGCCATTCCTAAGTATCCAAAAACTGGTTTTCTAGAAAATGTTGAAACAATATGACTGATCATTCCAAAACCTGGTAAAATTAAAATATAAACTTCCGGGTGACCAAAGAACCAAAATAAATGTTGGAATAGAACTGGATCTCCTCCAGTTTGTGCATCAAAGAAAGCTGTTCCAAAGTTCCTATCTGTAAGAAGCATCGTAATTGCTCCTGCTAAAACTGGTAATGATAACAATAATAAGAAAGCAGTTACTAATATTGACCAAGCAAATAATGGCATTTTGTGCAATGTCATGCCAGGTGTTCTCATATTTAAAATTGTAGTAATAAAGTTTACCGCACCTAAAATTGAAGAAGCTCCAGCTAAGTGTAGACTTAAAATCGCAAAATCCATTGCTGGACCTGGTTGACCTGCTGTAGATGATAATGGAGGATATATTGTCCATCCTCCTCCTACTCCTGTTTGACCTGGAGGGCCATCCATGAAAATTGACATTATTAATAATATGAAAGATGTAGGCAGTAACCAGAATGAAATATTATTCATTCTAGGAAAAGCCATATCAGGTGCACCAATCATTATTGGAACAAACCAGTTACCAAATCCACCTATCATTGCCGGCATAACCATAAAGAAAATCATTATCAAACCATGACCAGTAACTAACACATTGTATAAATGATAGTTTCCACCTAAAATTCCATCACCTGGATGCATCAATTCCATTCTCATTAAAACTGAGAATGCAGTACCAATCACACCTGCAATAATTGCAAAAATTAGATACATAGTTCCAATATCTTTGTGGTTAGTTGAATAAGCCCAACGTTTCCAACCAGTTGGTGTATGATGATCGTTGTGTGATGCCGTTTGTGTATACATATTATTTACTCGCTAGTTTTTTAAATTGATCTTCTTCATTAACTTCTTTTGCAAATTTGACTTTAGCGTCTAACAACCACTCTTGATATTCTTCTTCAGTAACAACTCTTACTTCAATAGGCATAAATGCATGTTTAATTCCGCATAGTTCAGAACATTGACCATAATAAGTTCCAACTTTCTCTGCTTTAAACCACGTTTCATTTATTCTTCCTGGTACAGCGTCTCGTTTTACTCCAAATGAAGGGAGTGCCCACGCATGTAGAACATCATTAGCAGTGATCATTACCTTGACAACTTTATTTACTGGAACAACTAATTCGTTATCTACAGCTAAAAGTCTTGGCTCGTTTTCTTTTAAATCTTTAGTTTCAATCATGTATGAGTCGAAGAAAATATTTTCATCTGGATACTCGTATCCCCAGTACCATTGATATCCTATAGCTTTAACAGTTATATCCGCCTTTGGAATTGAATCTTGTTTATATAAAATTTTAAATGATGGAACTGCCATCACGATTAGAATTAAACATGGAATTAAAGTCCATAAAACTTCAACAGCAACATTATGGGTTCTTTTTGATGGAACTGGATTTGCTGAAGCTCTAAATCTTATACAAGCATAAATCATCAAAAATAGTACAAAAACGCTGATTGCTATTATAATTGGTAACAACAATTTATCGTGGAAATTAACTATATCCCTCATGGTCTCGGAAGCAGCCTTTTGAAAGCCTAGTTGCCAATCAACTGGTTGATTAGCGAATGCGCTTGAAGTTATTAAGAATGTTAGAATTATATATAAAAATTTTTTCATTTTTTTAACCTATATAGAGTGTCTTTTAAAAAAATACACTTTTACTTTTAGCGACAAAATATCAATTAATGGCGTAATTTATGATCGATAGAGCAGAAATTACAGCGGTTTCAGATCTCAAGATGTTTTCATTGATTTTAACAGACTGAACACCATTAAATTTGAGAATCTCTTCCCTCTCCTGCTCAGAAAAATCTCCTTCAGGCCCTATGATTACGCAAGTGGGTTTAGTTGTTAACTTTGTAAGATCAATTTTTGTATTAGCAGTATTGAGGTCAGTAAATATTAAATCCATATCGTTATTTAGAAAGTTTTTTAATTTTTGAGAATCCTCAATTGATGGAACTGTTATTCTATTTGACTGTTCGGCCGCTTCTATGATTACTTTTTCCAATCTCTCTTTATTTATCTTTCTAACAATCGTTCTTTCAAAGATAATTGGTAAAAACTTAGTTACACCAAGCTCTGTAGCTTTTTGGATCATAAAATTAAAATAATTTGATTTGATTGGAGAGAAAGCAAGCCAGAGATCTTTGGTATTTTCTTTGTGTCTTAATTGTTTCGTAACATTAAATTCAACTACACTTTTTGTGATATTTGAGATTTTCGCTTCCCATTCACCACTGCTATTAAAAAGAGAAAAAACTTCTTTCTCTTTAAGTCTCATAACTTTTGAAACATAGTGAGATTGAGATTTATCAAGTTTGTCAGTCAAATTAAGAGATAAACTTTTTGAATAAAATAATCTAATGTTACTCATATTGATAAGTTAGTTTATGAAAAATATTAAAGCAATAATTTTTGATGCTTACGGCACTTTATTTAATGTCAACTCAGCTGCTGAAAAATGTAAAGATAAAATAGGTGATAAGTGGGAAAGTTTCGCCAATTATTGGAGAACAACACAATTAGAATATACTTGGCTGAGAAGTTTAATGAAACGTCATAAGGATTTTTGGCAAGTGACAGAGGACAGTTTGGATAAATCAATGAAAAATTATGAAATAGACTCTTCTATGAGGAATGAATTATTAAACCTTTATAAAATTCTATCACCGTTTAAAGAAGTGCCTGAAGTTTTAAAATCATTAAAAGATAAAAATTTAAAACTTGCCATTCTTTCAAATGGTACACCTTCCCTTCTTAATGAATTGGTTAAGAGCAATAATTTAGAAAATATATTTGATGATATTTTTTCAATTGAAGAGGTTGAAGTTTATAAACCAGACTCTAAAGTTTACGATATACCAATTAAAAAATATAATATTAAAAAAAATGAAGTTGCTTATTTAAGTGCTAACACATGGGATATATCTGGTGGTGGAAATTATGGTTATAATTCTATTTGGGTTAATAGAAATAATAATACTTTTGATAATCTAGATTATGTACCAAAACATCAAATTAAAGGTCTTAGTGAGTTACTTGATATAATATAAATAATTCTTATTTATGAAATATGAAAAATATTGAGGTTAGTAAAATTATTGATCCTATTCCAGTTTCTGACGGTGCTGGAGTTAAATTAAAAAGAAGTATTGGTTTTGAGCCAAATTATTTTGATCCTTTCTTAATGCTTGATGAATTTGGATCAGAAAATAGTGAGGATTATATTGCAGGTTTCCCACCCCACCCTCATAGAGGAATTGAAACAGTCACTTATATGTTGGCTGGAGATTTTGAGCATAAAGATAGTACAGGTGGTGAAGGTAGAATGACTAAAGGAGATGTTCAATGGATGAAAACAGGAAGTGGGATCATTCATTCAGAAATGCCTGCTATGAAAGAAGGAAAACTTCATGGTTTTCAATTATGGATTAACATGCCTGCTAAATTAAAAATGAGTAAGCCTGAATATCTTTATATTGATGCTGATAAAATGAGTGTTCATAAAGATGATGAAAAACATGTAAAAGTAATTGCCGGTAAATTCGAGAATGCTGAAGGACCAGTAAAAGGTCATAACGTCGAACCGGTTTATTTTGACGTGGAATTAAATAAAGATAAAGAATTCAATTTTAAATTACCATCTACCCACAATACTTTTGTCTATTTAATTAGTGGTGAAATTGAAATCGGAAAAAATAAACACGATCAAGTTATAGATAGTACTTTAATATTATTAACTAAAGGTGAAGATTTAAGTGTTAAAGCAAAATCAAATGCTAAATTTTTAGTGATATCGGGTAAACCAATAAATGAGGAAATAGCTAGAGGTGGACCATTTGTGATGAATACTAAAGCAGAAATCTTGCAAGCAGTTCAAGATTATCATAATGGTACGTTTGTAAAATAAATTATGAAAGCTGTAGAAATCAATAAAACTGGTGGACCTGAAGTTTTAGAAGTTAAAGATATATCTTTAGACAAACCAGGTCCTGACCAAGTAACCATTGAACAAAAAGCAATTGGTCTTAACTACATTGATACTTATCATAGATCAGGTTTATACCCTTTAAAACTGCCGATTGGTTTAGGTTTAGAAGGCGCTGGAATTATTACTGATGTTGGAGAGAACGTAAAAGACTTCAAAGTTGGTGACAAAATTGCTTATGCAGGTATTCCTTTAGGTTCATATTGTTCACACAGAAACTATCCAACTAAAAATTTAGTTAAAGTACCAGAGGGTATTGATTTAGAAATAGCTGCAACATTAATGACAAAAGGTTTAACAACTTTTTATCTTTTGCATAAAACTTATCCAGTTAAATCAGGTGAAACAATTTTATTTCATGCAGCTGCTGGGGGTGTTGGCCAGATTTTTGGACAGTGGGCAAAAAGTTTAGGTTGTACTATTATAGGTACAGTTGGTTCTGAAGAAAAAGTAAATATAGCAAAAGAAAATGGATACGATCATGTAATTAATTACAATAAAGAGGATTTTGCAAAAAAAGTTTTGGAAATTACAAACAATAAAGGTGTACCTGTTGTCTACGATGGGGTCGGTAAAGATACATTAGATGGTTCAATTGAATGTTTAGCAGTGAGAGGGATGATGGTTTCATTTGGAAATGCTTCTGGACCGTTATCAGATATTAATGTGCCAAAAGTTATTCAACCAAAAGGCCTGTATCTTGTAAGGCCCTCGATGCAACAATACCTTTCTACAAGAGATGAATTAGATGAAGCTTCAAAAATGATGTTTGAAAAAATTAGCTCTGGTAAAGTAAGAATTAAAATTTTTAAAAGATACAAATTAGAGCAAGTAATTCAAGCTCATCAAGACCTCGAAGGAAGAAAAATTTTAGGTCCGGCTGTAATTGTTCCTAATTAACATCTACATCCATATCAGACATATGTAGTTTCAAAGCATTAGTAGAAATTTGAATTTCTCTAATAAAAAATATTATCGAAATTATCATTGACAAACAACAAGATCCAAAAATAACTCTAGCTAAAAAAACTTCATCTAAATACAAAGCAAATACAGTCAGCATATTAAAAAGAAATCCAAATGAAGCGAAAAGTATTGTCCATCTCAAAAGAGTTATTCTTCCACTAAGATTTATAAACTGTTTTTTCCACTCTGGTGGAATATGTTTTTCGTAAACATGCTCATCATGTAGCTGCCTGATTAATATACTTAGAGAATGGAATCTATTACTATAAACAGCCATCATTAAAGGAATTGCAGGAAACATCAACGCTGTGACTGTGTAATCTATATTCATACGAATCAATTTGATTATGAAACTAGCCTTTGTTATTTACAAGTAAAATATTATGAACCAAATAAAACTTTTCGTTGAGTTAACCAGATTAAAAAAGCCCATAGGTTTTATGCTTCTATTTTGGCCATGTGCTTGGGGTTTAACATTAGCTTATAATTTTTCCTCAAATTTAAAAAATTATTTTTTTTATTTAATTTTATTTTTTTTAGGCTCCATATTAATGAGGTCTGCTGGATGTATAGTAAATGATATTCTTGATAAAGAATTTGATGCTAAAGTATTCCGTACCAAAAATCGCCCAATCGCATCAGGTAAAATTTCAATTTTGCTTGCTATTTTTTATTCAGTTATTCTTTGTTTTTTAGCTCTTATTGTTTTACTAAACTTTAATTCATTCACCATAATACTTGCTTTAGCCTCAATGCCATTAGCATTTACTTATCCTCTAATGAAAAGATTTACTTATTGGCCACAATTATTTTTAGGCATCACATTTAATTATGGTTTAATTCTTGGTTGGACAACAATTAATGGTCAAATAGATATAGTGCCAATTCTTTTCTATATTGGAGCCATATTTTGGACACTGGGTTATGACACAATATATGGGTATCAAGATATTAAAGATGATGAAATTATTGGACTGAAATCAACTTCAATAAGATTTAAAGGAAATGCAAAAAAATTCTTATTTATATGTTACTCATTTCTATTATTTTTCTTTTTAATTGGAGGATATTTAATGAAATTTGATAACATTTACTATATTTTATTTATTATACCTTTTGTTCATTTGTTTTTGTATCAAATAAAAAAATTTGAAATAAACAATCCTTCTAAATGTCTAGAATTATTTAAAAGCAATAATCTTCTTGGATTAATAATATTAATTAATATTTTAATTGTTAAAAATTTATAATGAATAAGTCTCAAATTTTAAAAAGACTCTATAAGGATTATTCTAAAAAATATTTAAACAAAATTATTTTATCAGCATTTTATTCTATATTGGTTGCTGGAAGTACTTCTTCAATTGCTTGGCTTCTAGATCCAGCAATAAAAAAAATATTTATTGATAAAGATAAGTCTCTAATGATCTTTATCCCTTTTATGATAATTGTTGCATTTAGCGTAAAGGGCTTATCTTTATATTTTGCTAAAGCGACTATGATTAGTGTGGGTGAGTCAGTTAAAAAAATGCTCCAAAATGATATGATAAATACTTTAATATCATCTGATACACAAATAATTGATAAAAAGCATTCTGGGAAATTTATTTCAAATCTTACTTACGATGTAACACATATTACAAACTTATTAAGCTTTGCAATACTTAATTTATTTAAGGACTCATTAACCTTAATTGGACTATTGTGTGTAATGTTTTTACAAAATTGGAAACTGTCTCTTGTATCAATAATAATGATACCTATTGCAAGCTTTTCAGCTAGAACACTTGGTAAAAGAATAAGCAAAGTAACGACGGAGGCTCAAGAAAAATCAGGTTTTTTAACAACATATTTAGTAGAATTATTTAAAAACCATAAATTAATAAAAATTTTTCAAAAAGAAAAATATGAAAAAACTAGAGCAGATGAATATTTGAAACAATTAAAAGAAAAAAATCAAAAAATACAAACAGTCTTCGTAAGAGTATCTCCAATTATGGAAGTTTTAACAGGAATAATGATAGCAATTTTAATTTACTACTCAGGTATACTGATAATGCAAGGAGAATTAGATATAAATAACTTCTTTTCTTTTCTAGCTGCAATGATGTTGGCCTACCAACCAGTAAGAGCTCTTTCAACACTAAACATGGTCGTCAATCAAGGTTTATCGGCTGCATCAAGAATACTTCCAATTATTGATAAGAAAAACAATATTAGAAATCACCCAGACTCAAAACCAATCATTATTACAAATGCTAATGTAAAATTTAAGTCAGTAAATTTTTCTTATGAGCTAGATGAAGATAAAACTTTAGAGTTAATAAATCTTGAATTTAAAGGTGGTAAAATGACTTCATTGGTTGGTCATAGTGGGTCAGGAAAATCTACAATTTTAAACCTAATTCCTAGATTTTATGATATCCAATCGGGCGATATCACAATTGATGATCAATCTGTATATAGAAGCACAATCGAGTCTATTAGAAATGAAATTTCAATGGTTAGCCAAGAAACAACACTATTTGATGATACAATTAAAAATAATATTAGATATGCAAAAGAAGATGCAACTGATGATGAGATTTTAAAGGTTGCAAAATTATCTTTCTGTCATGAATTTATCAAAAATCTTCCAAATCAATACGAAACTTTAATTGGTGAAAATGGTGTAAGATTATCAGGTGGTGAGAAGCAACGTTTATCTATTGCAAGAGCAATGATGAAAAAAAGCTCAATCATTTTACTTGACGAAGCAACATCATCATTAGACACAGAAACAGAATCTAAAATTCAAGAAGCTTTAAAAATTTTAACGAAAAATAAAACGACAATTGTTATAGCTCATAGACTTTCAACTATTTTAAATTCAAACAATATTTATGTTATAGACTCTGGTAAAGTGGTGGGAAGTGGTCATCACCAGGAACTTATAGAAAAATCAGATTTATATAAAAGTTTTTATGAAAAACAAATTCAAAAATAATTATGTTCTTATTTTATCAAATAATATTATCATTTCTATTAATAATATCTCCGCTCATTATTTTTTACAGAGTCATAAAGAAAAAAGAGGATAATAAAAGATTTATAGAAAAATTTAGTTTTCCAACAAAAAAAAGAAGCGTAGGTAAATTAATATGGTTTCATGGCGCAAGCGTTGGAGAAATACTAAGCATTATCCCAATGATTAAAAGTTATGAAAAAAAAAAGTCAATTAATCAAATACTCATTACATCTAGCACATTGAGCTCATCTAAGATTATCAATAAATTTAAATTTAAAAAAGTAATTCATCAATTTTACCCTTTGGACTACTTTTTTTTCACAAATAATTTCTTGAATTATTGGAGACCAAATATAGCAATTTTTGTTGAGTCAGAAATTTGGCCTTGTATGTTTAAAGACATTACCAAAAAAAAAATTCCATTAATTTTATTAAATGCAAGACTGACTAAAAAAACTTTTGAAAGATGGATGAGGTTTAAAACGTTTGCTAAGTCGGTTTTTCAAAATATTACTATTGCATATCCTCAAAATTTTGAGACTAAATATTATTTAAAAAAAATTGGAAATATAAAATTAAATAAGATTGGAAATTTAAAATTTTGTGAAAATTATAACGAAATTTCAAATAAAATAGATAAAAAATTAAATTTAGAATTTAGTAAGAAAAAGACATGGATTGCTTCAAGCACACACAAAGGGGAAGAACTTTTTTGTGCAAAAGCTCATTTGGAACTCAAAAAACGTTTTAAAAAATTAATAACAGTAATTATTCCAAGACATGTTCATAGGTCTAATGAAATTATATCTGAAATTGAAAATTTAAATTTAAAAGTTGTATCTCATAGCTTTAAACCAAAAAAATTAAGCAATATTGATGTTTATTTAGTAGATACGTTTGGTGAGACAGATAAATTTCATAAAATTGGATCCTCAGTTTTTTTAGGAGGTTCAATCATAAAAAGAGGTGGGCAAAACCCTCTGGAAGCCGCACGACAGGGGGCAAGAATATTACATGGGCCAAACACGAATAATTTTACAGATGTTTATAAATTATTAAAATCACTTGGAATTTCAAAAAAGGTTAATACACATAAGCAGCTAGCTTCTTCAATAACTTTCAAAGTTGATAAAACCAAAGGAGTAAAAATTAAAAATATTGGCAAGAAAATCCTAGAAAAAACTTTAAAAGAAATAGACAATATTATTAATAATGAATTTAAAAAAACCTAAGTTTTGGGATTATAAAAAACCAAACATTTATGCTTATTTATTATATCCGTTAACTTTTTTAATTAATTTTATAAATATTTTTAAGACCAGGCCACAAAATAGAATTGGTAAAATTAAAACAATTTGTATTGGTAATATATATGTTGGAGGTACTGGGAAAACGTCCCTAAGTATTAAAATAAAAAAAATTTTAGATGAAAAGAAAATAAAATCGTGTTTTGTAAAAAAATATTATAAAAATCAAATAGACGAACAAAAAATATTGAAAAAACATGGAAAAGTATTTCTTTCTGATAAAAGACAAGATGCCATTCGTGAAGCTGAGCAAGAGAATTTTGATATAGCAATACTTGATGATGGTCTCCAAGATAAATCTATCGAGTGCAATATAAAATTTGTTTGTTTTAATAATATTAATTGGATTGGAAATGGTATGACCATTCCCTCTGGTCCTCTTAGAGAATCTATCAAAAATTTGAAAAGATATAATCATGTCTTTTTAAATGGTAATTTGGAAAATCAAGACAAATTAACAAATCAATTGTTAAAGATTAATTCAAATTTAATCATTCATGTTGGGCAATACAAACCAATTAATTTAAATGAATTTAAAACAAATCTGAAATACTTAGTTTTTTCTGGTATTGGAAATCACCAAACTTTTGTCTCGATGATAAAAAAACATGGTTTGGATGTTTTGAAAGATATAGAGTTTGCTGATCATTATTCTTACAAAAAAGATGATATAGATTTAATTTTAAAAGAAGCGAACGATTTAAAATGTGAGATCATCACGACAGAAAAAGATTTTTTAAGATTAGAGAGTTCAAATAAAAATAAAATTAAATTTATTAAGTCAGAACTACAAATCACTGACGAAAATAAATTAATAAATTATATAATTTAAAAATGAAAATTATTAAATATTTTATACAATTTTTGTTAGCAATTGTATGTTTTGCTTTTTTTAAAATTTTAGGGCCAAATATCTCATCAAATTTAAGTGGAAAATTATTTGAAAAAATTGGACCATTTTTTCGATCAAAAAAGATTATTCACGCAAATATTAAAAAAGCAATCCCTGAGATAAGCGAAGATGAAATAAATAGAATTACAAAATCAATGTGGAATAATTATGGTAGAATTTTTGCAGAATATATGTTTATTAAAGATTTCAGAGTAGGAAAACTAGTTTCAAAAATTGAAGTCGATGGTCAAGAAACTCTAGATGAAATAAAAAAATTAAATAAGCAAGTTATTTTTATTTCAGGACATTTTAGTAATTTTGAATTAATGGCGATGTATTTAGAAAAAACGGGAATAAACTTAACTGCAATTTACAGACCTCTTAATAATATATTTTTGAATTTTATAATAGAAAGAATAAGAAAAAAATATATATGTAAAAATCAGATTAAAAAAGGAATTGGTGGAATAAAAAATTTAATCAATTTTAAAAAAAAAAATTTTTCTACAGCTCTTATGATTGATCAAAGAGTTTCTGAAGGAATTTTGTCAAATTTCTATAATGAAAAAGCTTTAACAACAACAATTCCAGCACAATTAGTAAAAAAATTCAATATACCAGTTATACCTGTATACATTGAAAGAAAAAACGGGATTAATTTTAAGATTACAATTCATAAAGCTATTAATTTCTCTAAAGAAAATTCGATTTCTAGTATTACTGATGAGCTAAACAAAATTCTTGAAGAAATGATAATTAAAAATCCTGAGCACTGGATCTGGTCTCATAATCGTTGGAAATAAGATTTATTATTTATTTAATATTTCTCTTTTTTTATTTGCCTCTTTATATGAAAAATAAGGCTCCTGTAATTCAACACTCCAATATGTTAATTCCTTAAGATTAATTTTTTTTCCAGAAACTGCACATTCAACATAATCTCCTGTTTCTATTATCTGAAAATTATTTGGCAAATATTTTATTTTTGCTAATTTTTTTATCATTTTTAGTTTATATATTTGTATATGAAAGTTGGTATCATAGGAAGTGGTGGAAGAGAACACGCTATTTGTTACAATTTAAAGAAATCGAAAAAAGTAAGTAAAATATTTTGTTTTCCAGGAAATGCTGGAACCTCAGAAATCGCAGAAAATATAGATATTAATTTAGAAAAATTTGAAAATCTTAGAGAATTTATATTAGAAAATAAAATTGAATTAATAATAATTGGACCAGAAAAGTTTTTAGTTGAAGGATTAGTTGATTATTTAGAAAAATTTAATATTAAAGTTTTTGGGCCAAATAAAAAAGCTGCTCAACTTGAGGGTTCGAAAATATTCACTAAACAACTTTGTGAAAAATTTAATATACCAACTGCAAAATTTGGGGTGTTTGAAAATATTAATAGCGCAAAAGAATTTATTAAAAGTTCTAATTTTCCTATTGTAATTAAAGCAGACAATCTTGCCTCTGGTAAAGGTGTTTATATTTGCAATAATTATAATGAGGGAATTACAGCTATTGATGAAATTTTTAATGGAAAATTTGGAGATGCAAAAAACTTATTAATTGAAGAATTTTTAAATGGAGAGGAAATGAGTTTTTTTACAGTACATGATGGTAATAATTTTAAATGTTTTGGTACAGCTCAAGATCATAAAAGAGTTTTAGAGGGAGATAAAGGGAAAAATACTGGAGGCATGGGTGCTTATTCTCCATCAAGACTTATAAACAAAGATTTAGAAAAAAAAATAATTGATAAAATAATTAAACCAACACTAAGTGGTTTAGCTGAAATTGGAACAAGTTATAAAGGTTTTTTATATACTGGACTAATGATAATCGATAATGAACCATATTTAATAGAGTACAATGTCCGTATGGGTGATCCAGAATGTCAGACTATTCTACCAAGATTATTATCTGATCTTAATGAAATCTTTATTTCTTGTTGCGAAGAAAATTTAGATGAAATTGAAATCGAATGGTCAAATGAAAAAAGCTTATGTATTGTAATTTGCTCCAAAGGTTATCCAGATAGATTTGAAAAAAATGTAGAGATAAGCAATATAAATAAAATTAAATTAAATAAAAATGAATTTTTATTTCATGCAGGAACTTCAAAAAAAAGTAAAAAAATTTTTTCAACTGGTGGAAGGGTTTTAAATTTTACAACACTGTCAAAAAGTTTTAGTTTGGCAAGAGAGACCATAATCAAAAATATAATTAAATTAAATTGGAATGGTGGATTCTATAGAAAAGATATTGGTCATAAGGTTGTAAAATAATGAGAATAATTTCTGGTGCTTTTAAAGGAAAAAAAATTTTAGAACCAAAAGATTTAAATACTCGGCCTTTAAAAGATTTAACAAAAGAATCTATTTTCAATATTATTTTACATTCAAATAAAATTAAAATTAATTTAAAGAATTCTAGTGTTTTAGATTTGTTTTCTGGAGTTGGATCATTTGGTATTGAGTGTTTATCTAGAGGAGTAAAAAAAGTAATATTTATTGAGAATTACAAGGGTGTTTTACCTATTTTAAAGAAAAATATACAGTCATTAAAATCAATTAATAATTATGAAATTTATGAAAATGACATTTACAATGAAAATACATTCTCGAATATAGAGATCAAATTTGATATCATATTCTTAGACCCTCCGTATAGATATAAAAATTTGGATTATGTTTTTAAAGAAATTAAAAATAATAATATGTTAAATGAAAATGGGATTATCATAATACATAGGCATAAGAAGGAAAAAGAAATTTTTCCTAATTATATAAAATTGATTGAAAAAAAAAAATACGGAATTTCAGTAATATTATTTTTATCTTTATTAAATTAATAGTTTTTTAGTCTCTTTTTTTATTAATTCTACTGATGGTTGGTCATAAGGATTTAATTTTAATGCCTTACCAAGTAATATAGTTTCAAGTAAGAAGAAACAAAATAACTCACCTAATGTTTTTTCATTTCTTTTTTTGATTTCAAAACTTCTAAATGGGATTTCTCTTTTTTTAAAGATATTTTCTGAGGCATTCTTTTGTGAAAAAGTAATATTAGATATATTTTTGTTTTTTAAATATTTAAGTTCAGATAGTAAATTTTTTGAATTTATTTTATCTGATTGATTTTCGTGAACATAAAAAAAAGTAAAAAAATTTTTCTTAAAACCATCTAAATATAACTGCATTACACTATGATTATCTTTTGGCATAGATGAAATGATTGGCAACAAACCCCTCTTTTTTTTACCTAAACTTTCGGCTATAAGTTGTTGATACCATTTAAATAAATTTTCAGATTTTTCGTCATAATTTATAATTATAGAATTATACTTTTTAAGTTTTATAAAATTAATAGTTGAACTAACATTTTGAATAAGAGAATTTAAGAACAATTTATTTTTTATTAATGAATTGAATTGTCTAAAATCTTTTGATTTTAAACCCATCAATTCTGCAGGTAACATTCCAACTTCTGATAAAACTGAGTACCTGCCTCCAATGAAATTATTATGATTAATAATATCTGCTTTTAACTTTTCTCCCAAGGTTCTAAGATAGTTTTTTTTATTTTCAGTTATAAAAATATTTTTTTGTTTTTTTTTTATTAAAATATTTAAATTAACTATTGTCTCAATAGTATTTCCTGATTTTGATACAATCAAATTTACATCATTTTTTATGTTTTTATTTGATCTAACATTTAAATTATTAATAAAATAAAAATTTTTTTTTACCTTGTCTTTTAAAAATTCATAAATAGTTTGGGTTCCAAGTGAAGATCCCCCCATACCTATAACTCTAAAATTTTTATATTTTTTATATTTTTTAACTAATTTGTAATTAAAATTATCTTTATAATTATTTTTAAAAGATGAAATAAGCTGGCTTTTTTCGTTAATTATAGAATTAAGATATTTATTTATTTTGAGATTTAATTTTTTATTTTTAATTTTAATTTTATAATTTTTAAAATTAATCCCTGATGTCAGCATTAATTTTTTTTGATTTTCTCTAATAAAGACTCTTCAAAGGTTTTCTTTAAATCAGCATTTTGATCATCTTTTTCTGAATTATCATTATTTTTTACTAATTTTTCAATTTTATTACTTTTTTCATCTGCAATATTCCCATTTGCGTTTGGTATTGGTAATTCTTCATATTCTGGTGGTAGAACTAGTGGTGACTTTTTTTCAACCAAAAACTCATCATTACTTTTTTTTTTTTGGTTAATAAATCCTTCTTTCACAGATCCACAAGAATAAAATAATAAAATTAAGTTAAGTAAAAATAAAATTTTAAAGTATTTCATAATTTTTTTTCTTTATTATTACCAGCAATTTCTAGAATAATCATTAAAATCACTCCAATAGTTATAAATACATCGGCTAAATTAAAAATAAACCAGTGAAAATTACCGACATGTAAATCAATAAAATCTGGAACTGCCTTGTTTACTATTCTGTCATAAAGGTTTCCTGTTGCACCGCCTAAAATCATTAATAATGAATATTTTTGTAATCCTCGACTTTTAACAAGCATAAAAAAAATAATCAAAATAATTATAAATATTATTATTGTTAAAAAATTATAAAATGTATTTTCTGTAAATGAAAATAAACCAAACGCTATTCCCTCGTTCCAAATTAAATATATATTTAAAAATTTTGAAGAAAATATTTCAGATCCAAAAAATTTCTTATCTAGATAAATTACATAAATTTTAGAAAGCCGATCAAGTAAAAAAATTAAAAAAACTAATAACGAATTGATTATAAGACTCTTTCTTAAAATTTTTTCAATCATTAAGGGTGCCTAGGACAAGGTCCCTCGTTTATTTTCCAACAAACTGGACACTTAGTTCCGTTTGCTTTGCTAGTGATTACAGTTGTCTCATCATCTTCATTAAAACTAACTTCAGCTTTTGAAGTTATACACAATTCTGAAAAATCAATATTTTCAGTTACATTTTGTAATTTTTGATTTAAATTTATTTTTAAACTTGCCTCTAAGCTCGATCCGATTTCTTTGCTAGCTCTTTTTTCTTCAATACTTATATTACAAATATTTCTAATTTTAATTAATTCACTCCATTTTTCGCTAAGTTTTTGATTTTTAAATTTATCAGGAAAATCAAGAAATTTTTCAAGGTGAATACTTTTTTTATCTTTAAATAACAACTTAAAAATTTCTTCAGTAGTAAAAGACAATATAGGAGCAAACCATGTTAATAAAGTGTTTAAAATTATATTTAGAAGTAAAATAGTTGATTTTCTTTTTTTTGAGTCTTTAGAATCACAATAAAGATTGTCTTTTCTTATATCAAAATAAAAAGCAGATAAATCTACAGTGCAAAAATTTAGCAATTCTTTATATAAATTATGAAAATCATAATTACTAAAATTTTTTTTAAAATTATCATTTAGAACATAAATTTTATGTAGCATAAACTGTTCTAACTCAGGTAGCCCATCTATATCTATTGTGTCAAAATTTATTGTTTCAAAATTATCATTTATATTTCCGAGCAAATATCTGAAAGTATTTCTAATTTTTCTGTATGAGTCTGCGTGCTGATCTAAAATAGAATAATCAATTCTTAAATCTTCTGCGTAATTTGAAGATGCTACCCAAATTCTTAAAATATCTGCACCATATTTTTTTAAAATATCTTCAGGTGCAATTACATTTCCTAGTGATTTAGACATCTTCAAACCTTTACCGTCTACAACAAAACCGTGCGATAAAATAGCTTCGAATGGAGCTCTATCTCTTGTTCCACAGGACTCAAGTAATGAAGAGTGAAACCATCCTCTATGTTGATCCGAGCCCTCTAGATACATCGATGCTGGCCATTTTAAATCCTCTCTTTTTTCTAATACAAATGAGTGAGTTGAACCACTATCAAACCATACTTCAACAATGTCACTTAATTTCTGATAATCATCAGCTCTATATTTCTTACCTAAAAATTTTTGAGGATCATCTGAAAACCAACAATCTGAGCCCTCTTTTTCATAAATTGATGCAATATTTTCAATTACTTCATCATCAACTAAAATTTCTTTTGTTTTTTTATTCACAAAAATTGGAAGCGGAACGCCCCAAACTCTTTGTCTTGAAACACACCAATCAGGTCTTGTTTCAATCATCGATTTCAATCTCTCTTTACCTTTGCTTGGGTAAAAAGTTGTATCATCTATAGCTTTTAATGCTTTATCTCTAAGTTTATGACTTTCCATTGAAATAAACCATTGTGGTGTAGCTCTATGAACTAGTGGAGCTTTAGATCTCCAAGAATGTGGATACGAGTGAACTAGCTCATTATTAAATAATAAATTTTTTTGTTCTTTTAATTTTTCAATTATAATTGGATTAGCTTTAAAAATATGAATTCCCTCAAATAATTTTACATTATTTGTATATTTTCCATCTCCATCAACTGTTTCTATTGCTTTAATATTATTATTCAAACATAAATTAAAATCATCAGGTCCATGACTTGGTGCACAGTGAACAATTCCAGTTCCTTGCTCAGTTGTCACAAATCTAGCTTCTAACATTGGTATATCATGATCATAGCCAAGATTTAAAAATGGATGACTACAAATTGTATTTGTAAATTCTTTACCTTTCAATGTGTGAATTTTTTTACAATTTTTTAAGCCACACTCTTTAACAACTGAATTTAATAAAGCATCTGCTATAACAATTTTTCTATTTTTATAATCACCTTCATCACTTATTTGCAATATGACATAGTCAAGGGACTCATTAAAAGCTAAGGCTTTGTTGGCTGGAATTGTCCAAGGAGTTGTTGTCCAAATAAGGATCTCACTACCAACCAACTCATTTAAATCAGAAGATTTAACTTGAAAAGATGTGTAAATTGTATCTGATTTGTGGTCTTGATATTCTACTTCAGCATCTGCAAGAGCTGTCTTTTCAACAGTTGACCATAAAACAGGTTTAAAACCTTTATATAAACTTCCTTCTTTTAAAAATTTACCAAGCTCTCTTACAATTTGAGCTTCTGCATCAAAACTCATTGTAGAATAATAATTTTCCCAATCTCCAACAACACCTAATCTTTTAAATTGACTTTTGTGAATTTCAATCCACTGCTCAGCAAATGCCCTACATTCTTTTCTAAACTCAACAATTGGAACCTCATTTTTGTTTCTTTTATTTTTTTTGTATTGTTCTTCAATTTTCCATTCGATAGGTAAACCATGGCAATCCCATCCAGGAACATAAATACTATCTTTTCCATTCATTTGATGAAATTTTACAATTATATCTTTTAAAATTTTATTAAGAGCTGTTCCCATATGAATATTTCCATTCGCATAAGGTGGTCCATCATGTAAAACAAATTTTTCTCTGCCTTTACTTTCATGTCTTAATTCATCATAAAGATTTATTTTTTTCCAATATTCAAGAATTTCTGGTTCTCTAGTCGGAAGGTTAGCTTTCATAGAAAAAGCGGTTTTTGGTAGATTTATTTGTGATTTAGTCATTAAGTCTTTTTTGCAATATTCAAATCTCTTTTAATTTGAGCTCTTAATTGATTAACATTTTTAAATTTTTTTTCTTTCCTTATAAACTTTAAAAACTCTACTGATAAAAGTTTATTGTAAAGATTTCCAGAAAAATTAAATAAATGAACTTCTAATAATATTTTTTTTTGATTAAATGTTGGTCTATATCCAAGATTAGCTATTCCTTTAAGATATTTGGTCCTATTTTTTCTTAATACCTTAACAGCATATACGCCTGGTTTTGCCAATACATAATCCTGTATCTCAATATTGCATGTCGGAAAACCAATTTTTTTACCTATTTGCCTTCCCTTCTTGACAATTCCTTGTATCGTCCAATTTCTATTCAAAAGTTTATTGGCTTTATACAAAAAGCCATTTTCTAATAAATTTCTAATTAAAGATGAAGATACAATTTTTTTACTTTTAATTAATGGTTCTGGTTTTACAACTATATAATTAAACAATTTCTGATATTTTTTTAATAAATTAACATCTCCTTCTCTTTTATTTCCAAATCTAAAATTGTTGCTCACAAAAATAAATCTAGAGTTTAATTTTTTATTCAAAATTTTAATTATAAAATCTTCAGCTTTAGTTTTTGAAAATTTATTATCAAATTTTTTTGTTATAACAAAATCTACTTTAAGATTATTAAGTAATTTAATTTTTTGATTAATATTTGAAAGTCTAAAATTTTTTAATTTTTTATTAAAAAACATTTTTGGCATTGGATCAAAATTAACAACCCCAATTTTTAAATTATGTTTTTTCTTATATAAATTTGCTAATTGAAATAATTTTTGATGGCCTAAATGTAAACCATCAAAATTACCTATTAAAATAATTGATCCTCTGTGAATTTTTTTAATATTAAAATTTGTATAATGTTTCACCATTTTAAATCTGATTGTATATAATTAACTATCGCTTCATAATCTTTTGCAACATTTTGAATACCTTTATTTTTAATTTCATCTCTATGTATTCCGTTGCTAATTAACAAAGAATCATAATTTAAAAGGTTTGCACCCCTAATATCAGTATTTAAGTTATCACCAATTGCTAATATTTTTTTATTATTATTATCAATTGATTGATTATAAACCTCAGGATGTGGTTTTCCAAAATACACTACATCTCCACCCAATTTTTCGAAAACCATTGCAACAGAACCAGCGCATAACTCTCTGACCTCACCACGATCTACTATTAGATCTGGATTTGTACAAATCATTTTTTTAGCAATATGTTTTTCAAGTAAATTTTTATAATATATCAAATCTTTATTATGATCATCGAATAATCCTGTACATAATAAATATTCACTCTCATCAATATCATCGCACTTATTATTCTCAAACAAATGAAATAGATCAAAATCTCTCGGCGGACCCACATGATAAAACTTTTTCGAAAGAAAAGATTTTTTCAAATAATTTAATGCTGCCTCTCCTGATGTGAATACGTGTTCTCTTAATACTTTATCCATACCCATTTTTTCTAAAAAATTTTGAACAGTTTTATTTGGTCTAGGAGCATTTGTTAAAAGTACGAGCTTCTTCTTTTTTTTTATAATCTCATTTAGGACTTCTATTGCTTGTTTGTGAAGATTAATCCCATTATGAATAACACCCCATAAATCTATATAAAAAAGATCGTAATTATCTGCGATAGATTGAAGGCCATTTAAATCTAAATTTTTGGTCATATTTTAAGGTATAAACCATAAAATCCACAATTTACTAGCAATATTAATATCTAATAGAGTTTCTAATCTTGAAATAGGCGGTGAAATATCTATATGAAGGTCATATTTATAAAGATTTATAAAGGAGATTTTATGAAGTTTAAACCGTTACATGACAGAGTCTTAATCGAAGTATTAGACAGTAGTGAAAAAACTGCTGGAGGAATAATTATACCTGACTCAGCACAAGAAAAACCTCAAGAAGGCAAAGTTGTTGCTGTGGGTGGTGGTGCAAAAACAGAAGATGGAAAGATAATTCCAATGGATGTTAAAGTTGGTGATAAAGTTTTATTTGGCAAATGGTCAGGAACTGAAGTCAAAATTAATGGTAAAGAATACAGCATAATGAAAGAGTCTGACATTATGGGTATTTCGGGTAAGTAATTTAATCTAAAGGAGAAAAATAATGGCAAAAGTTGTTAAATTTGATGCTGAAGCAAGAGCGGCAATGATAAGAGGTGTAAATATCTTAGCTGACACAGTTAAAGTAACTTTAGGACCAAAAGGAAGAAATGTAGTAATGGATAAATCTTATGGTGCACCTAGAATTACTAAAGATGGTGTGTCTGTAGCTAAAGAAATAGACCTTGAAGATAAGTTTGAAAATATGGGTGCACAGATGGTTAAAGAAGTTGCCAGCAAAACTAATGATGAAGCTGGAGATGGAACTACTACTGCAACTATACTTGCGCAAGCAATTGTCAAAGAGGGTGTTAAGTATGTAACAGCTGGTATGAATCCTATGGATGTAAAAAGAGGAATAGATGCTGCTGTAGAAACAGTTAAAGACAGTCTTGTTGCGTCTGCAAAAAAAGTGAAGGATAGTGACGAAATTGCTCAAGTTGGTACAATTTCTGCGAATGGTGATAAAGAAATTGGAACCATGATTGCAAAAGCAATGCAAAAGGTTGGGAATGAGGGAGTAATTACAGTTGAAGAAAACAAAGGTATTGAAACTGAATTAGATGTTGTTGAAGGTATGCAGTTTGATAGAGGATATCTGTCACCATACTTCATAACTAACAGTGATAAAATGACTACAGAATTAGATAATCCTTTTATTCTTTTACATGAGAAAAAATTAACTAACTTACAACCTATGGTTCCTCTTTTAGAAGCTGTTGTACAAGCTGGAAGACCTCTAATGATTATTTCTGAGGATGTTGAGGGTGAAGCTTTAGCAACTTTAGTTGTAAACAAATTAAGAGGTGGTTTGAAAGTTGTGGCTGTAAAAGCTCCAGGATTTGGTGATAGAAGAAAAGCTATGCTTGAGGATATTGCAATTTTAACAGGTGGTCAGGTTATATCTGAAGATCTAGGTATCAAACTTGAAAATGTAAAACTTGATGATCTTGGCTCATGTAAAAAAATAAAAGTAGATAAAGATAATAGTACTATTGTAAATGGCGGTGGTAAAAAATCTGACATCGAAGCTCGATGTTCTTCTATTAAACAACAAGTTGATGAAACTAGTTCTGATTACGATAGAGAAAAACTTCAAGAGAGACTTGCTAAGTTAGCTGGAGGTGTAGCAGTTATTAAAGTTGGAGGTGCAACTGAAGTCGAAGTTAAAGAACGAAAAGACCGAGTTGAAGATGCATTAAACGCAACAAGAGCTGCTGTAGAAGAAGGTATTGTAACAGGTGGTGGTTGTGCTCTTCTTTATGCTGCACAAGATCTTGATAAAGTTAAAGCAAAAGGAGATGACCAAAAAGCAGGTGTTGATCTAGTAAGAAAAGCATTAGAGGCTCCAATTAGACAAATCACTAAAAATGCAGGTGTTGATGGTTCGGTTGTAGTTGGTAAATTATTAGAGCAAAAGAAAAAAACTGGTGGTTATGATGCGCAAAACGAAGAATATTGTGACATGTTTGCAAAAGGTATTATAGATCCAGTTAAAGTTGTAAGAACTGCTTTACAAGATGCTGCTTCAATTGCTGGATTATTAGTAACTACCGAAGCAATGATCGCTGACAAACCAGAGGAAAAAGATGCTGCTGGCGGAATGCCTGGTGGTATGCCTGGTGGTATGGGTGGCATGGGAGGAATGGGCGGCATGGGTATGTAATCCCTCATTTTCTTAAATTAATTTAATAAGGCCATCTTAATTAAGATGGCCTTTTTTTATGTGAAACTTAATAATGTCAAAAAGATATAGTGGTAAATCATTTAAAGACTCTAGTGTTAAAAAAAAACCTAAATTGAGCTTTAAAGAAAAAAGAAAACTTAAAAAAGATAAGCAAAAAAAGAAGAATTAATCCTAAATTTTGAAAATTATTCAAGCCAGTTATGAGTTTTTTTGAGTTTTAATATCCTTTTAAATATGTATAAGAGCCAGGATTTATGAGCAATAATATCAGAAACATCACAATTATAGCCCATGTAGACCATGGCAAAACTACTCTAATTGATAATTTAATGAAACAAAGTGGTTCATTTAGAGATAATGAAGTTGTTGATGAAAGATTAATGGACTCAGGTGAGCTTGAAAAAGAGAGAGGAATTACAATTTTAGCTAAACCTGCTTCAATAAATTGGAACAATTCAAGAATTAATATAATCGATACTCCAGGTCACAGAGATTTTGCTGCAGAAGTTGAAAGAGTTTTAAGTATGGCAGACGGAGCACTGTTATTAATTGACTCTGCAGAAGGTGTTATGCCTCAAACAAAATTTGTATTATCAAAAGCACTTAAACAAGGATTAAAACCAATTGTTGTAATTAATAAATTAGATAAAGCTGATCAAAGAGCCAATGAAGTTTTAGATGAAACATTTGATTTATTTGTTAGCTTAGATGCAAATGAAGAACAGTTAGATTTTCCAGTTCTGTATGCAAGTGGAAGATCAGGTTGGGCAGATCATGAAGTTGACGGTCCAAGAGAAAATTTAAATCCTTTGTTAGATTTAATTATTGATCACGTAAAACCTGCTGAACTTGATAAAACTAAACCTTTTGCAATGTTATCAACTCTACTTTATGCAGATAGTTTTTTAGGTAGAAGTTTGGTTGGAAGAATCACACAAGGGACAGCGAAAGCTAATCAATCTATAAAAGCAATCAATTTAAATGGTGAAAAAGTTGATGAAGGAAAATTAACAAAAATTTTTAGATATGAAGGAACCAAAAAAGTTCCAATAGATGTTGGCGAAGCTGGAGATATTGTAGTTGTTGCTGGATTAGAAAAAGCAAATGTTGCTGATACAATATGTGACCCAGAGGTAAATAAGCCTATCCCTGCTACACCGATAGATCCTCCTACGATGTCAATTACAATTACTGTAAATACTTCGCCTTTAGCCGGGACTGAAGGTAAAAAATTAACTAGTACCCAAATAAGTGATAGATTAGTTCAAGAGGCACAAAATAATGTTGGAATTACATTTTCAGAAAACAAAGGAAAAGACTCTTTTGTAGTTAGTGGTAGAGGTGAGTTAATGTTAGAAATTCTTTTAACCCAAATGAGAAGAGAAGGTTTTGAAATGACAGTAAGTCCTCCAAAAGTTTTATACAAAAATGATGAAAATGGAAATAAACTCGAGCCAATTGAAGAAATTATTATGGACCTTGATGAAGAACATTCATCAAAAGTAATTGATTCAATGAATAGAAGAAAAGGTAAACTTATAGAATTAAAAGATACTGGTACTAACAAAAAAAGATTAATTTTTCATGCACCTACTAGAGGATTAATGGGTTACACAAGTAGATTTCTCACACTTACAAAAGGAAATGGGGTGATAAACAGAATATTCCATAGCTATGGTCCTTTTGAAGGAGAAATGGAAGGTAGAAGAAATGGAGCCTTAATCTCAATGGAACAAGGAAAAGCTGTTGCATTTGCAATATTTAACTTACAGGCACGGGGAGAAATGTTTGTTAAACACAATGACTCTGTTTATCCTGGAATGATCGTGGGTCTTTCACCTAAACCAGGTGATATGATCATTAATGTAATGAAGGGTAAGAAGCTTACAAATATGAGAACTCAGGGAACAGATGAGAATGTTGTACTTACACCTGTAAGAAAAATGTCAATTGCAGAACAATTAAGTATGCTCAATTCAGATGAAGCTTTAGAGATAACTCCAGACTCATGTAGATTGAGAAAAGCAATTCTTGATCCCCACGAAAGAAAGAGAAGCGAAAAAGCTATAGCTGCAGCCTAATCAAAAGTTTTATCAACTAAATATAGTCCTAAAGCAACGCAAGGACCTATGCCAAATGCAAATAATAAAGTTCCAACCCCTACTGTTCCTCCTAAATACCACCCAATACTAACAACTGAAATTTCTAATGTTCCTCTTACAGCAGCTATAGGAAAATTAGTTAATTTTTGTAATCCTATCATAAGTCCATCTCTAGGACCGGCTCCTAAATTCGATACTAAGTAAATACCCCCACCTATTCCAACCATGATAACAGAAATTACAGCTAATAATAATTGATGAATATAATTTGATGGTGTTGGAACATACTTGATACAAAGATCAATCATAATTGCAATAATCAAAGCATTAAATATTGTACCCATCCCTGGTTTTTGCCCAAGAGGAATCCATAAAATTAAAACAGCAATACTTATTAATAATGTGATAGTTCCAATACTTAAATTTACATTTAAAGAAATACCTTGGGCTAAAACACTCCAAGGAGAAGCTCCAGTGAATGAAACAATTAACAAACCTTCGCCTAATCCAAATAAAGACAAACCAAAACATAAGAAAAAAAATGTTGAAAACTTTGGTTTAAAATTAAATGGTTTTTCTGAGCTCCATTTTACCTTTGGAATTTTTTTTATTTTTAAAAACATAATTGTAATAATCTATATCTATTAATGAAAAATTCTAATATTGTAACCAGCAAATGAAAAAGTTTACAATTATCTTACTTGTTGTATTTTTCACATCAATTTCTCTAGCTCATATAGGTCATTATAACAAATTTGACAAAATAGAAATGGAGATCTTGAGAAATGATGAAGTAATTGGATATAACAATTATTATTTTAAAAGAGATGATGAAAAAACGATAGTAAAAAATCAATATAAATTTGAGGTAAAATTACTATCTGCAACAATATTTAAAGTAGAGGGATATGGGGAAGAAATTTATTTAAAAGATAAATTAATATCTTTTCAATCAAAGACACTTCAAAATAAAAAAGAAAAATTTGTAAACTTAAAACTAGATAAAAATAATGAAAAGTTTGATATTAAAGGATCTTCATATTCAGGTGAAGCCTCTCTTAAAAATATTATTGGAAATTGGTGGAGTCATAAAATTTTACAAGCAGAAAGTCAAATAAGTCCTATTTCTGGAAGTATAAAAGAACAAATAGTTACTTTTATTGGCAAGGAAAATATTTCAATTGATGGCAAACGATACGAAACAGATCATTTCAAACTCACATCTAAAGATATGTCTCTTCCAGAAGATAAAAAATTAAATTTTGATATTTGGCTTGATAAAAAAACTTCAGTTATTGTCAAAGTTACATATGAAAGAATGGGAAATTGGGAGTATCGCTTAAAAAATCTTAAATAAAATTATTTATTTATTTTTTTATAAAGATCGTTTGCACTTATCCATCCAGCCTCTACTCTAGGACCTACAAACCAATCTGCACACACTCCTAAATTTAATTTATTACTCCAATAACTTTTAATTTTTAATGATCTAGAATTTGAAGAATATTTCCAGCCATGATTTAATGAAGTTAATATTTTTGTTTTTTTAATTCCGGTAAGTTTAAAAAATCGATCAATTAAAATCATTGAGTTTTTTTCCTTATTTTCTCTATTTTTATTTATTTTTTTATTTGCCCAAAGGTTTGTGCTTTGTAAAGTCCATAAATCATTATTACTTTTAAATCTTTTTTTACTATTTTCTTTAGCAGCCCAGCCTAAAATTTTGTCATCAAATAAGTAACTTGATATATTTTTATTTGTTTTTTTTATTTCAATCATAACTGTAATATTTGCATCCATTTTGATTTTTTGCTTGATGAACGGATCTTTTATAATTTTTTTTGATAATTTTTTTAATTGTGGGAAAGGGCAAGTTAATACTAATTTATCATAATATTTTATTTTATTGTTCTTAAAGACTAACTTCCATTTTTTGTTTACAAATTTAATCTTCTCTATCTCACTTTGAAAATTACAACTTATATTCTTTATTAAATATTTGCTAATATCATTGTTGCCTTTGCAGCCAATTATTTTAACATGATTTTTATTTTCTTTTTTTAACTTATGTAAAAAAACATGTTTGCCACCCCATTTTTTTAGAATTTTTTTTTTACGTAAATTTGTAATAAATTTTTTAAATTGAATTGTTTTTGGAGAAATATATTGTGCCCCGTGGTCAAATCCTTTTGACTTATTTAATCTTTTAAAAGAAGATCTACCACCTGGACCTCGAGCTTTGTCATAAATGTGTACAGAATTTTTTTTATTTAACAAATTAGCTATTGTTGCTCCAGAAATTCCAGAGCCAATTACACAATAACTACTCATTTTCCCGCAACAGTCATACCTTCTATCATCATAGTTGGTGAATTGACTGAATATTCAAATTCTAAATCATTAGCTAAAATAATATTTTTGAACATATCCTTAAAATTACCAGCAATTGTTATTTCATTAACAGGATATTTAAATTCTCCATCTTCAACTAAAAAACCAGTTGCACCTACAGAATAATCTCCAGTCACAATATTAGACCCATGACCAATAGTTTCGGTAATATAAAGACTTCTTGAATTTTTTTTCATAAGATCCTCATAGCTTATACTTCCTTTTTCAAAATATAAATTGGTAGTTCCACCGCTTCTTCCATTTGATTTTAAATTTAATTTTTTTCCATTGTATGTGTCGACAAGATAATTTTTAAGAATTCCATTCTCTATAAGTTGTAATGTATTTGAGTTTACACCCTCTGAATCAAAGTTTTGAGAACCCATTCCTTTAATTATATCTGGTTTATCAATTACATTTATCGAATTAGCAAAAACTTGTTCATCAATTTTATTCTTTAAAAATGAAGTGCCTCTTGCAATTGCAGAGGCAGATATTGCACTTGCAAAAGCATTTAACATTCCCTTTGAAATTCTTCTATCAAAAATTATGCTGATCTTCTCACTGCCAATTTTTTTAGGGCTCAATTTTCTAATAGTTTGCTTGGCGGCTTTATTTCCGAGATCTGTTGCTTGCTTAATATCAGACAAATGACGTTTGCTAGAAAACTCGTAGTCTCTTTCCATGCTATTTTCATCTTTTGCAACTGTTACACAAGAGGCCGCAAAAGAGGAAGTTTTATAACCGTCACAAAAACCGTCACTATTTGCTAATATAAAATTTGATTTATTTTCAGTGAAACTAGATTCTGTATTTATGATTTGATTGTCTGATGAAGCAGACTCCTCTAAATCTTTTAAATATTTTATTTTTTTATCGTTTTCGAATCTTGTTTCATCATACAAATTAAGACTACTAATTTGTTTGGCTAATAAATTTTTATCAGGCAAAGAATTAAATTCATCCTCTGGTGTAATTTTTGTAGTTTCAAAGCACTTTGCAATTAAAGTTTTTATATTTTCATCTAGTAAATTTGATGATGAAATTGATGATCTTCTTTTACCTAAATAAGTTTCTATACTTAATGCCAATCCATCCGATCTATCTGAGGCTTCCAGGGATTTATTTCTAAAATTAACTGTTTCTGAAATTGAGTGACCAACTGTAACACTTGCATCAGTTGCTCCCATTTTTTTTGCCAAATCTAAACAATATGAGGCTTTTGATTTTAGAAATTCTTGATCCTTAATCATAATACTTTAAAGTTTTGTTCCACCAACTGTCATTTTATCAATCAAAATTGAAGGTTGAGCGACTCCCACAGGAACTCCTTGTCCTGCTTTTCCACATGTTCCTATGCCTGGATCTAACATCATGTCATTTCCTACCATCGATACTTCTTTAAGTATTGATGGTCCATCACCAATAAGTGTTGCGCCTTTAATTGGAGATCCAATTTTTCCATTATTTATTTCGTAAGCTTCAGTACAATTAAATACAAATTTACCAGATGTAATATCTACCTGGCCGCCTCCAAAACTTACTGCAAAAATTCCTTTATCAACAGATTTGATCATTTCATCTTGAGTTTGATTGCCACTTAACATCATTGTATTTCTCATTCTTGGCAAAACAATATGTCTATAATTTTCTCTTCTTCCAGATCCAGTAGATCTTGTATTCATTAATCTTGCATTATGCCTGTCTTGCATAAAATTTTTAAGAATACCATTTTCAATTAAAACTGTACGCTCAGTTGGTGTTCCCTCATCATCAATTGTTAAACTACCTCTTCTATTATCTATCGTACCATCATCTACAATTGTAACTGTCTCACTTGCAACTTTTTCTCCCATTAGATCATGAAATGCTGATGTTTTTTTTCTATTAAAATCTCCTTCTAGACCATGACCAATTGCTTCATGAATTAATATAGCAGGCCAACCAGGTCCTAAGACTACTTTCATCTCACCAGCAGGTGCTGGTTTACTCTCTAAATTTACTGATGCAATTCTAAAAGCCTCTTCACAAACATTTTTCCAATTATCATTTTTTAAATAATCGTCATAAGATTGTCTGCCACCAATTCCATATACTCCCGTTTCTTTTCTTCCATTTTTTTCCAACATTACAGAGACATTAAATCTAATTAATGGACGTACATCAGTGAGTGCTTCTCCACCTGATCGAATAATTTCAATTGATTTTTGCTCACCTGCGAAACTAGCAGTAACTTGTTTTACTGATCCATCTTTTTTTCTTAAAAAATCATTAACTTTATTTAAAACTTCTAATTTTGAATCTAAAGTTTTTTGTTCAATTGGATTAATATCTTCATAAAATTTTTTATTAGTTTTTGGAATTTCATGATTGTATATGCCTTTAATTGATTTAAGAGTTGACTTAAGATTTTCTGAGGAATTTTTTAATGAATCTTTTGATATTTCATTTGAATATGAATAAGCGACAACCTCCTTTGAAATAGCTCTAAAGCCAAATCCTAAATCAGAACTGTAGTTTGAGCTTTTTATTTTATTGTCATCCAACAAAATTGATTCTGATTTAGACTCCTCTAAATAAAGCTCACCATCATCACAATTTTTTAGTGTCTCAGATACTATTTTATCTGCATCTTGTCTTGTTAAATCAGATTTGTTAAAGAAATTACTCATTCATCTTAAATAGTGGTTTGTTGAAAATTTTCAACTGATCATTTTACGCATGTACAACTTATTATTAAAAAGTTAATTATTGTTGAATGAAAGTATTTTTTAATAATTCTTGTAAAATCTGTAGATCAGAAATTAACTTATATAAAAAAGAAAATATCAAAGATATTGACTGGATAGATATAACAAATAACTCAGATGCTGAAAAAGAAACATCTAGAAATGATAAAGAATTATTAAGAAGATTGCATGTTAAGGAGAATGGTAAAATTATCCAAGGTGCAGAGGCATTTCTTTATGTTTGGAAAAAAATTCCAAAATATAAATTTTTATATAAATTTTTCAAACTACCAATAATTTTCATAATGTTTAAATATGGGTATGAGATAATTGCCTTTTTTTTATATTTAAAAAATAAAAAACAACTTAAAAAACTAAGTTAAAAAAAATATTAAAAATTCACTAAGTAAAGACATAGATAATAAAAACATAATTAATAAAATTGAATACATAAGAGTTATAACTCTATTTCTTTTTCTCCTCAGTCTAACAAAAGTTTTATCATCTAGATCTGAAATATCCCTCTCACCAACTACGGGATAATCATAACTCCATCGCCATGTAGATTGGCCTAATCTAGAGTCGAGACTATTAAAATACCTTATCCATGCAAGAACATACTTTAATATTAGATACAAAATAATCATTAGTATTGAAGAAAGGAACATTATTTATGTTACTTGATTAAGTATGAAAATTTAATTGATATTTTTGGCTCTTTTTCTTGCTATTAAATGCGTAAGAGCATCAACCATAGTATCAGAGGCCTTAAATATTTCATTATTTTTAAACTCGTGAGAAATATTTTTTTCTGGATTGGTTTTGTCTTCAATAACTATTCCTTCATCTGGTGAATTATTTTTTATATAAATTAATAAAAGCCATTCATCATCTGAGGCCTCATCCCATTTAACAAATATTTCTCCTGTTTCAAATCTTCTATCTATACATCTAAAGATAGACATATGTCTTGTTATGTGTCTTTTGTTTAATTGAAATACCAAACTACTAGCACTTCTGTAAAAACTTTCGAGAGCAAACTCAATTTTCTGTCTAGCTAAAGTATATTCTTTTTCTTTTTGTAAAAGTGTTTCTCTATCTTCATCTCCTTGAATTTTAACTCCTAGAGCTTCTACTCTTTCCCTAATTTTTTGATCTCTAATAATTCGATACTTTTCTTTTAATTTTTCTATTCTTTGTTGTAAGCCAGCATAATCCTCTCTCTTTTCTCTTAACGAAATTTTTTCCAATTTCTCTAATTCTTTAACCTCTCTAACTCTGAATTTTTCAATTTGCTTATCTAATTTTAATTGTTGTAAAAATTGTTTTTGTTTTTCTGCTTGTTCAATTCTTAAAAGAGCTTGTTCTTTTCTTAAGAATAGTTTTATTTCTTTTGTTCTTTGTTTTTCCAATCTAATTTCATCTTTTAAAGCTTGTTCTTTTAATTTAACTTTTAATTCAGCCTGTTTTTGCTTTTCTTTTGCAGCTTCAATCTTTTCTGATCTTTCTTTTTCTTGTTTTTCTATTTTTAATCTTCTTGCTTCATCTTTTTTAATAATTTTATATTGTGAAATCGTATCTGCTATTTTATCAAAAAATGCTTGGATATATTTTTCAAAACCTAAATTTAATCTAAACTTAAATTCAGGCTTTAAAGAATTTTGAAGGTTAATTACTTTTAAAAGAAAATCTGGTTTCTTTGATATAGTAGATTTAGATTTTTTTGAAATTTTTTTTGATTGTTTCGAATTTTTTATTTTTTTTTGTTTTTTATTTTTTTGTTTTCTTAGATTATTAATTTTTTTTACAGATTTATTTTTATTCTTAAATTTATTTGACTTTTTAGGAATTTTTTTAACTTTTTTTTTAGTTTTTCTTTGATTTTTAGTAATACTTTTTTTTGTTTTTTTTTTCTTTTTTTTCATTTTAAGGGAGTTAGTTTCTACCAATTATTTATTGATAAATATAGTCTCTTGTAACAGGTGTAGAAGAATAATTCTTTGTTAATTGAAATTGGTATACAACTTGATCACCCCATTTAAATGCCATCTCACAACCAGCAAGATAAAATTCCCACATCCTAAAAAATCTTTCATCGAACATTTCAATTATTTTGTCTTTATTTCGAATACAATTTTCTTTCCAATGTCTTAGTGTGTGCGAGTAATGAAGCCTTAAAACCTCAATATCTGCAACAATTAAGCCTGCTTTTTCAATCGGTGTTGTTACTTCACTTAAACTAGGAGTATAACCTCCTGGAAAAATATACTTAGTGATCCATGGATGTGGATCTCTTGGCGGATTAACTGATCCTATAGTATGAATTAATGATACCCCATCATCTTTTAAAAGTTTTTCAACTTGTAAAAAAAATTTTTTATAAAATTTTCTTCCTACATGCTCAAACATCCCAACACTGACTATTCTATCAAATTTTTCATTGAGCTCTCTATAATCCATTAACTTAAAGTTTAATTGATTTTCTAAATTAAGTTCTTTTGCTCTTTTCTTACAGTAATTAAATTGATTTTCTGAAAGTGTAATACCTGTTACTTCACAGTTTGCACTTTTTGCAATGTCTATTGCTAAAGAGCCCCAGCCACATCCAATATCTAAAACTTTTTGATTTGGTTTTATATTAAGTTTTTTTATTATATGTTGAATTTTATTATTTTGAGCAGTTTCCAATGTATCTGTTTCATTTTTAAAATATGCACATGAATATTGTCTTTTAGGATCCAAAAATAAATCATAAAGATCGTCTGAAATATCATAATGATGCGAGACATTCATCTTAGATTTTTTTATAAAATTAAAATTGGTTAAATATCTATAAGAACCTCTTAATCTATTTATCAAATAACTAAAAAAATTTAAGTCTCCTCTTCCAAAATTCATCAAAGAAAGATTCAAAAAATCAGTTAGCGTTCCATTTTCAATAGTTATTTCACCATCTGTATATGCTTCACCAAAATATAAATCGGGATGAAACAGTAACTTATAATGAAGATTTTTATTTAAAATTTTAACTTTTATTGGGATTTCACTTTTTGGATTTCCTATGATGTAACTTTTTGAATTAGCGTCAACTAATATAAATCCATCTTTTTTAAAAACATTATTTAAAAATCTAGCTAATTGCATCTAAGCCGCCTTAGTATTTTTTAGTGAAAAATTTAATTTTTCTAAATTATTAATTAAATTCGACTCATCTTTAGTATTTAAAATGCTAAGTGGTGGTAAAAGATTTTTATAATATATTTCTTTTTTACTAAAGTAAGTATGTAAACCTGAAATTAAATTATATTTTTCAAATTCAGCTCTTACATCACAAAGATTTTGGTTTACTGTCTGGTCGTATCCATCATTAAAATCATCGTATACTTTTCTTGCCAGTGAAGAAGTGGCATTGCATGTAGCTGTGATAATTCCTGAACAACCTAATTGAAGTCCTTTAAATAATTTAGATTCTGATCCGGGTAAAACTGAAAAATTATCAATTTTTAATTTTTCAAAAAGATTGTAAGAACTATCTTTAACTCCAATAATATTTTTTGGATATTTTTTTACTAACCCTTCAATACATTCTACGCTGAACTTATAACCACAAAGTTTTTCAAAATTATATAGTACTATTTCACAATCAGAAATTACCTCTACTATTTTGCTATAAAATTCTATTACTTCTTTATCTCCATATTTATAGTAAGCAGGCGGCATAATTAAGAATCTATTAAAACCTAAAGACTTAGAAACTCTCATCAAATTAATTGTTTCACCTAAAGAATTTAAACCAGTGCCAATAATATACTTTTCTTTGTGCTTGCTTAAAGTTAGATGATTTAACAAATTTATTTTTTCAGAGACAGGTATAAGTTGAGCTTGTCCTGTGCTTCCAAATATAGCTGCTCCATGACACCCATTATCGATAACCATTTCTGCATGCGAAATGGTTTTTTTAATATCGAGCGTCAAATCATCATTTAAGATTGACATTGAGGCCGCATAAATGCCTTTAATTTTACTCATAATAAAAATTTATATAAAAATATTAATTAGTAAAGTTTATAAATAAAAAATGAAAATATTGGCTATTCAAAACAGAATGGGGATTGGTGACACAGTAATTTTCCTTCCTTATATTAAGGCAGTTTCTAAAAAATTTAATTCTCCAATAAGTTTACTGGTTAAAGAAAATTCAAAAGCTAACCAATTTTTGGATCAAACAGATTATATTGATGAAATTATTCATTTAAGAAGAAGTAATAAACAAAAAGATAGACACGATGGAATAGATGGATTTTTTAAATTAATTTCAGATATTAGAAAATATAATTTTGAAAAAGTTTTTATTTTTAATTCATCTTTTAGATATAATCTTATTTCAAGATTAGCTGGTATAAATGAAATCTATCAATATCCATTGTTTAAGAAACATAAACAACATATTACAAAACCAGCAAAAAAATTAATAAAAAAATATTTGAACATAGAAGTTAATGAAAATCCAGAAATTCAAATTGATAACAGCTTAGTTGAAAAATCATTTTTAAAGTTTAATTTTAATAAAAATGAAATTAATATATTACTAGGAATTGGAGGGTCGGGACCAACAAAAAGAATTCCCTCAAAAACTTTTCTTAAAGTTATGGAAAAAATAACTGATAATAAGAAATGTAAATTTTTTCTAGCAACTGGTAAAAGCCAAGAGGAACAAATAATTTTAAATGATATTTATAATTCAAAATTTAAAGATAAATGTTTTGCTTTAGATAATTTTAATATTAATGAAACTTTACCGATAATTAAAAATTGCAATATTTCAATTTGCAATGATTCAAGTTTTGCTCATTTATCTTCTGCTTTGGGAATTAAAACAATTACTCTAATGGCAGATACACCATTAATTTATGGATCTTATAGTTCAATAATGTATCCAATTATACCTGATGGTGAAACTACTGTTACACACAATACATTTGGTAAAGACAAAATTAATGCCGAAAAAATTTATGAAAAATTTATTTCAATTGTAAGTTAAGAAATATCTTTAAGTACAATTTCTTTAGCCTCATTTACAATTGCTGATAGTCTAGAAGTTTCTGGAGATATATCAGGATGTATTTTTTTCTGTATTTTTTGATAAGCCCGATTAACTATTTCCTTGGTTGGTTTTTTATTAATATCTAAATTTAAAATCTTATATGCTTCAGATATTGATAATGTTGAAGAATTATTGCTTTGATTTTGATTAAAAGAAAATCTTCCGGAATTTCTTAATGTTTGAATTAGTCGATAAAGTGAAAGCAATTGAATTAGAGACAATCCCTTAAGCTTAACTAAAGCAAGACTAGCAAGTGTTAAAGGTAATGTTAGCAAAAGTTTTCCACCTACTGCAAATAAAACTGCTAGAATTGCTAAAATCAAAATTATTATTATTCTTAAACTTTTTGATATTTTTTTTGGAGATACATTTGACCACCATTTCAATAAAAAATAAAAAATTATTAAAATAATTAGTGTATAAATTATAATATTCATATATTTCCTTATAAAAATGAAAGTACCACAACTAAAAAAAAAACTAGAGATAAAATCTTGTCACAATATAAAGTGGGAAGATAACTATAGCTGGATACACCAGAAAAATATTCTGGAAGTGCTAAAAGATAAATCAAAATTAGATCCTGAAGTTAAAAAATATTTAGAGGAAGAAAACACTTACACAGACCATCATTTAAAAGATACAAAAGATATACAAAAAAAATTATTTGATGAAATTAAAGGAAGAATTAAATTAGATGATGAATCTTTGCACTATAAAGATCATACATACGAATACTGGACAAGAACTACGACCGAAGGAAATTATTCAATTAAACTTAGAAAAAAAATTGGGTCCAAAGATATAGAAGAAATATGGAACGGAGATAAAGAAAAACAAATACTTAAAACTGAGTATTTTGGAGTTGGAGATTTAGAAGTAAGTAATAATGATAAATATCTAGGATACTCTTTAGATCTTAAGGGTTCTGAATATTATACAATTTATTTAAGAGATATAAAAACCAACAAAATTATTTCAAAAGAAATTACAGAAACATCCGGTGGAATAACATTTAGTTTAGATGATAAATATATTTTTTATTCTAAACTTGATGAAAATCATAGAGCAAGAACAATTTATAGGCACAAAATAGGAGATTTTGATGGAAAAGATGAATTAATATTTGAGGAGAAAAGTGAGGCTTTTACAGTAGGAATTGGAAAAAGCTCAGATGAAAAATATTATTTTATTAATACTTCAGACCACAACACTTCGGAACAATATTATTTTAAATCAGATGAGCTAAACCCATTTCCAAAATGTATTATAAAAAGAGAAAGAGGTGTTCTATATTCCGTTAATTCATGGGATGGTAAATTTTATAATCATACAAATAAAAATGCTGAAGACTTTAAAATTGATATTTGTGAAAATTTAGAAAATCAAAATTGGAAAACATATATCCCAGCAAAAGATGAAATTTTAATTGGGGGATTAACATTTCTTAAAAATTGGATTATTCGTGGAGAAACATCGAATGCACTAGATAAATTATTTGTTAAAAATATTTCTACAAATAAAGAGGAAGAATTAATTTTTTCTGATGAGTCTGTTTATGTTCCGGGAGTAAGCTTAACTCAAAAAGATAGAAATACCGATGAAGTCTATTTAGAATACTCTTCGCCTAAAACTCCTTCTAGAGTATTTAAATACAATTTATCAAATAAATCAAAAGAACTTGTAAAAGAGCAAGAAATTCCTTCTGGACATAATAGAGATGACTATATCGTTGAAAGAGTTGAATTTAAATCTCATGATGGGAGAATGGTTCCATTAACAATTACTAGACACAAAAAAACAAAAATTGATGGGTCTGCAAATGTTCTGTTGTATGGTTATGGATCTTATGGAAATTCTATATCTCCAAGTTTTTCATCTACAAGGTTAAGTCTTATCAATAGAGATGTAATTTGGGCCACAGCTCACATTAGAGGTGGCATGGAAAAAGGTATGAAATGGTGGAAAGAGGGAAAGTTAACCAACAAAAAAAATACTTTTGAGGATTATATTTATGCAGCCAAATATTTGATCGAAAAAAATTATACCTCTAAAGGAAATATTATTGGCATGGGTGGATCGGCTGGAGGATTATTAATGGGAGCTATAGTAAATCAATCTCCAGAATTATTTTTAGGAATTATTATGGCTGTTCCTTTTGTAGATTCTTTAACAACAAATCTTGATCATTCTTTACCATTAACTGTGGGAGAATTTGACGAATTTGGAAATGCGAAAGAGAATAAAGAACACTTTGATTATATTTTTTCATATGCACCCTACAACAATATTAAAAAAATGGATTATCCACATATTTTTATTACAACAAGTTTAAGCGATAATAGAGTTTTGTTTGATGAACCTGCAAAGTTCACAGCAAAACTTAGAGACTATAAAACAGATAATAATTTACTTCTTTTAAAAACTGAAATGAATGCTGGTCATGGTGGAAAATCTGGAAGAGATGGAGCAATAGAAGAAATTGCTATTGACTATGCATTTGCATTAAAAATTTCTAATAAAATTTAGTACATATTCAGTATTGAAAAAAACAAATTAATTCCTATATCAATCTTGTAAGTCGCCTAATGGGGCTTGCAAAAATAAACTTGCTTAACAAAGGAGGATATTATGACAAGTAAGGATCTATCTATATTTAACTCACTTAGACCTTTTTCAATTGGTTTTGACGATATGTTTGACCAATTCGAAAATATGTTGGGGAATGGGAATTTGACAATGCAGTCAAATTATCCACCATACAACATACGAAAGACGGGCAAAGACAACTATGCAATTGAAGTAGCATTAGCTGGCTTTAGCAAAAAAGATGTTGAGGTTGAGTTTGAAGATAATTTATTAACAGTTAGAACTAAACAAGTTAATAAGTCTGAGAATGGTGACGGTAATGGAGAAATAATTCATAAAGGTATTTCTCAAAGACAATTTGCAAGATCATTCACTATTGCTGATGATGTAAAAGTTAATGGTGCTGAACTAAAAGACGGTCTTTTAACAATATCTTGTGAAAGAATAATTCCAGAACATAAAAAAAAGAAGCTTATTGAAATTAAATAAGTCTTAAACCTTGCTTGTGGGGAGAGGTCCCCACAGGTATGAGTAAATCTTAAAAACTGATTAATTTATACAAGTTCGTTTTGTATAATTAAAAAACCTATAATGAGCAGATTTTTTTCTAGCATCGAATTTAAAAACACCCGTTTGATACAAAACCAACGACTATGTTTTCTGAATTAATCTCAAACCTTCGTTCACATGGAACTAGGTATTTCTTGCTATTATAAACTAGCTCAAAATTCCCTTTTGCGTTTTTAAAGTCTTCATCTGGCTTTCCAAGTTCCATCTGAAGTTCGCTACCTGATTTTCCAAGAAATTTGCTTAGTTTTTCATTTTCCTTTTCAACAATAGCATCTGTTTTATCTTTAACAGTTTGGCACCCTGAAAATAAAAACAATATAATTACAAGACTAATTGCTGATTTTAAATTTGACATAAGTTTAAATTAACATCTTTTGTTTCATAAATTATTAACTTTTAAGTTGTATAAATAATTTATTTCTTATTACTTTTAAGTTTAATTATAGTAACAATTGTGTTCTTTATTTGATGGTTCAAGCATATGAATGAAAAAGCCCTAGAAAAAATACTAAATGTATTTTCAAAAGAAGTTTTACCTTTAACTGAACGAGGTGTTGCAAAAGGTAATAAAATATTTGGTGCCGCAATAATTAAAAAAAATGATTTAACGCTTGTAGTTGCTGAAACAAACAATGAAATAGAAAATCCATTGTGGCATGGAGAAATGCATACTCTTAAAAAATTTTATGAACTAAGTGCAAATACAAGACCAAAAGAAAAAGACTGCATGTTCTTAAGTTCACATGAGCCCTGCAGTATGTGCTTGAGTGCAATCACATTTTCTGGATTTGATAATTTTTATTATTTGTTTCCGTATACTTCCACAAATGATGAATTTAATATTCCACATGATTTAAATATACTCAAAGAAGTATTTAAAATTAATGATGGAGAATATAATAAAGAAAATTCCTATTGGAAAAGTCAAAATATAAATTTACTTATTGAAAATTTACCTACTTCAAAAAAAGAATTTATTTTAAATCAATTAGACGAAATTAAAAAAAAATATCAAGTTTTATCAAATCAATATCAGGAAAATAAAGATGGAAATTCTATACCATTAAATTAATTAATGAATACAAACCTTAAAATTTCAAATGTAACCAAAATATATCCTGGGTGTGTTGCAAATGACAATGTTTCACTAGAGTTTAATAGTGGTAAAATTTATGCACTTCTTGGAGAAAATGGTGCTGGAAAATCTACCCTGGTTAAAATTCTATCAGGCGTCATCATTCCTGATGAAGGTAAAATTTATTTAAATGAAAATAATCTAGAACTTAATTCACCATCAGATGCAAAAAAAAATGATATCGGAATGGTATTCCAGCATTTTAACCTCTTCGAAACTTTATCAGTATTTGAAAACTTAATAATAGACTCAGATGAAGAAAGAGAAAGTTTAAGAGAAAAAATTGACTCCATTATGAGAAAATACAATTTTTCAATTGATCTTGATATACCTGTTTTAAATCTTTCAGCGGGTCAAAAACAGAAAGTGGAAATAATAAGATGTCTAATAAGGAATCCAAAAGTTTTAATTATGGATGAACCTACATCTGTATTAACAGAGCAAGAAACAAGTGAATTATTTTTATCTTTAAAAAAATTTTCAGAAGAAGGAATTTTAATTATTTATATTACACATAAACTAAAAGAAGTTATGCAACTTTGTGATGAAGTTGCTGTAATGAGAAGAGGAAAGTTAGTTTCTGTAAGTGAAATAAAGAACGAAAATATTGAGTCACTTGCTAACAAAATGGTGGGTCAGAACCTAAAAACAATTAAGAAAAAAAAGGTAAAAACCTCATCAGATCAGTTAATTAAAATAACTAATCTTAATTTTACAAGTGAAGATCCTTTTGAAACAAATTTAATGGATATTAATTTTTCTGTTAACCGAGGTGAATGCTTAGGAATTGCTGGTATATCTGGAAACGGTCAAAGTGAATTATTTCAAGTATTAAGCGGTGAAATTTTATCAGACAAGAATTCTATAGAATTTTATAAAAATTATATTGGTGATTTAAATCCTCAAGAGAGAAGAGAATATTTAATGGCATTTTCTCCAGAAGATAGACTTGAACAAGCTGCTATTCCACAAATGAAAATTTTTGAAAATGTAGCTCTAAACAATTTTAAATCATCAAATTTTTTTAATAATGGGTTAATAAATGAGAACAAAATAAAAGAACATTCAAAAAAAATAATTTCAGACTTTAATGTTAATACGGATAACATAGATTTAAAAAGCCAATTTTTGTCTGGAGGTAATCTACAAAAATTGATTATAGGCAGGGAATTAATCACCTCTCCAGATTTATTAATTTGTTTTAATCCTACTTGGGGGCTAGATGTTGGGGCAATAAATTATATCCATGAAACATTAATTAAAATCAATGAACAAAATAAATCAATCATATTAATATCTACAGATACTGATGAGTTGTTAAAATTAAGTGATAAAATTTCAGTAATTCATAAAGGAAGATTATCAAAAATAATGGATTCTGATGAAGTTACCTCTGAGAAACTTGGGATACTAATGGGAGGAGGAAATTGATTAAAATTGTAAAAAGAGATCAACCTTCAAGAGCTATATTTTTCTTTACACCTGTTTTAGCAATTTTTCTAACCTTGGTAGCAGGAGGTTTAATTTTTTATATTCTTGGTTTTAAACCTTTTGAAGCTCTAAAGTTTTTTTTCATAGTCCCAGTTGCTGATATGTATGGACTCAGTGAATTACTCTTGAAAGCCACCCCACTTTGTTTAATAGCAATTGGTTTATCTTTTTGTTTTAAAAGTAATAATTGGAATATTGGAGCCGAAGGTCAACTAACTTTTGGAGCTATAGTTTCAGGGGGAGTTGCATTATTGTTTTATGAGCAAGAGAGATTTTTTATTCTTCCAATCGTTATTTTAGCTGGCGCAATTGGTGGTATGATATATGCGTCAATACCTGCAATATTAAAAACTTACTTCAATACTAATGAGATATTAGTAAGTCTTATGTTGGTATATGTTTCAAAATTAATTTTAGATTATCTTGTTGTCGGTCCTTGGAGTAATCCAGAAGGATTTAATTTTCCTGAAACAAGACAGTTCAGTGACTCTGCAAGACTTCCTTTATTATTTGAAGGACTAAGAATTCACGCAGGAATATTTTTAGCATTAGCTGCAGTGGTTATTAGTTGGTTTGTTTTTTATAAAACATATTTGGGTTTCCAAATGAAAGTTTCAGGTTTTAGTTTAAAGACAGCAAAATATGCTGGCTACAAAGGTAAAAAAATGATTATCCTAGTTTTTTTAATAAGTGGTGCTTGTGCAGGTTTAGCTGGAGTTGGTGAGATTACTGGACCTATTGGACAGCTTCATAGAGAAGTATCTCCAGATTATGGGTTTACTGCGATTATTGTTGCATTCTTAGGTCGCTTACATCCTGTGGGAATAATTTTTGCATCTCTAGTTGTTGCAATCACTTATTTAGGTGCAGAAACCGCACAAATATTTATGCAAATACCAAAATATACAGGTCAGGTTTTTCAAGGGATGATTTTATTTTTCCTTCTTGCTTCTGACTACCTACTCTTTTTCAAATTTAAATTAATAGGTTCAAAAAAATGATCATAGATATAAATTTTGTTGGTCTAATAATTGTATCAATAATGGCCTCTGCTGTTCCATTGATTTTAGCGTCTTGTGGTGAACTAATTACTGAAAGATCGGGGGTTCTAAATCTTGGTGTTGAAGGAATGATGATCATTGGAGCTATTTCAGGCTTCGCACTAATGACGGTTACTGGAAGTTTAATTATAGCAGTTTTTGGTGCAATGTTAGCTGGAGTTTTAATTTCAACAATTTTTGCATTTCTTACCCAAACATTAATTACAAATCATGTCGCTACTGGTTTAGCTCTCACTATTTTTGGAATAGGAATTTCTGCAATGATTGGAAAAAACTTTGTGGGTATTCCTGGAAAAGAGTTTCCTGTTTTGTTTGAAGGTTTAAAAGACACAATACCACTTTTAAGTCCAATATTATTTGGTCATTCAATAGTTTTTTATTTTGCTTTTGCCCTACCCTTCATAACTAGCTACTTTTTAAAAAAAACAAAAATTGGATTAATTGTTAGAGCTGTAGGAGACTCGCCTGAGTCTGCCTCTAATCAAGGAATAAATGTAAGGTTTGTGCGTTACGCTTGCATACTTTATGGAGGCGCAATGTGTGGTCTTGCAGGGGCGTATTTGTCAATGATTTATACTCCGCAGTGGATTGAAAATATGACAGGTGGTAGAGGCTGGATTGCACTTGCTCTAGTGGTTTTCTCAACGTGGAACCCTATTAAAATTTTAATCGGTGCGATGATTTTTGGTGGATTGACCATTATTCAATTTCATATGCAAGCAATCGGAGTAAGAATTCCTGTTCAATTTTTAACAGCCCTGCCTTACATAGTAACAATAATAGTTTTAGTTGTAATTTCTCGTGATAGTAGAAAAATAAGACTAAGTACTCCTAGTTCCTTGGGGAAATCTTTTCATAAAGACAATTAATTTTAAAATAATCATTTTTTTTTAGATAATTTAATTTAAGTTTAATTAATTAAAAAAATCAAAAGGGGAAATAAATTTATGCATAAATTTTTAATTCGTTCTTTCGTCTCTTCTTTAGTTTTATTATTTACATTAACTGTAGCTGCAGTTGCAAAAGATGTAAAAGCAGCATTTGTTTATATTGGTCCGACTGGTGACCATGGATGGACTTATCAGCATGATGTAGGTAGAAAAGCTGTTGAAGCTGCCGGATTTAAAACAACATACGTGGAAGGTGTTCCAGAAAGTGCTGATGCTGAAAGGGTTCTTAGACAATTAGCTAATTCTGGTCATGACATTATCTTTACAACTAGCTTTGGATATATGAACCCTACTAACAAAGTTGCAAAAGAGTTTCCAAATGTAAAATTTGAACATGCTACTGGATATAAAAGAGAGCATCCAAATGTTGCAACTTATGCAGCTAGATTCTATGAAGGTAGAACTATTTTGGGAACAATTGCTGGAACTATGACTAAATCTAATGTGATTGGATATGTTGCATCTTTTCCAATACCTGAAGTAATAAGAGGTATCAATTCATTTACTTTAGCAGCTCAAAAAGTTAACCCAAATATTAAAACTAAAATTGTTTGGGCTTTCACTTGGTACGATCCAGGTAAAGAAGCAGAAGCAGCAAAAGCTTTAATTGATCAAGGTGCTGATGTAATTGCTCAACATACAGATAGTACAGCTATTGTTCAAATGGCTGAAAAAGCAGGAGTATATGCTTTTGGACAAGCAAGTGATATGGATAAGTTTGCACCAAAGGCTGTATTAACTTCAGTTGAGAATAACTGGGGACCATATTATGTCGATAGAGTTAAAGCTGTTGCAAATGGCACATGGAATCAAAAAGATACATGGCACGGTATAGGTGATGGTATGGTAGTAATCTCAGGTTTAGATTCTCAAATGCCTAGTGACCTACAAGCAAAAGTTAAAAAACTTCAAGCAGATTTAGCATCTGGTAAAGTTCATTCTTTCACTGGACCAATTTATGACCAAAAGGGAAATTTAATGGTAGCAGAAGGGAAAACTGCAGATGATGGTATGCTAGCAGGTATGATGACTTATGTTAAAGGTGTTGAAGGAGATATACCGAAGTAAGCTCTTAATCTTATAAAAATTTAAAAGGCCAGTTTTTTAACTGGCCTTTTTTATATTTGATGTTTTTTTTTAATTTCTTCAATTCTTAATTCTTCATAAATTTCGAAGGGCTGCACAATCCAAGGATTATCAGGAAGTTTTTTTGCACAAAAATCTGGCTCAAATGTTGATTTCTTTTTTTTAAATAAAGTAGCAGTTTTGATATCCTCTATTTTATCCTTTATTGGTTCGTATTTTTTTAACCAGTCTATACTTTTGTTAAAAGTTATTCCTGTATCAGATAAATCATCACATAAAAGTATTTTACCACCCATATTAGGTGCGATAGAACTCATTTCCCTTGAGAACACAATATCACCCTGCTCATCCTCCACTCCTTTACCACTGTAAGATTCAACTGCAAGATATGCACATTTTAATTTAAATATTCTGCTTAATACGTCTATCATTGGTGCTGCGCCACGCATGATGCCAATCAGTATTGTTGGTTTATATCCACTTTCATCAATTTGGATTGCTAACTTTTCAACAGTCTGGTTGTACTCATCCCAACTGACAATCATTTTTTCTGTCATAATTTTTTAATATCTATTTATTTAAATAATAAAACTAAAACTGCAAGAACGATAAGTGCAATTATTGAAGATATTAAGATATGCAACCTATGAATGTTTCTTCCTCTTAAATTAAAATAATGTCGTGCTACTCCAGTAATAACTGCTAATGCGCATAATATTAACCAATTATACTGATGATAAACTAAGAAACTTGAGTGTCCAGAAAGCATTATAAACAATACTAAAAAAGTGGAATAATTATTATGAATTGATCTCTGTTTAGCTGCTAGAGACAAACTCATATCAAATTTTTCACCTCTTTTACTACTGCTGATGATGTTCATTTGATTGGGTATAATTACTGTAAAAACATTACCAAACATATTGGTCCCTATAATTAGTCCAACACTTAAAATTGCAAATTTTGGTCCAAACAATTTTGTTAAACCAAAGGAGACGGCTGCTAATAAAATAATTGCTGTAGATATAAATAGTACATTATTTTCAATCAATTTTGATTTACACAATAGATCATATATAAACCAAAAAATAATTAATGATAAAAGCGAGATAATAATGGCGTAACTAGGAGGCATCAACAGGACACGTTTATCGACCATTAATACACCAGCGTTATAATAATAAATTACAACTAAGAGCAACATTCCTGTTACAAAAGTTAGGTAACTTTGCCATTTAAAAATTACTAATCTATTTAAATAATCCTGTGGTGGTGAGGTTTTTAACCTTGAAAGTTTATAAAAAAAACCAGAATGCATCAGATATCCTTCTCCATCGACATCATTGCTTTTTATATTTTTATTTAAATTATTGTCTAAGTAATTAAATAAAAAACTGTTACCTACCCATAATATTGCAAATACTACATGGCCCCATCTTAGAATAACTTCTAACCATTTAATTGTATAAGGTAAAAATTCCATCAGTATTTAATTTTATCTACTTTTTTATCCCAAATTTCAAAAGCTTTTAAAGCTTCCTCTCTAAGCATTTGTACCATTTTAATTTTTCTATCATCAATTTTTTTTGGAATTTCTGTATAAATAAAAGAGTCATCAAAATCTATATTTTTTGCATCTTCTCTAGTGTTTGCATAATATATTTTACCTAATCTTGACCAATAAATTGCTGACAGACACATCGGGCAAGGTTCACAAGATGTATAAATCTCGCATCCAGATAGATCAAAAGTATTTAAATTTTTACAAGCTTCTCGAATTGCTACTATTTCTCCATGAGCAGTTGGATCATTTGTGGAGGTAACTTTGTTAGAGCCCTCTGCAATAATCTTTTGATCCTTAACTATAACACTTCCAAAGGGACCACCTATAGTATTCGCACTTTTTATTGAAAGTTCAATGGCTTTTGCCATAAATTTTTTTTTATCTTCCATTTTTTTTTATTTTATTTTTAATTTTGTTAATACTCATTAAAATTCTTTCAGGTGTTGCTGGCGCATTAAGTTCTGGTGCAAACTGATAATTTCCAACTGAAGCAACTGCATCTTTAATTGCATAAAAAACGCTCATAGCTAACATTAGAGGAGGTTCGCCTGTTGTCTTTGCTTTATTAACAACTTTTTCTTTATTTATTCCATCTTTAAAAATTTCTACATTAAATTTTTTTGGAATATCACTTACAGCAGGAATTTTATACGTTGATGGAGAGAAAGTTGTAATCTGACCATTTGATTTCCAATTTAGTTCTTCAATAGTTAACCAACCTTGTCCTTGAACAAAACCCCCTTCGATCTGACCTAATTCAAGTGCAGGATTTATTGGTTTCCCTGCATCATGCAAAATATCAACTCTTTCTAGGATATTTTCACCTGTCAGTGTATCTATAGTTACCTCTGAAACAGCTGCACCATAACAAAAATAATAAAATGGTCTTCCTCTAAATTTTTTTTTATCAAAGTTTATTTTTGGCGTTGAATAAAAACCTGAAGATGAAAGAGAAATTCTATTTAAATATGCCTCTTGAATAATACTTTTAAATTCAAATTGTCTGTTTCCAAATATTATATATTGATCCTTATAAATTGCTTCTTGATTGTAAATCTTATATTTTTTTTTAATGAATTTTTCTAAATTTAATTTAATTTTTGCTACTGCATTTAATGCTGCAGCACCATTAAGGTCTGTGGTTGAAGATGCAGCGCTAGCTGAAGTATTTGGAACCTTAGCTGTATTTGTTGATGAAATATGTACTAAATTATATGGTAATCCCAAGGAATTGGCCACAAGTTGGGCTATTTTTGTATGAGTCCCTTGACCCATTTCTATACCACCATGGTTCAAGTACACACTTCCATCTGTATAAATATGCACTAAAGCACCAGCTTGATTTAAATGAATTGTTGTAAATGAAATCCCAAATTTTACTGGTGTAATAGCTATACCCTTCTTTTTAAATTTATTTTTTTCATTGAATTTTTTTATCTCTGAATATCTTTTCTTATAATTAGATTTATTTTCTAGATTTTTAAATATTTCATTAATCACATTATCTTCAATAGTCATTCCATAGTGAGTTATATTTTTCTTATCTTTTTGATAAAAATTTTTCTTTCGAACTTTAATAGGATCTATTTTTAAATACCTTGAAATATTATCAATAACATTTTCTATAGCCATCATTCCTTGATTTCCACCAAAGCCTCTAAATGCAGTTGAAGTTGGAATATTTGTTTTGCATAAATTATTTGTTACCTCGATATCTGATATGTAATACGCATTGTCTATATGAAGAAGAGCTCTTTCATTTATTGCTGCTGATAAATCAGGCGACATTCCACAATTTGATGATAAGTTAATTTTTAATCCTTCAATAATTCCTTCATCATTAAATCCAACTTCGTATTCAGAAAAAAATTCATGCCTTTTACCAGTCAAAATTATATCATCATCTCTATCTAGTCTTAATTTCACAGGCTGACCTGTTTTTTTTGCCAACAACGCACAAATACATGCAGTCATAAAATTTGTCTCTTTCCCTCCAAATCCACCTCCAATTCTTCTTACTTCAACATTTATAGAATTACTTTTCTGATTAAACATTTTTGCAATTAATTGTTGTGTCTCAGAAGGATGTTGTGTTGAACTGTAAACTAAAAAATTATCATCTTCTTTAGGTATAACAAACGCTGCCTGACCCTCTAAATAAAAATGTTCTTGACTTCCGGTTGTAAAGTTTCCTTTCAAATTATATTTTGAATTTTTAATTTTCTTAGAAGGGTTTCCTTTTTTAATTTTTCTAGGCTTAAATAAAAACTGTTTTTTATTTAAAGCATCTTTTATTGTGATAACTGGTTTTAAATCTTTATAAGTGATTTTTGCCTTTAATACTGCTTTTCTTGCAAGTTCAGTAGTTGTGGCAGCTACAGCAAACAATGGTTGACCAAAAAACTCAACTTTTTTATCTGGAAATATTGGATCTCCATCAAAAACAGGGCCTACATCGTTCCTTCCTGAGATATCACTTTGAGTGACTACTGATATCACCCCTTCACTTTTTTTTACATCGCTTAAGTCTATTTTTTTGATTATTGCATGAGCTTTTTTACTTAAACCAATAGCACCATAAATGGTATTTTTTGGTTCATTAATGTCGTCAGTGTATTCAGCGTATCCACTTACATGCTTATAAGCACTATCATGTGGTCTTACATCATTAATATAGTTCTCTTTGCTCATTTAATTAACTCTTGTTAGCTTATTAGAATCTATTTCTACGAAACATTTCATCAATAAATTTTTTGCTATCTCTAGTCTATATTCTTTACTTGCTCTCATATCCGCTATAGGACTTAGGTCTTTATCCAGAGAATTTTTGGCTTGATTAAAAGTACTAAAATTTAGAGGTTTATTCTTAAGAATTTTCTCACAGGCTTTAGCTCTTTTTGGTACAGCTGCCATACCTCCAAAAGCAATAAAAACCTCTTTAATTTTATTTTTATCAATTTCAAAATTAAAAGATCCACAAACAGATGAAATATCATCATCAAATCTTTTTGATATTTTAAATGCTTTAAAAATATTTTTCTTAAATAATGGTATTTTTATTGAGTGAATAAATTCATTCTTTTTTAATTTAGTTTTTCTATAGTCAAGGAAAAAATTATTTATAGGAATAACTTTTCTTTGATTGAAGCTTTCAATTAAAATTTCTGCATTTAAAGACAACAAAATTGGTAATGTATCACCTATCGGAGAAGCTGTTGCAATGTTACCACCTATAGTTCCTACATTTCGAATTTGAACAGAACCATATCTTTTAAGAACTAAATAAAAATCTGGATAATGTTTTTTAATTTCTTTTTCAAATTTTATTAAAGGTGTAGAGGCGCCAACCACAAGGTAATTTTTATTTACTTTTATAAAGTCTAATTCTTTTATTTCTTTTAAATCAATTATAAAAGGAATTTCTTTTCTTTCTTTTGTAACTTTTAAAGATAAGTCTGTTCCACCTGCAAGAAAACTAAAATTAGAGTATTTTTTAATTATATTTTTTAAATTCTTAATATTCTTTGGTGAAAAATAAATTTTATCATCTTTTTTAATATAAATATTTTTTGGTTTAATTTTTTTTAATAATTGAATAACTTTATTATTATTTTTACTAAACTGATCATTCCTGTTTTTCTTATCTAAACTTTTTGCAGCATCTATTATAGGTCTATATCCAGTGCAACGACATAAATTACCTGATATAGAATCTGTTATTAATTCATTATTAAGATTTTTGTTATTTTTAAACATTGAAAATAAAGCCATAACAAATCCTGGTGTACAGAAACCGCATTGAGAACCATGAAATTTTACCATCGCATCTTGTACAGGGTGTAGTTTGCCATCTTTGGAAACCAAATCTTCTACAATTAAAAGTTGTTTACCATTTAATGATGGAACAAATGAAATACAGGAATTAATTGCTTTATATATAATCTTATTATCGACTAATTCACCTAAAACAATTGTACACGCGCCGCAACCACCCTCTGAACATCCTTCTTTGGTTCCAGTCTTTTTTAATTCGGTTCTAATATAATTAAGTATGGTTTGATTTGGATCAGGATTATTGATTACAATAAGCTTATCATTTAATAAAAATTTAACAGAGCTCGATATCACTTAACTACCTCTATAAGTAGAATAACTCCAAGGTGAAACAAGTAAAGGAACATGATAATGCTGCGAGGGATCTGAAATACCAAATCTGATAATAACATCATCCAGGAATGGAACATCGCTAGCTGCAGATGTATTTTTAAAATAATCACCAATATGAAAAACTAATTCATATTTACCCTTAACAAAAATATCTCCCTCGGCTAATGGTGAATTAGCTCTACCATCGTCATTGAGTTTTGTTGACATTAATTTTTTTCGTTCTGAATTATTAATATAAAACAACTCAACTAGGATACCTTTGCCAGGTTTACCAGAATACACATCTAAAACATGAGTTGTGAGCCTTGTCATAAAATTATAGTATCATTTAATTTCAAACTTAAATTATTTTAAAGTTATATGAGAACAATAGATAACATTAACGATCTTAACAAGTCTGATTTTTTGTCTTTATTTGGTAATGTTTTTGAAAAAACTGAGTCAGTTGCTGTGGAAGCATTTGAGTCAAAACCATTTAAAAACTTTGAAGATATTATGTTTAAAATGCTTGATATTTACGAAAATTACGAAAAAAATAAAATTTTAGAGATTTTAAATGCTCATCCTGAGCTTGCTGTAGCAAAAAAAATGACCTCTGAATCTATATCAGAGCAAGCCTCTGCAAAATTAAACCAATGTTCTAATGATGAATATGAAGAATTTAAAAAATTAAATTCAGAATATAAAAAAAAGTTTAATTTTCCTTTTATAATTGCCGTAAGAGGTAAAGATAAAAATGAAATTTTGAATAATTTTAGACAAAGGATACAAAGTGATGTAGAAAGTGAATTCCTTGAAGCAAAAAAACAAGTAAAAAAAATCGCAACCTTTCGTTTGAATGAAATAAATAAAATATGAAAAAATTTATAAGTGCAAAAATGATTAACTTAGCGGACCCAAGAATTGGATCTAAAGTTATATTTAAGACTGACGATTTTTTTGCAGCTGCTCATAGAATATTAAACATCGAAACTCCAGTTTTTAAAGATGGACTATTTGACAAACATGGTAAATGGATGGATGGATGGGAAACAAGGAGAAGAAGATCAAAAGGTTTCGATTATTTAATTTTAAAACTTGGTAAACCTGGGAAGATATTTGATATAGACATTGACACAACACACTTCAATGGAAACCAACCCTTACATGCTTCGTTAGAGGGTTGCTTAAGTAAAACAAAGCCTAATAAGAAAACAAAATGGATTTCTTTACTGAGCAAAAAAAAACTTGGGCCAAGCCGAAACCATAGCTTCAAATCAAACAACAAATCTGTTTTTAATTATATAAGACTAAACATTTTTCCAGATGGTGGAGTTGCAAGACTAAGGCTTTATGGAAAAATTGAAATGGAGAAAAACTTTTTAAATAACAAAACTATTAACCTTACATCTGTTTTAAATGGCGCTTCAATTATTGGTTGTAATAATGAACATTTCGGCAGAGCTGAAAATATCATAGCACCTGGTAAAGGAAAAAATATGGGAGATGGCTGGGAAACAAGAAGAAGTAGAGGAAAAAACTTTGATTGGCTTATAATAAAATTTGGAAAACCAGGATTAATAAAAAAGCTAGAGATAGATACCCATCATTTTAAAGGAAATTATCCCGATAGTTGTTCAATTCAAACTGCAAGCATTTCAAAAGATCTTTCCAATAAATCAATTGTCAACAATTCAAAAAATTGGAAGTTTATTTTAAATAAGTCAAAACTGTCAGCTCACAAAAAACATATTTTTAAAAAATTTTTAATTACGAGAAGTAAGGAAAATTATCTTAAAATTAATATCTATCCAGACGGTGGAATTTCAAGAATAAGGGCATTTGGAAATTTTGTGAAATGAAAATAATAAAAGCAAAAAAAATTACTAAAAAAAATTTTTCTAAATTTGGTCAATTAATAGATACGTCAAAAAAAAATCCTATAAATATTAATGATGGGTATGCAAAAAGATTTGATAATTTGATAAACCTAGATGCATCTAAAAACAAAGGGAAAGCAATTGTTAGTATTTTTAAAGCAAAAAAAAGAAGGTTTCCTATGAAAATTGATATGATGGAAAAACATCCTTTAGGAAGTCAAGCCTTTATACCCATGGAAGATACAAAATTTTTAGTATTTGTAGCACCAAAAGGAGATAAACCAGATGTAAATAAAATCCAATCCTTTTTAGTACCAAAACAAACTGGGGTTAATTACAATGCTGGTATTTGGCACTTTCCGTTGATTTCTATGAAAGATATGAATTTTCTAATTGTTGATAGAAAAGGAAAAGGAAAAAATCTTGTTATTTATAAATTTAAAAAAGATAAAATTATTTTAAAGAAATGAAAAAAAAATATCCAAGAGATTTGGTGGGATATGGTTCCAAACAAGTTAAGGTAAGGTGGCCTGGTAATGCTAAGTTAGCTTTACAATTTGTACTAAATTATGAAGAAGGAGCAGAGAATTGTACTCTCCACGGTGACAAAACTTCAGAAGTATTTTTATCAGAAATTATAGGAGCAAAAGCAATTAAAGGTCGACACTTAAATATGGAGTCAATTTATGAATATGGATCAAGAAGAGGATTTTGGAGAATTCACGACCTCTTTAACAAAAAAAGAATTCCTCTTACTATTTTTGGAGTTGGTATGGCATTGGAGAGAAATAAAGAAGTTTGTTCTGCTATAAAAAAAGCAAATTATGAGGTTGCTAGTCATGGGTGGAGATGGATTGATTATCAAAATGTATCAAAGAAAAAAGAAAAGAATGATATGAAACTTGCAGTCAAATCTATAAAAAAGATTTTTGGCTATCAACCTGCTGGTTGGTACACTGGTAGGTGTAGCACAAATACTTTAGATTTAGTAATCGAAAATGGTGATTTTTTATACTGTAGCGATACATACAGTGATGATCTTCCATATTGGATAAAAAAAGGTAACAAAAAACAACTGATGATTCCTTATACACTTGATAACAATGATATGAGATTTGCAACCAATCAAGGATTTAATTCGGGTGAACAATTTTATAATTATTTAAAAGATAGTTTCGATGCCCTTTATGAGGAAGGAAAAACTTCACCAAAGATGATGTCGGTTGGTTTGCATTGTAGATTAATTGGAAGACCTGGTAGAATACAGTCTCTTAAAAAATTTTTAAATTACATTACAAAATTTAAGGATATTTGGATCTGCAAAAGAGTAGACATAGCTAAATATTGGATAAAAAATTATAATTAAAATTTTTATTATTGTTCCGCAGCTATAGAAGTATAGTGAGCAACCGCCTCTATTTCCTCATCAGTTAGTATACCCTCCATTGCGGGCATTACTCCTATACCGTTTCTAACTGCCATTATAATTCTTTGAATATCAGGTCTAATTTCATTTAAATTTGGACCAACCATTGTGTTCGATCCAGCATCTGAAAGCATATGGCATGCTGCACAATTACCAGCCCCTAGAAAAACTTCTTTTCCCTTATTAAACAGTTCATCAGCATTAACGTGGGTTGACGATAGTAATATCAAAAACAATAATGTATTAAAGAAATTTAAAAATAATTTTTTCACATAAATTTGGTATCATAATTAAAAAAATTTAAAAAGGAGAATTATGAAAGCTTATTGGATTGCAAATTATACTGAAATAAAAGACGACGAAAGACTTAAAAAATATGCTATTAAAGCAAAAGAAGCGGTTGAAAAATATTCTGGAAAAATAATAGCAAGAAGTGCAAATAATGTAACTTTGGAAGGTAGGGAAATGGTTAGAGTAGCACTTGCAGAATTTCCAGACATTGAAACAGCAAAAAATTGTTACAATTCCGAAGAGTATGTTGAAGCTAGAAAACATTTAGAAAATAATGCTGTTAGAGAACACATTATTTTTGAAGGAATGTAAAATTCAATAACAACTTAATAAATGACACAACCATTTATAGATACAATTTTAGAGGAAGCAATTTCATGGATTGAATCTGATAAACAAGTAGTTCTTGCAACTGTAGTTCAAACATGGGGATCTTCTCCATTCCAAATTGGAAGCAAAATGATAATTGATGAAAAAGGTAATTTTTTAGGTTCAGTTTCAGGTGGTTGTGTGGAAACAAGCGTAATTGCTCAATGTGTTGAACTAATAAAAAATAAAAATTCATTTAAGAAAATTGATTTCAAAGTCTCAGATGAAAATGCTTGGAGCGTAGGCCTTGCATGTGGAGGAGAAATGACTGTTTTTTTAGAACAAATAAATTAATGAAAATAGAAATACTTAAAAAAATAATAAAAAAAAAATCATCCGATGAACAATTTGCTGTTTTAACTAATTTAAGTAATGGATCCTCTGAAATATATAAAATAGGAATACCTTTAAGTAATAATTTTATTAATTATAAAAACGATATAGAGAATTATTATAATTTAAAGAAAAGTGGCGTAATTAATAATACCGAAATTTTAATTCAAAATTATATTAAACCAATTAAAGTTATTATCATTGGCGCAGTACATATAACACAATATTTAATTAAATTTTTAAAAAATTTAAATTTTGATGTTACTGTTGTTGATCCAAGAGAATATTTCACAACTAAACAAAAATTTCAAAATATTAAAATTATCAATAAATGGCCTGAAGAATTTTTTAAAAATATTCAAACAAACTCTAATACTGCTTTAATTACTTTGAGTCATGATCCAAAAATTGATGAACCAGCGTTAAAACATGCTTTAAAAAAAAAGTTTTTTTATATAGGTGCTTTAGGAAGTAAAAAAACTCATAAAAACAGATGTAAAAGATTAAAAGATGAAGGATTTAATGATAAAGAAATTGACTCAATACATGGACCAATTGGAATAAAACTAGGAGGAAAATCTGCTCCTGAAATAGCTTTATCAATTGTTGCACAACTGGTTTCTGAGACAAACAAATATAAAAATCTTTAGTACTGGATAGGCTCAGGATCTATACTTCTCCAAAGATACCATGTTGCCACCGAACAATAAGGTGAAAATTTTTTATTTAAATAAGAAACATAACGTTCAGGTGGTAAATATTTTTTATTATAATTTTTTGAAATAGCTCTTAACAATCCAATATCTTGTATGGGCCAAATATTAGGACGATTGTAAGTGAATAATAAAATCATTTCTGCTGACCATCTTCCAATTTGTCTTAGCTGTGAAAGATAAATTATTGCATCTTCGTCAGACATTTTTGAAATCAGTCTTGGATTAAACTCCTTACTTAATATTTGATGAGCTAAACTTTTTATACCTTTTACTTTCTGTCGACTTAAACCACAGCTCTTTAACTGAGAGATAGATAACTTGCTCACAGTTTTTGGATTAATTTTATTTTTACATTTTTTCTTAAATTTTAAAAAAACTGAATTAGCGGCTGCAACACTAATTTGTTGACCAATTATACTTTTACAAAGAGAAAAGAAAACATCTCGTCTTGATGTAAGAACAGTTTCTGATGGAGACTTATATTTCTTTATCAAAGCAGACATAGTTTTATCTTTTTTTGATAAGTACTTTTTTGCTTTATTCCAATATGATGGGGTTTTACTCATGTCGTGAAACAGATAACTTTTTTTTCAAATACATCTCTCTTCTAAATATAATAATAGATGAAACTATAACTAATAAGGCACCTAATAATGTTTTAGAAGTTGGTATTTCGTTCCAAATAAAATATCCAAATATTATAGCAAATACTAACCCAAGATATTTTAAAGGGGAGACTAAACTTACTTCTGAGTATTTATAAGATTGTGATAACCATAAATTAGCAAGACCACCTAATATACCAATCATGGATAACAAAAATAAATCAATGAAACTTGGCAAAATCCATCCCTGATAAAATGATAGGAAACTTAAGAGCATTATTGAAAATGAAAAGAAAAAACTAATTAACCAAGCTGGCTCAGTTGATGATAATTTTCTGATAGCAATAGCAACGTAAGAGAGACCTAAGCAAAAAATTATTGGATAAATATAATAAAAATTTAAAGAGCTAAAACCTGGTTCAGTGATGAAAATTATACCAACAAACCCTACTAAAACTGCTAACCATCGATAAATACCAACTTTTTCTTTTAGTAAAAAAATAGAAAATATTGTTATAAATATTGGTGCTGCAAAAGAAATACTTACAACTGTTGCTAAAGGTAAATTTCTTAATGCTATAAATATAGAAACTAAAGCAATTAATCCTGCTAAACATCTTTTAAAATGAAGAAAGGGTCTTGTTGTTTTATAAAAATCTAAATATCTGTCTTTAGGAATAAGAAACATAATAGGAATTATTCCACAAAATCCTCTGAAAAATAGTACTTGTCCAACGGGATAATCCTCAGACCATTTAACAATCACATCCATAAGTGAAAATGCACACACTGATATGAACATGTAAAAAAAGCCTAATTGATTTTTTGATAGCATATGATTAACTTTAGTTTAATTAAGTTAATTATCAATGCAAATAGCAATTTTAGGATTAGGATGTTTTTGGGGGCCTGAAATAAAGTTTAGCAAACTTAGAGGTATTATAAAAACAGAAGTTGGTTATTGTGGAGGTCACGATGCAAAAACCAATTACAAAGAAGTATGCACAGGCACAACAAATCATGCTGAAGTAGTAAAATTAGATTTTGATCCTAAAGTAATATCCTACGAGAAAATTCTTGAATATTTTTTTGAAATTCATGATCCTACAACTCTAAATTCTCAAGGACCAGATTTTGGAACACAATACAGAAGTGAGATATTTTATTTAAATGATGAACAAAAAAATATTGCTGAAAAAATGGTTGAAAAAGAAAACATCAAATTATCAGGCAAAGTTGTTACAAAAATTTCATTGGTTAAAAATTATTGTACAGCTGAAGAATATCATCAACGATATTTGGAAAAAAGATAAAGTGTCTTTGATCGATACAATTTGGTTAGAAAAAAATATTGATAAAGTAAAAATTATAGATTGTTCTTGGCATATGCCTCAAACTCAAAGAAATGGTTTTGAAGAGTATTGTAAAGAACATATCCCAAACGCAATTTTTTTTGATTTAGATAAAAATTCAAAGTTAGATACTGATTTACCTCATATGCTGACTGACTCTGTATCATGGGAAAAAATAATGAGTAAAATGGGAATAGAAAATGATGACCATATAGTAGTTTATGATAACTCTGATGTAATTAGTTCTTGTAGATGTTGGTACAATTTAATTTACTATGGTCATGATCCCAAATTAGTAAATGTCCTAAACGGTGGTTTGAAAAAATGGAAAATAGAAAACAAAGCTACAGATAGAAATAAAGTAATAACAAAAACTTCAAAGTATTCGTGTAAAGAAAATAAAGAACTTGTTAAAAATAAAAAACAGATTGATGAAAACATTGATAAAAAAGAATTTTATGTTATTGATGCAAGAAGCAGAGAAAGATTTGAAGGTAAGGTTGCTGAACCAAGAAAAGGTCTTAAAAGTGGTTCAATAAAAAATTCTTTTTGCCTCCCCTTTTCTGAATTAATAAATGAAGATCATACTTTTTTAAGTAATGATAAAATCAAAGAAAAGTTTGAGTCTTTTAAACTTAACCAAGATAAAAATACAGTATTTTCATGTGGTTCTGGAGTAACTGCAAGTGTATTGGCACTAGCTTATTCTTTAATAAATGCTAAGTATATGCCAACTATATATGACGGCTCTTGGGCTGAGTATGGAAAAAATTAACTTATGAAAACATCTACAAAAATAACAAGTATTGTCATTATATTTTTCTTAATCATTGCAACGGTTATCATTGGAAGAACAATGATTGGAAATCATTTCAAAAAAAAATTTAGTAAAAGACCACCTCCTGGAATAATTATAACCACTACACAAGAAAGAGTTTTTGAAAATGTTGTAAGCACATATGGGACTGCGGCTCCAATTCAAACACAATCATTTAAAATTGAAAAATATGAAATATTAAAACCCATAAAATTTAATCAAAAAGTAAAAAAAGGTGATGTGATTGCTGAACTTAAAAATCGAAAAGTAATTGCTCAATTTGATGGTGTTATTGGAAAAAGGGAATTTTCAGAAGATATAGAGGTTTCAAAATCTTCTATATTAATTAATCTTGAAGATACCAGCTTAATATATTGTGATGTAGATATACCAGAAATTTTTGTACCATTTATTAAGGTTGGTCTTCCAGTTGATATTAAATTTTCTGGATATAAAAATAAAATTTATAAAGGTGAAGTAGACTCTTTTGCTAGCAGGATAAGTGAAGATACAAGAGCTTTAGCAACAAGAATTAAGATGGATAATTCATCAGGTGAAATATTACCTGGCTCATTTTTAGAAATATCAATTAAATATGATGTGAGAAATGGCTTAAGTGCTCCTGACACTAGCACAATTGTCGAGGGTGAAAATGTTTTTATTTATAAAGTAGATGAAAAAAATAAAGTAATGAAAACAAAAGTAACCATTGGTGATAGATACTTAGGCTTTGTAGAAATATTAGATGGATTAAATAATGGAGATAAAATTGTTGCAGAAGGAACAAAAAAAGTAAGACCAAATTTAACAATCAGACCTATAGAGAAAGGTGCTAAAAAAAAACAAGAAAATTCTAGCTGGGGTAAAAAAGATAAATCAAAAAAAGCTGAAGAAAAAAAAGGTAAATTTGATTGGTTGAAAAATATTTTTAAAAAATCAGATAAAGAGAAAAAATAATTAAATGTATATAACTGAAGTTAGCATTAAACGACCTGTGGTAGCTTGGGTCATGTCTTTAATATTAATTATTTTTGGTATTTTTGTCTTTTTAGAATTGCCAGTAAGAGAACTTCCTGATGGTATACAGCCTCCTGTAGTTCAAGTTCAAACCGATTATAAATCTGCATCTGCAGAGATTGTGGATGAAGAAATAACTCAAAAATTAGAGGATGTAATTGGTGGAGCTGAGGGTATCAAAAATATTGACTCAAGTTCTCTCAATGGAAGAAGTAGGATTAATATTCAATTCAACACAGACATTGATTTAGATGATGCTGCTAATGATATTAGGGAAAGAGTTGCAAGGGTTGTAGATAATTTACCGAGTGAATCAAACCCTCCCCAAATTTTAAAACAGGCAGCAGGTTTTACAACTACAATGTGGGTAGCTTTATCATCTCCAACTTGGAATGATTTAGATCTTGGAGATTATGCTGAAAGATATCTAATAGATGCATTCTCAAGTGTCCCAAACGTAGGTCGAATTTTAGTTGGTGGATTAAGAGAACTCAGTGTTAGAGTTTGGATAGATCCAATAAAATTAGCTGCAAACGATCTTACAATTCAAGAAGTTGAAAGAGCCCTTAGAAATGAGAATATAAATCTTCCAGCTGGAACCTTAGAAGCTAATAACAAAGACTTAACTTTAAACATTGATAAATCTTATTCTAATATTGATACAATTAAACAATTGCCACTTAAGAAAAATAAAGAAAAAGTTATCATTTTATCTGATGTGGCTAATATAGAGTTTGGACCTGTTTCAGAAAAAACTTTATTTAAAGCACAAAGAAAAAATGCAGTAAATTTAAAAACTGTTGGTATTGGTATTTATGCTAAAAGTGGTGCATCAACGGTAGAGCTTTCTAGACAAATAAAAACTAAAATCAAAGAACTTAACAAATCCTTACCTGATGGATTAAAGTTAGAAATAGCATTTAACAGAGCAACCTACATTGGTGCTGCAATAGAAGAAGTTTATAAAAGTTTAGTAATTGCATTTATATTAGTTGTTTTAATTATTTATCTTTTTTTAGGTAACCTTAAAGCAGTAATAGTTCCTGCAGTTGCTTTACCAGTTAGTCTTATTGGATCATTTCTAGGGTTATATATATTTGATCTATCAATTAATATTTTCGTATTACTAAGTTTTATTCTAGCAATTGGTATAATCACTGATGACTCTGTGATCATGACTGATGCGATCTATACAAGAATTGAAAATGGTGAAACACCTTTAGTGGCTGCTTACAAGGGTTCTAAACAAATTACATTTGCAATTATTGCAACGACTTTAATTCTTATAGCAGTATTTTTACCTTTAATTTTTATTAAAGGAATATCAGGAACTTTGTTTAAAGAAACAGCGATAGCCTTGTCTTTTTCGATTGTTGTATCTTCTTTTGTCGCATTAACATTATCTCCTATGCTAGGAAGTAAGTTTTTAAACAAAAAAGAAAAAGTCAATTTCTTTGTAAAAAAATTTAACAATGGATTTAAATCTTTTACAGGATTTTATGTAAATTCACTTAAATATTGGGTCAATAAACAAAAAACTATTTCAATATTTATAATTTTAATTATTGCTGCCTCAGCTTATTTGTTTAGTTTTTCCAAAAAAGAATTAATACCAATTGAAGATAGGGGCGCTTATTTAATTATTGGGTCAACTGATGAAGGAAGTTCATTTGAATATACCCAAGAAAAAGCGCAGATAATTGAAGGAAGAATATTAAGATTATTGCAGGCAGAAGACAGTCCGTATGCAAGACTTATAATGAGAGTTCCTGGTTTTGGAAGATCTGCAACGTCTTATAACAGTTTTATAATTATTGCATTACTTGATGAGTGGAAAAATAGAGAAAAAGGTAGTCAACAAATACTAAGAGAAGCTATCGGACAAGTGGTTTCTGTACCTGAAACTTTTGCTTTTCCAATTTCTCCACAATCAATACGAGTATCTAGTTATAACAAGCCTGTTCAAATGGTCATATATGGATCTAGCTACGAAGAATTAGAAGAAATTCAAAATAGTGTCTTAAGAGAATTAAGAAAAAATAGAAATATGTCTAGAATTGAAAGTGATTATACAAAAAATAAACCAGAAGTTAAATTAATCACTAACAAAAACAGAGCAAATGATTTAGGAGTTTCTACTGAAAATATAGGTAGAACTTTAGAAACCCTTTATGGAGGAAAAAGAGTAACAACTTTTAGTAAAGAGGGAAGAGAATACCCAATTATTTTACAACAATATTTAGCAGACAGAAGGGATAAAGATGGATTATCAAAAATTTTTGTTAGATCTGAAACAACTGGTAAACTTGTATCTGTTGCAAGTTTAGTTGAGTTTAAAGAAAAAGGTACTGCTGAAGCCCTGCCAAGATATAATCGCCAAAGAGCTGTTACAATTTCTGCTGCCCTTGCAGAAGATTATACTCTAACAGAGGCAATAAAATACCTTGAAGATGTCATGATTAAAGTTGCTCCTCAAAACCAAATCACTTGGAAAGGAAAATCTGAAGAGTTAAAAGAAACAACAAATGAAATATACTTAATTTTTGCTCTTGCTTTGTTAACTGCTTATTTAGTTATGGCAGCAACATTTAACTCTTTTGTTCATCCATTTATTATTATTTTAACAGTTCCATTAGCTGTATTTGGTGGGTTAGTATTTATTTTATTTTTAAATAGTTCAGTAAATATTTTCTCTCAAATTGCTTTAATAATACTAATTGGTATATCTACAAAGAATAGTATTTTGATTGTAGACTATACAAACCAGATAAGAACTACAGGTGTTAAAATTCAGGACGCAATAATAAAAGCTTGCCAATTGAGAATTCGACCGATCATAATGACTTCTCTTAGTACAATGATAGCAATGCTTCCATTAGTTATTGGGAATATTGGCCCAGGTGCAGGTGAAGGCTCTAGATTAGCTGTGGGCTCTACAATTTTAGGAGGAATGATTATTTCAACCTTCTTTACTTTATATGTAACTCCAACGATGTATTTAGCTCTAGCGAAAAATACTAAGCGTATTGATGCAGTTGATATAGAATTGAAAAAACAGCTAAATTAAAAAACAATATATTTAGACGTCGATAAAGAATTTTTACATTTGGATAATTGTTGCTTATAAATATTTGATTGTTTCTCAACTCTTTTAGCTAAATTAATTACTTTTTTATTATTTTTATAATTTTTATAATTACCCCACCCTTCATGGTAAGCAATGTACTGCTTGAAAGCATCTTTTTTTGAAACTTTTAAAATTTTTTCAGTTTTATTAGTGTACCAACCAATAAAATCTACACTGTCTTTAAATCTTGTCCTGACGGCAAGCTTATTACCAGTTTCTTCTTTATATTGTTTCCATGTTCCCTTTACAGCTTGTGAGTACCCAAAAGAACTTGATGGTCTTTTGTAGGGCACTACTTTAAATAATTTCTGCCTTGGAGGTTTAGCTAACCAATCAAAACTGGATTCCATTTTTATAATTGCAAGCTGTAAATAAACTGGGGTTCCCCATTTTTTCTCAGCTTTTTTTGCATGTTTGTACCACATGTATCTTTCATTAAATATAGAACAACTATCTGCTGTATTTTTTGGAACAGACGAGCAACCTATAATAAAAATAATTATAATAATTAAAATATTAATTTTTAAAATTTTCATTTTTTTTAAAAAAATAAAATAAAATTATAGCTATAATTACTCCTGCTAGATTTCCAAATAAATCTGGAAATTCAAAACTTCTATAAGGTATAAAGTATTGTAAAACCTCAAGTGCAATAGATAAAAATATTAAGTATGTACTTAAAGTATTGAATTGATCTTTTTTTCGGAAAGTTAAAAAACCAATAAATGAAAGAACTATATATGCATATAAATGATTTGCTGAAACAATAAAATCTGGAGTTATTTGAGGCTGCAAACTTAAATCATTAAACAAAAACCAGCCTAGCACGCTACCAGGAAATAAATATAAAAAAATTAAAATCAAATTGCATAAATAGAAAATAAATTTATATTTTGAAAAATAATTAATCATTAATAATATAGTTTTATTTATCAAATTAATTTAAAAGATAAACAAATGAGTTATTTAATTTTAGTAAGACACGGTCAAAGTGTATGGAATCTTGAAAAGAAATTTACTGGATGGGTTGATGTAGATCTAACAGAAAATGGAAAATCGGAAGCAAAAAAAGCTGGTGAATTAATAAAACAAGAAAAAATTGAGGTTAATCTTTATTACTCGTCTTATCAACTAAGAGCTAAAAATACTTTAAAAATTATACAGGAAGAATTGCAAGATTTTAAAGCAGTAAAAAATGCATGGGAATTAAACGAAAGACATTATGGGGCTCTTACTGGATTAAATAAAGATGAAATGAAAAAAAAACTTGGAGAAGAAAAAGTTCATCAATTTAGACGTTCCTGGGATCTAAGACCCGACCCTTTAGATAAAAAAAATCCTTATCATCCCTTAAATATTAAAACTTACAAAGAAGTCCCTACTGAAAAAATTCCTGATACTGAATCGTTAAAAGATACATATGAAAGAGTAATAAAATTTTATAACAAAGAGATAGAAAATAAAACAACTGAAAATATTCTCATTTCAGCTCATGGAAATTCCATAAGAGCTCTTTGTAAATATTTATTCAATTTAAATGACAATGAAATCTCTAAACTTGAAATACCTACAGGAAATCCACTTTTAATTGAGTTAGAAAATAGCAAAATTTCTAATTGTAAATATCTTGATCAAGAAAGAGCTAAAGATCTTTTAGTTTATTAAAAATATCAAGGTCACTTAAATGATAAAAATCTTGTCGGCTTTCATAACCATATAACTTTTTTTGATCTAAAAGTTTATTCCAAACTTCCAAAATAGAGTAATTTTCTATTTTATTTCTCACAAATAATTTTTTATTAATTATTTGACACCCAATGTAAATTAATTCTTTTTCAGATTCTTTATAAACTAAATTATTTTTTAAATTAAAATCTCCTTTTAGCTTTTTATCAAAACTTAATTTTTTATTTGCTAAAAGAAGAATATTTTCTAATTTTTCAGAAAAATACATTTTTTCCATTTTTAATATCTCATCTTTATAGTTATTGCTCCAGATTGTATCAGGATTAAAAATTATAAAATTATTTTCATTGGAATTTTGAACCATATTTTGAATACCTCCCCCTGTATCTAAAATATGCTTACCATCCTCAATTATTTTGATTTCTAGATTGAAATTTTTTTTATTTAAAAAAACTGAAAATTGATCCTTTAAATAAAAAGTATTTATTAAGATTTTTTGAATACCTATTTTTTCTATTAAATTAATGCATCTTTCCAACATACTTACATCTTTAATCTCTAATAAGGGCTTTGGAGTATTTAAAGTAATTGGGTTTAGTCTCTTTCCAAAACCTGCGCATAAAATTAAAGCTGTATATATTTTCATAAAACTACCTTATATATTTTGGAAAATTATTTTTTAATATCATCATCAAATTATAAAATTCATTTTGCTCTTTAATTCTATGATTAATCAATTCCCAAGCGTAGGGGATTAATTTAAGATATTTTTTTTTATTGTCTCTAATAGCTAAACGCATAAATATACCAATTATTTTTAAGTTCCTTAAAATGGATAATATTTCAAAATCTTTTTTAAATTTTTGCAAATCAATTTTTTTATTTGTTTTGATGTAAAACCTAAATACTTTCTCTTTTAATTCATTAGATGTTTTTAATCTTACGTCGTCAATTAAGGACGCTAAATCGTAAGCTCTATTACCAATTAACGCATCTTGACTATCAATTACTGCAATTTTTTTGTTATAATACATCAAATTTGAAACATGAAAATCTCTATGAACAAATGTAATATTTTTATAATTTAATTTTAATAATAAGTTTCTTATCTCTAATCTAAATTTTTTTTTGAATTTAATATATTTGAATTTAGACAATTTCATTGATGCATACCAGTCACAAAAAAGTTTGGTTTCATCAAACAATATTTTATTGTTATATTCTTGAACTTTATATAATTTATTTTTAAAATTTTTTACTTTTTTATCTTTTATTGATTGTATGTTATTTAAAATTTTTATTACCTTTTTAAATATGACAAATTTATTATTCTTTTTGTTTTTTAAGATTTGAAGTAAAGTTTGATCTCCAAAGTCATTTATTTCTATATAATTATCAATATAATTTTCTCTTAATAGATTTGGTGCTAAAATTTTATTTCTAATCAAAATTTTATTTATTGCGTCATAAATTAAAAGATTTTTTAACTTTTCTTTCTTAGATATTACTACAATTGATTTGTTTTCTTTGTTTCTGTAAAATTCTCTAAAAGACGCGTCACCTTTTATTTTTTTCAATTTTGGTAAAATTTCCATCAAAATAAATTTAATTTAAACTTTTATATCTACACTTCTATCATTTAAATCATTTAAATAATTAAAAGTTAAAGCTATAAATTTTATATCTTGTTTATCAGCAATCAATTGCGGCCATTCTATAAGTGTTATTAATTTATTATCTTTTTCAAAAATATCTAAATTATTGATGTCTTCTTTCCTGTTAATTCTAAATAAATCATAATGTTTTATTCTTATGTCTTTCACCTGATATTCATTTAATAGACTAAAAGTAGGACTTGTAATTTCAGTTTGTGTTAAATTATTTATTTTTTGATACTCATTTATAAAATATTTAACAAAGGTAGTTTTACCAACACCCATCTCTCCATATAAAAAAACAAACTCACTACCTTTAAGGTATTTTGTAAATTCCTTAGCTAATTCTTTAGTTAACTTCTCTGAAGTGATATCTACTGTGCTATCTTTAATAGCGATAGGCATCTGGTTTGAAAGGACCTTCTGTTCCAACGCTTATATAATCTGCTTGTTCTTTTGATAATTTTGTTAGTTTTGCACCAACTTTTTTTAGATGCAAAGTTGCTACTTTTTCATCTAAATGTTTTGGAAGTACATAAACTTTGTTTTCATAATTTTTATGATTATGCCAAAGTTCTATTTGAGCAATAACTTGATTAGTAAATGACGCGCTCATTACAAAGCTTGGGTGACCAGTTGCACAACCAAGATTAACTAATCTTCCTTCAGCTAAAAGAATAATTCTTTTACCGCTAGGCAACTCTATTTCATGCACTTGAGGTTTTACTTCAGTCCACTTATAATTTTTAAGAGCTTCAACTTGTATTTCGTTGTCAAAGTGACCAATGTTACATAAGATAGCTCTATCCTTCATATCTCTCATATGGTCTGCAGTAACAATATCTTTGTTGCCTGTAGCTGTTACAACAATATCCGCTCTACTTATAGCTTCCTCCATTAATACTACTTCGTAACCTTCCATTGCTGCTTGAAGAGCACAAATTGGATCTGCCTCAGTAACTAGAACTCTCGCTCCACTCTGTCTTAAGGATGCAGCACTTCCTTTTCCAACGTCTCCGAAACCTGCAACGATTGCAATTTTTCCAGACATCATTACATCAGTAGCTCTTCTAATGCCGTCTACTAAACTTTCCCTACATCCATATAAGTTGTCAAATTTTGATTTTGTGACAGAGTCATTGACATTGATTGCTGGAACTAAAAGCGATTTATCTTTTTCCATTTTATTTAGTGCTTTAATTCCAGTGGTAGTCTCTTCTGAAACACCCTTAATATCTTTCATTAAATCCTGGTATTCATTGTGCATGATAGCTGTTAAATCACCACCGTCATCTAATAACATGTTAGGCTTCCAGTCAGGTTTTCCGACTATAGTTTGTTTAATGCACCATAAATATTCTTCTTCTGTTTCACCTTTCCAAGCATAAACAGGGATCCCAGCCTTAGCAATTGCAGCAGCTGCATGGTCTTGAGTCGAAAAAATATTACAAGAAGACCAACGAACTTCAGCACCTAGCACAACTAAAGTTTCAATTAATACAGCCGTTTGAATTGTCATATGCAGACATCCTATAATTCTTGCACCCTTTAATGGTTTTTCTTTAGAATACTCTTCTCTTAAAGCCATTAAACCAGGCATTTCGCTTTCAGCAATTGAAATTTCTTTCCTACCAAAGTCAGCTTGTGATATGTCTTTTACTTTATAATCTTCCATGGCAAGCTTTATACAGCTAAGATTTTATTAATCAAGATATGTTTAAACTCTAGGGAATTTTATCTCTATCATTGCTCCTTCATTATCAACACGATTAGATGCTTCAATTTCACCATCATGAAGTTCAACCAAATTTTTAACTATATTTAAACCTAGTCCTGAATGTTCTCCAAATTTTTCAGGTCTGTTACTATAAAATCGTTTGAATATTCTTGATGTATCTATTTCTTTAAACCCTTGTCCTTCATCAATAATTTTTATTAAAATTTTATTTTTTTCGTTAATAGAAACATTCACGAAAACATTACCATTATCTTTACTAAACGATATTGAATTGTCTAATAAATTTGCAATAATTTGTTCAATTCTGTTTTCGATACCATTTATTATATAATCATCTTTTCCGTCATTTTTATATTCAATTTTTATTTTTCTTTTTACTTGATAAATATTATTATAGTCATCTACAACGGACTGAATAATTGGCTCAATATTAATTTTATTCATCTTTTCTTTACTTAAGGCAACTTCGTCTTTTAACATTTGTGAGTAATCTGTAATTAATCTCTCAATTCTTTGCACATCATGGCTTAGTATGCTTAATAATCTGTTTCTTTGATCGTTGTTATTTGTATCTTGTAATATTTCTGATGCACTTTTTAATGATGCTAAAGGATTTCTAATCTCATGAACCAAATCTGTTGAAAAGTTTTCTGCATGTGTGACTCTATTTTGCAGCTCATTTGTCATATCCTCTAAAGAATTAGAAAGAAGACCTAATTCGTCATTTCTTTTTTTTAAATTTTCGATACCTGGTTTAACCTCACTTTTCTCTTTGATGCG
>CABYVK010000003.1 GCA_902522385.1 uncultured Pelagibacteraceae bacterium
TCTAGCTTAATTAAATTTGCTAATATTGTGGGGGCAAAAAATTCCTTAAACTTTCTTAAATCTAATTTTAGTAAGGCATTAGATTTATTGAAACCTAAAGACCCTAATGATTTAATTGGGAAAGTTAAATCGCACACTGATAACTTCCACATTTATACATTCGGCGGCTTGAAGGAAACTAACAAGTGGTTGAAGGAGAATAGTTATGTCTAAAGAATTTGACTATACTAAAGTACAACATGTTACTTCTGTTGATCAATCTGATAGAGAAGTACCATACAATTTAAGACAAAGTGGGCCAACTAAAGTTGAATTATTAATTTCAACAAGGGTAAGAAAGTCACCTTATTGGCATTTATCAATGCAGGCAGGTTGTTGGAGAGCAACTGTATACAATCGTATTTATCACCCAAGAGGTTATGTAAAACCTGAAGATGGTGGAGCAATGGTTGAATATGATGCAATCGTTAACCATGTAACAATGTGGAACGTGGCTGTTGAAAGACAAATAAGAGTTAAAGGTCCTGATGCAGAAAAATTTACTGACTACGTTATAACTAGAGATGCAACAAAAATTTCTCCCATGAGAGCTAGGTATGTAATCTTATGTAATGCTTATGGAGGAGTTTTAAATGATCCTATTCTTTTAAGAATTTCAAAAGATGAATTTTGGTTTTCATTGTCAGACTCTGATATTGGAATGTATTTACAAGGTGTAAATGCAGATGGAAAATTTAATTGTACAATTGAAGAAATAGATGCATGTCCAGTACAAATTCAAGGTCCTAAATCAAAAGCTTTAATGCAAGACCTTTGTGGTGACCAAGTTGATTTTGATAATATGCCTTTCTATGGATTAGCAGAAGCAACGGTTGGTGGAAGAAGTTGTGTAATTTCTCAATCTGGTTTTTCAGGAGAAGCTGGTTATGAGATATATTTAAGAAATGCAACTTTATATGCTGAAGATATGTGGAACGCAGTATTAGATGCAGGAAAAAAACATAAATTGATGGTGATTGCACCTGCACACCATAGAAGAATACAAGCAGGTATTCTTTCTTGGGGGCAAGACATGGATCAACAACATAATCCGTTTCAATGTAATTTAGGTTATCAAGTTTCATTATCTGGTAAAGGTGAATGGAATAAAAAAGCTGACTATGTTGGTAAGGCTGCTTTGGAGAAAATGGGAGCAGATATAAAAGCTGGAAAAAAACCATATAAACTTCAATTAGTTGGAATGGAGTTAGGTGGTAAACCTATTGACGATTATGCACCTGACTTTTGGTTGGTATCACCAGAAAATGGTGGAGATCCAGTTGGATTTATTACTTCACCATGGTGGCATCCTGAGAAGAAAACCAATATTGCTATGGGATACGTTCCGTTTGATGGAACTTTAAACCCTAATGGATTTCCAAAAAATAAAGTTGGAACTAAGTTTAAAGTTCATCTTCCAGAAAAATACTCAGACACTCCAGGAAAACCTGTAGATGCTGTAGTTGTGGATATTCCATTCAAAGAGTCTTTCAACGCAAATACAAGAGAAGTTGTAAAAGGCTAAAATTTACTAGGGGGGAGCTAATTTCAGCTCCCCTTTAAAATTTTAATGACCAAAAGTTTTCTAATAGCAGTTTGCATTATCATTGCTATTGCTTTAATAATATTTCCATTAATTGTTTCTTATAAGGCTCAAAAAAATAAAAATAAAAAAAATTAATGTTTGCTGAATTTTTAAATATAATTTTTAAGTCAATAAAATTAGACAAAACTCTTTATTCGGATAATAAAAATTTTGGAGAAGCATCAATATACTTTGCTGGTATTATAATGATCCTAGATGGTATCGCTGGAGCAGTAGCAGCTAATACCATTATTAAAACAGCTATTGCAATGTCTGGTCTAACTGCAATAGTTACTTGGCTAATATGGGCGATTTTTATCTTTGTAATTGGAGTTAAATTATTTCCTGATAAACAAACCAAAGTTTCGTTCAAAAAAGTTTTAACAGCTGTTGGATTTGCACATGCCCCTGGTTTATTAAGATTTTTTGCGGTCACACCAGATTTAATGATACCAATAATTTTTCTTACCCAATTTTGGATTTTTGCAGGTTTAATAATTTCAACTAAACAAATATTGAGTTTAAAATCTAATTTTAAATCTTTTGGGATTGTACTTTTATCTTTTTTAATAATTGCATTTTTATCTATCTCATTTGTGATGAGTAGAATGAATATGCTTCCAGTTAGTCAAATTAGTTAAAGCGGAAAAATAGTCTTAGATACTCTACAAGATTTACATAATTTAAACCCAGTAAGAATTAAATTTTGAGTGACACTTTCGTCTTCATCTTTGCATTCATCGCAAATATTATTTAATTCTTCAGTATCTGTATCAATATATTTTTCATCAATTTTATCAGTCATTATCAGTCAAACCAGCACCTGCCGCACCTTCTTTTAAACTGTCGCTTTCTTCGACAAAAGTTTCTTCAGATAACTTGTATAAATTATTCCATTCATCGTCTGTAAAGTTGTCTTCATTTTCAAGTAGATTTACCTCAATTGTATTTGCTATCTTTGGAAATTCTTGATCAATAAAATTTGAACTAATATTTACATTTAAATTTAGTAAAATTTTTTTTTCATCCATTTTTACATAAATTTTTTTTCCAATAATTTCTGATGAACGACTTATAAAGGAAATAAAAATTATTGGATAAGCAACATTTTTGAATTCAATTTTTTTTAAATTTTCTAAAATATTTATTTGATCTAAAAAACTAACACCTAAAGTAATTGGACAGTAAGGATTTTTTGATGAAGAGTTATTTTCACTAATTAAATTTAAATTTTCAAATTTACTTTTGTTTTTTTCATTAAAATATTCATTAAGGTACTTAATACCCGGTAAACTAAATAGCTCTAACAACCTTATACTTTTTCCTGTTTCCTCAGAAACTCCCCAAGAATATCCTGCTGCCTTTGAAGCTCTTTTAACAGTAGTTTCAATTTCACTCAGTGATTTCATTATTAAATATTGGTTTTATATACCCACTGCTCGTCATAACTTTTTAACTCATTTGGAAGTGGAGCACCTTGGAACATACAAATTCTTAACCATTTGTCAGATCGTGGATCAAATTTTAATGCCCCAAAAAAAGATAATTTTAGTCTTAGCATATCAATTGGCATTAAATCTTTACCAATTGTATTATCTTGTATTTCTGAATAAGGAAATTTTTCTACAATGAACGCTCTTCTTACAACATGTCTTAACTCAGAATTCGATGTTAAAAACTCAGCAATAGTTAAACTATTTTTTGAAACTAATAATTTGTCATAAAGTTTTTTTATATCTCTTGCTATTGCTAGAGGTTGTTCTAATTCTGATCCATGTTCTTCAAAACGATCCGCCAATCTAGGTTCTTCTTTATTTTTTGAAATAAACCAAAAGTTTTTATTATTTTCTTTTTCTTCAAAATTAATATCTAGAATATTAGGATACTTTGCTTTAATGATATTACGCAATTCTTCAACTTTTCTATGAGTTGGAATATTAAAATATTTTTCTTCGTCTGAACTCATTTCTTTTACCAAAGGATTTATAATATCGTTATAAGGTTCCATCATTATTGAGACTATGTATTCAATACATTCCTCGCAAGTATTATCCTCTAACCATTGATAGATTTTGTTAAAAGGATATTTGCTCTTAAAATTAAAATCTTTATCTATAAAATATAAGAATTTTTCAACATCCTTTAATAATGAAGAAATTTTTTTTTGCTGATATTCGCTATCAGTGTTCCAGCTTGTAATATTTTTTAATGATTTTTTTACACAATCTATAAACAAATCGCTATCTTGACTTTCTACATCTTTGATTTCTCTAATTTTCTTAAGTGCTTTTTCTCTACTTAAAATCCAATTATTTAATAGAGTTGGGTGATTGACTATAAATGGAGCCATACCCAAGCCTGTGGAATTACCTATTCCCAAGTTTTTACAAATATTATCATCTAGCTTAACAGCTATTTTTGGATTTTTATGATAAGCAACATGATTAACTTGATCAAAAGTAAATTGTCTTACCAAATAAACCAGCATCATTTCTAATCTGAATGGACCATTAATTTCTTTACGATTTTTTATTCTAAATCGATCTGCAAGACCAAATTTGCCTGAGCCATATACTGCTGTAGTCCTATATAAATATCCAACTTTTGATAATAATTTTAAATCTGGCTGCTTACCTTTGCTCAAACTTTCAACTACATGATTATAAATTCTTACTGATTTATTTGCTCTCGATAAAGTTAATTCTTTATAAGAAAGTCTGCCAACTTCTTGTTTTGGAACTTCATTTTTTAATCTTTCAATATCTTTTTTTGTAGGAACCCCATCATGTAATGTAAAAGCTGCATCCCATTTTGTGGCAATAACTCTATCCGATCTTTCTTCATCTTTGATTTCGTTTGCAAAACAAATTAAGGAATAAACTCTTTTATTTTTTTTAAATGAATAAACAGCTTCTCCAAAACCATTTTCATTTAAATCAAATAAATCTCTTTTATATTCCCACTCCTTAAATTCATTGAGAAAACTTCTTAAAAAAGATAATTTTGACTGATGAAAAGATCCTAGCCTCGATAATTTCATTATCTTATTTGGGTCTCTTAATTCAACTTTCATAATTAAATTGATTTATAAAAATTGTACCAGTTATTTCCAAGTATTCCATGTGTCTCGGTATCTGAAAAACCTGTTTTTTTCAGACCTTTTTCAATATTTGAGAAGCCTCTTGCGTCAAGAAACCAATCTGGTTGTTTTGGAAAGCCTGGTTTATTTTTTGAACCCTCACCAAAATTTTTACTTTTAGACCAAGAGCCATTTCTCATCCACTCTACAATAGTGTCTGGATGATCTAAGCAAAGATCTGATCCTATTCCTATTTTTGTTATATCCATTATTTCAGCAGTTTTTGCTACCATTTCACAAAAACTATCTAGAGTACAATTTGTATTATCTTTTAAATGATGAGGGTATAATGACAAACCCAACATGCCACCACTATCACTTAAAATTTTCAATAAATCTGAAGATTTGTTTCTTTTAGCCGGATGCCAAAAAGAAGGATTTGCATGAGTTATTGCAATTGGTTTTTCACTTAAGTCAATTGCATCTAGAGTGCTTTTTTCTGCAGAATGTGACATGTCAATGACAAGGCCAACTCTATTCATTTCTCTTATAACCTCACGTCCAAAATTTGTAACTCCACTATCTACTTTTTCATAACAGCCTGTTGCTAGTAAAGATTGGTTATTATAAGTAAGTTGCATAAATCTACATCCTAATTGATGAACCTTTTCAACAAGCTTTATGTCATCTTCAATTGGAGAACAATTTTGAAAACCAAAGAATATTGCAGTTTTATTTTCTTTATTAGCTTTTTCAATATCTTGAAAATTATTACCAGGAAAAATTAAATCAGAATTTTCATGAAATAACTTTTCCCATTTCTTTATTTCAAGTTTTAATTCATCAAAATCTTCATGGTAAACAATGGTAACATGGACAGCATCCAAGCCAGCAGATCTATTAATCTCGAAGATTTTTCTAGACCAATTACAATATTGAAGATTATCGATTTTATAATTCATAGTATCCTTAACTCTAATCAATATGTATTTTAAATACTATTAATTTTATTGAAATTTTAAGTTTATTTTGAAATAAACTAATTGATCAAATTTCATGAAAAAAAATAGTAAATTAAAAGTTTCAATTATAATGGGAAGTCAATCTGACTATAGGGTGATGAAACTAGCTGAAATAACCCTAAAAAAAATTGGAGTTTTATTTGAAACAAAAATCATATCTGCTCACAGAACACCACAAAGAATGTATGACTATGCTGCAAAAGTTGAGCAAAACAATATAGGAGTAATTATTGCAGGTGCTGGAGGATCTGCTCATCTTCCAGGTATGATATCAGCACTAACACACCTACCTGTGCTTGGCGTTCCTGTTGAAAGTAAAAAACTTAAAGGTTTAGATAGTTTGTTATCAATTGTACAAATGCCTAAAGGAATACCTGTTGGAACCCTTGCTATAGGAGAAGATGGTGCCATTAATGCAGCTTTACTGGCTTCAGCGATAATTTCTATTAGTAATCCAAATGTTCGAAAAAAACTTAAAAATTTTAAAACTTCTCAAACTAAATCTGTAAAGAAAACTCCAAAATAAAATGTCTGAAATTACTCTTGGTATCATTGGGGGTGGTCAACTTGGAAGTATGCTTGCAATAGCAGCAAAAAAATTAAATGTTAAAACTATTATTTTTTGTGATGATATGGATGCTCCAGCACAAAATTTTTGTAATCAATTTATAAATGGAAGTTATGATAATAAAGAAAAAATATCAGAATTTATAAATCAAGTTGATTTAGTCACTTATGAATTTGAAAATATTCCATTTGAAACATTAAATGAAATAAATAAATTTAAACCTGTTTTGCCAAAGCCATCGGTTAACAGATTAATTCAACATCGATTGGCAGAAAAAGATTTTGTTAATAAATTAAATATTAGAACAACCAGATATGTTTCAGTTGAAAAAAAATCTGACATAGATGCTTTGGAAGATTTTTTACCAGGAATATTAAAAACAACAACACTTGGTTATGATGGTAAAGGTCAATATCCAATTAAATCAAGTGAAGATCTTAATTCATTGAACATTGATTTTTCAAAAGGATATATTCTTGAAAAACTTGTTAAATTAAAAAAAGAGATTTCAATTATAATTACAAGGTTTAGTAATAATAAATATGAAATTTATGAGCCAATAGAAAACTCTCATGAAGATCAAATTTTAAAATACTCAAAAATACCTGCTGAAATAAATGAAAAGATTTTTAATCAATCAAAAGATTGGGCAATGCTAATTGCTGAAGAGCTTAAATACATAGGAACTTTATGTGTAGAATTTTTTATTGATAGAAATGATAATCTTTATGTTAATGAGATTGCACCGAGAGTACATAACTCAGGACATCTAACAATAAATGCATTTAATGTTAGTCAATTTGAAAATCATGTAAGAGCTGTTTGTGGTTTAGAACAAATTCCTTTAAAAAAAATATCTAATGCTAAAATGATGAATTTGCTTGGTGATCAAATTACTCCTTACAGAAACATGCAAAAGTTTAATGATAACGAATTTTTCTTTGATTATTTAAAAAAAGATATAAAAGAAAAAAGAAAAATGGGTCATATCACAACTTTATTATAAATGTTAAAATCAATAGAAGGTAATTTTGACAATCCAGAAGTTAATGAGCTTTTAACAAAACATTTTGTCGAACTTAGAGCTGCATCTCCGGCGGGAAGTGCTCACGTCTTAGATATTCCTGGTTTAAAAGTACCATCAATTAAATTTTGGAGTTTATGGGATGATGAAAAACTGATCGGTTGTGGTGCTTTAAAATTTTTAGATAAAGAACATGGGGAATTTAAATCTATAAGAATTCATGATAGTTTTAGAAATCAAGGCCAAGGAATTTATGTAATCAATCATTTAATAAACGAAGCAAAAAAACTTAAAATAAAAAGATTAAGTATTGAAACAGGCGCAGGTGATTTTTTTCTTCCAGCAAGAAAGCTTTTCATAAAAACTGGTTTCACCATGTGCGAGCCTTTTGCGCACTACAAAGAGGACATCAATTCTGTTTATTTAACTATGCTAATTAAACATACTTAAAAAATTACTTTTAATTGATGATCTATTTTGTTGACAAAACCCAATAAAATCTAAACAAACCCGTTATTACTTAATTATAAGTAATATTTAAATATAACAAAAAGTAAGAAGATAAATATGAGTCTACAAGGTAAAGTAAAATGGTTCAATCCAACCAAAGGTTTTGGTTTTATTGAAAGAGAAGATAAAGAAAAAGATGTGTTTGTACATGTTTCAGCAGTAAGAGATGCTGGTATGAACGGTTTAGATGAGGGTCAAGCTTTGACTTTCGATGTTGAAGATGGTCCTAAAGGTCCTTCAGCAGTTAACTTAAAAACTGCATAATTTCAAACTTCCTATTGGCTGAAAAATTTAATTTAAATATAAAAAATTTATTATTCAGCCAATGCCTAATTTAATAACAACCTTTAAACACAATTATTAATTATATAATTAAAGTAAGAAACTAATTCAAAATATGATTGGAATTTTAGGTGGAATGGGAACTCAAGCTGGTCTTGATTTTTGTAATAAACTTGCGATTCTAAATAGAGGAAAAATTGATCAAGAATATCCGTTATTTTTACTCTATAACAAATCAAATATTCCTGGCAGACCCGAATCTATTGGTGCTCAAACTAAAAATCTATCAAACAAATCTACGAATAAAATAAGTAGAGAAAAATATAAGAAAGTTTTAAAAAGTTTATTCAAAGGTTGTAAGCTATTAGAAAAAAATAAATGTAAATTTATAGTTATACCTTGCAATACAGCGCATTACTGGTTTGATGATTTACAAAAAAAAACTAATATTCCAATAATTAATATGCCAAAAGAAGTTTTCAAATTTACAAAAAAAAAATGTAAGAAAAACTCTAAAGTTGGTCTGTTAGCAACTGAGGGTACTCTTAAAACTGGAGTTTATAAAAAATTTTTTGATAAAGATTATGAATTAATAGAGCCATCTCAAAAAATACAAAAATTGTCAGTCAATAAAGCTATTAAATTAGTAAAAATGGGAAATGTAAAGGCTGCTGCAAAAACAATTAAACCTGCGATTGATTCTTTAATTAAAATGAAATGTAAAAAAATTATTTTAGGTTGTACAGAGCTTCCAATTGCAATTTTTGCGTTTAAATCATTTAAAAATATAAAATCCTCAAAAGTCTTTTTAGATCCTAACTTAATTTTAGCTCATTCAGCTATGGTTAAGTATAAAAATTAATCTATGTTTAATAAGACTGAAAAGCCATATGTGTTAAGAGCTGCTGAATTTGTTTATTCAAATATAATCGAAATTAAAAAAAAAAACCCTGAAATAAACAATATTCAAGCATTTGAGATTTTCATGACAACTAGAGAATATGATATTTTAAGTTCTGGTGAATTTCACAATAATTGGTTTTTAGAACTTAAGAATAATAACTTCATTGACTCCGTTACCAAAAAAAAAATTAATGATGAAACTTTAAGACTGTTAGAACTTCAAAAAGACTCCATGATAAAATTTTTAATGAAAATACCTAAGCTTTATTATACCAAAAGTCACTTTCCTTTGGAAATTTCACAGCGAGCTTTTGATCATTTATGGAGAGTTTGTGAGAGCTATGAGATGTGGTGTAAAGAAACTAAACAAGAAAACTTAATATATCTAAATATTATTGAGTAAGAATATTTAAATTAAGTTTTGATCTAGTGACATTAATTCTTTTTTTAATTAATTTTTGTAAATTTTGTTTGTCTAGTTTTTTTCTTGTCATCTTAATTCTTTTTTCAACTAATTGTCTTAGATCCTCATCAATCGAAACTATTTGATTTTTTTTATTTTTTTCTTCTTTGTAAAAAGTTTTGTCTATTTCGTCTTTAATTAAAGTTAAAGAATTTTTTCCAGTTTCTCTTTCTATACGTTGATTAATAATGAATTGTGCTCCCGCTTTATATAGATTACCTGAAGTAAGTGCTGTAACACCTGGAACAATAATTGAAAAAATGGGAACAAATCCCGTTAAAAAGAAAAATGATAGAATAATTGTAAATATTTTTAGTAATCTTAACATAATACTCAAAACTTATGTGATTTGATATTTTATTGCTACATCAAATTTGCTCATTATAGGTATTGATTTCTTTGATTTTATTTAATTTATTTGCTTATTAAACATTATGATAAGAATATTTCCTTTCATATTTATACTTCTATGGTCGTCCGCTTTCATAACTACAAAACCTATTATAGATAACAGTGACCCATTTGCTGCTCTTGCTTTCAGATTTGCTTTAGTTGCTTTTGGTTTTTTTTTATTTGCTATTTATTCAAAACAAAAAATTTTAATTAGTAAAAAAAACTTTTTTGAGTCATTTCTAAGTGGTGTTTTATTTCACGGTTTTTATCTTGGTGGTGTTTTTTACTCAATTTCAATAGGTATGCCTACTGCAATAGCAGCTTTAATTGTAACCTTGCAACCAGTTCTGACAAATGCATTAAGTGGTCCAATCCTAAATGAAAAAGTAACAATTAAACAATGGAATGGAGTTTTATTAGGATTTGCGGGCGCAGCATTAGTATTGGGTTTTGATGTTGGCTCTAAAATACCGATAGCTGGTTTAATAGCAACGATAATTGCGTTATTGGCAATTACATTTTCAACTTTATGGCAAAAAAAATTGAGTAATAATTTGCCCTTGTCTGTAAGCAATATGAATCAAGCTCTTGGTGGCTGTTTATTCCACTTGATGATTATAATTTTATTTGTTGATCCATATATTAATTTCACACAAACTTTTGTTATTTCAATGAGTCATCAAATATTTTTAGTCTCGTTTGGTGCATTTACAATATTAATGTTTTTAATCAAAAATAATTCAGCAAGTAAAACTGTTTCTATATTTTTTTTAATTCCAGCAACATCTGCTTTTATGGCGTGGTTTTTTTTAAATGAGAGTTTAACTAGATTAGATATAATTGGATTTCTAATTACCTCTATAGGTGTTTATATTGCAACAAGAGATTGAAAATTTAAAATTATTTAGACTCAAAGCCAAACTCTAGAGATGCATCTGTGATAGAATGATATAAAGATTCTCCAAAACTTCTTAGCGCAAATAACCTTACTTTATTTGGATTTTTACCTAACCTATCTACAGTGAAAGCTATTCCATTATAAGTTGAGTTAATTGAATTATTTTTATCTAGTGTATTAAAATTAAAAGGACATCCTTTTTTCAAAACTTCTATCGTATCATTTCCCTCGATTTCAATAATAGCTCTTGAATGAGATAAATCTGTTACAGCAAAGTCTGTATCTTTAAATTTATCTACTACATTTTTTATTAAATCTTTTTTTGTTGAAACTAAAAGCCAGTTTTTTGGTCCATTCCACATAATCCTTGTAGTTTCATTAAACACTACTGTCAGAGGTTCATTTTTAAAATTTAAACCATCAATATCAATACCGTCAAATGAAACTGAAGAATTTTTATACTGAACTATTTGAACAATTAATAAATTTTTGATTTCAGATATTTTTAGTAAATCATTTTCATTTTTACCTTCATAATCTCCAAAGTAACCTTTTGTATGAACATTTAATAAAGCTGAAATCAATGTCATGATCTAACTCTTTCACCTTTTGGGTCTACGTAATGTGATGAAACTATCTCAACTGGAATTACTTTATTTTTAAGTGGCGACATCGCAAAAAGCTTTTGACCTATCATTTTTTTTCCATCTTTTAAAATTGCTAGGGAAAAAGGATTGTCATATTCAACACTCCAACAAGATGCAGAGATATGACCTAATTTTGGATTTGGTAATGGTGCTTTATCATCTTTTACTAAGTGAGAGCCCTCTGGTATACTTGTTTGTTTATCTAACGGAACTACTCCTACTATTCTTTGTCTATCTTGAGCGGTAAAAGCAGATCGTTGTAATGATCTTTTTCCAATAAAATCTTTCTTTTTACTAACAAGACCTTCTAAGGCGTTATCAAATGGAATTGTTCTGCCATCAAGTTCTGATCCAGCAACATGTCCCATTTCAATTCTAAGAGTTGATAATGCTTCAGTTCCATATGGTTGGATGTTAAATTCCTCGCCAACTTCCATGATTTTTTCCCACATAAAGTTTCCATAATCAGATTCAACATTTACTTCATATGCAAGCTCCCCTGAAAATGAAATTCTAAATATTCTTGCTTTTACTCCAAATAAATATCCTTCCATAAAGCCCATGAAAGGCAAACCTTCATTTGATACATCAGAATTTGGAAATAATTTTTGAAGTAAATCTCTAGATTTAGGTCCAGCGATAGCTGCTCCAGCCCATTGTTCAGTAGTTGAAACTACATTCACATTTAATTCTGGCCAAACTAATTGCAAATAATATTCTAAATGCGAAAGAACATTTGCTGCTTGAGCTGTAGTTGTAGTCATATGATAGTGATTTTCTGAAATTCTTGTAGTTGTTCCGTCATCCATAACAATTCCATCTTCTCTTAACATTACACCATATCTAGCTTTACCAACTGGTAGCTTTAACCATGCATTTGTATAGACTCTATTTAATAATTCTGCTGCATCAGGACCTTTGACATCAATTTTTCCTAAAGTTGTTACATCACAAACCCCAACATTTGTTCTAACGTTTTTAGCTTCTCTTTTAGATGCCTCAAATAAATTTTCATTTCCCTTTTTATAATATCTAGGTCTTAACCAAATACCTGCATCAACAAAAACTGCATTATTTTTTTCATGCCATTCATGCATTGGTGATTTTCTAGTTGGTTTTGAATGTTTTCCAACTTCCCTTCCAACAATTGCTCCAATTGAGACAGGCGTATAAGGTGGTCTAAAAGTTGTATGACCAACAGCTGGAACCACTTTATTTTCAATGTCAGAAACTAGCTGAAGACCATTTAAATTACTTGTTTTACCTTGGTCTGTTGCCATACCTAGAGTGGTATATCTTTTTACGTGTTCAATTGATCGATAACCTTCTCTTAAAGCTATTTCTACATCAGATACAGCTACATCGTTTTGAAAATCTAAAAATCTTTTATAATTTTTACCTTTTGGCAGTGGAACACACCAAAACTTATCGTGTTGAGAAGATTTTTTTTCAACAACATTTGGAATAACTACCTCATTATCTTTTTTTGTAATTTTTTTTGATAACTCACTTGCCGCTTTAAATGAAGTTTTTAATGTTTCATCAAGTGAAAATACTCCATTGGCTGCACCTAAAGTAATTTCATTTTGTTTTGATTGCCCTGGAACAAAAGCATCAATCTCTTCTTTAAACTTTGTTTTATTTCCTGATTGAGATGCTAAATGAATGGTTGGTGTCCAAAAACCAGAAACACAAATACAATCACATTTTAAATTTTCTATCTTACCAAGTTGTTTTTTGTCCCTTGAAATACTTGCAATATCTGCAGATTTTACTTTTTTATATCCTTGTGCTGCAACCACAACATAAGAATTTTTAATGTTAATTCCTAAATTTTTTGCTTCATCAATTATTTCTGACTCGGGATTTTTTCTTGTATCTAAAATAATCGGATCTACTCCATGTTTCTTAAATTCAATTGCTGTTTCGTATCCACTATCATTATTTGTAAACACTAGTGGTTTTCTTCCAACTAAAACACCATATACTTTTAAATATTCTTTAGCAGCTGAAGAAAGCATTACTCCTGGTGTATCATTATTTCCAAAGACTATTGGTCTTTCAATTGATCCTGAAGAAATTAAAACTTCTTTTGCACGAATGTACCATAGTCTTTTATTAGGATGGTATTTTTTAGTTGATGGTAAATGATCACTAACTTTTTCTGACATCACAAGCATGTTGTGATCATAGTATCCAAAAATTTGAGATCTATTTTTTACAACAACATTTGGCATTGTTTTAAGTTCTGCAATTATTCCCTCAGCCCAATCTTTTCCTGATTGATTTCCAATATTGACATCACTAGTTAGTAAAGATCCACCAAATCTTGGTTTATCTTCAGCTAAAAATACTTTAGCTCCATTTTTTGCTGCAGCATACGCACCTGCTAATCCCGAAGGTCCTGAACCTGCAATTAATAAATCACAATATTCGTATTTATGTTCATACCTTTCTTTGTCATGTTTAGTTGAAGCTACACCTAAACCAGCTGCTTTTCTTATGAAAGGCTCATAAATTCGATACCAAAAACTTTTTGGCCACATAAAAGTTTTGTAATAAAAACCTGCTGGTAAAAAAATTCTCAAAAAATTATTTATTGCACCAATATCAAAATTAACACTTGGCCAACAATTCACACTTTTTGCTTCTAAACCTTCAAATAGTTCCTGCTCTGTTGCTTTAATGTTAGGTTCTGTTTCACCATTTCTATAAAGTTGAACAACTGCATAAGGTTCATCTACACCTGCCCCAAAGAAACCTCTAGGTCTGTGATATTTAAAACTTCTTCCTACTAAATGAACTCCATTTGCCAATAAAGCTGAGGCTAATGTGTCACCCTCATAACCTAAGTAAGTTTTACCATTAAATTTAAAGGAAAATTTTTTATCTCTATTTATTAATCCCCCATTTTCAATTCTAAAAGCTTGGGTCATTAAGCAACTTCCTCATCAGCTTTAAAAGTTCTAAAAATTTCATGAGTTGCAGTATCTCTTTCAACCTTTATCCATTGTCTACATCCAGAAATATGTTGCCATAGCTCTAAATGCTTTCCTCTTAAACTTTTTCTATTGTAAACAAAATTATCCCATTCTTGATCAGAAATTTCTTTATTAAGTTCTGGTCTTTTAACGCTTGCATCACCACCGTATGAAAATTCATTCTGAGATCTCATTCCACAGTGCGGGCAATTTATGTAAAGCATTTATGATATCCAGGTTTTTGTTCCAAGTCCCTTTTCATCAATAAGGTGGCCAGTACTAAATCTATTTAAACTGTAACCAGCGTTTAATTCATGAACTCTATCTTGCGCAATAGTATGAGCAAATGTCCAACCCGATGCAGGTGTAGCTTTAAATCCTCCATAGCACCATCCACAATTTAAATACAAACCTTCAATATGAGTTTTATCAATAATTGGTGAACCGTCCATTGACATATCCATAATACCACCCCAAGTTCTAAGCATTTTTAATTTACTTAAAAATGGCATCATCGCTATTCCTTCAGTTAAAACGTGTTGTAATGTTGGTAAGTTTCCTCTTTGAGCATAACTATTATAACCATCAAGATCTCCACCCATTACCATCTCACCTTTGTCAGATTGACTTACATAAAAGTGTCCTGCACCAAACGTAACTACATTATCTAAAACTGGTTTAACTGGCTCAGAGACACATGCTTGAAGTAAATGAGTTTCAATTGGTAATGTCATATTTAATTTTTCTGCCAAAATATTTGTGCTACCAGCAACACATAAACCAACTTTTTTTGCTTTAATATTTCCTCTTGAAGTTCTAATGCCATTTATTTTTCCTGCTGAAACATCAAATCCAATTACTTCACAATTCTGAATAATATCTACCCCCATGGAGTCTGCCTGACGTGCATAACCCCATGCGACAGCATCATGTCTTGCTGTACCTGCACTTGGTTGCATCAAACCACCAAAAATTGGAAATCTTACGTTTTCAGAAAAATCAGCCATTGGAATAATTTCTTTAACTTGCTCTCTATTTAAAAGAACAGCATCTATTCCATTTAATCTCATAGAATTTCCTCTTCTCGCGTATGCATTCATTTGTGCATCAGAATGCGCAAGATTAATTATTCCTCTTGGAGAAAACATTACATTGTAGTTTAGATCCTGACTCATCTTTCTCCATAAATCCATTCCAAACTCACTGAACAAACCATTTTCGTCATGCATGTAATTGGATCTAATAATTGTAGTGTTCCGTCCTACATTTCCTCCACCAATCCATCCTTTCTCAATAATTGCAACTTTTGTAATGTTATGTTCTTTAGCAAGATAATACGCTGTAGCTAATCCATGGCCTCCACCACCAATAATTACAACATCGTATTCTTCCTTAGGTGTTGGATCTTTCCATGCTAAATCCCAATTCTCATGGTTTGAAAAAGCGTTTTTAACAAGGTTAAATATAGAATATTTTTGCATTTAATAATTTTATAACAATCAATTTAAATAGTGCTTATTTTTTTTATATATATTTTTTAGAAGTTTCCAAATATCTCAAAAAAGGATAAGAAGTCACAGATAAAAAACTTTAATTTATTTGGATTATTTATGGCCGAAGTAAAATCTGACATTCAAATAGCTCGAGAAGCTAAGATGCAACCTATAAAAGATATTCTTTCTAAGGTTGGAGTACCAGATGAAAACTTTGCTTTTAGTCCAATGGGTAGACACATAGCCAAAATAAATTTGGAATATTTAAACACTCTTAAAAAAGAGAATGGCAAATTAATTTTAGTAACTGCAATTACTCCCACTCCAGCTGGAGAAGGTAAAACTACAACTTCTGTTGGTTTAAATGACGGTTTAAATAAAATTGGAAAAAAATCTATTGTTTGTTTAAGGGAACCAAGTCTTGGTCCATCATTCGGAATGAAGGGTGGAGCTGCTGGTGGTGGTTATGCCCAAGTAGTACCTATGGAACAAATCAATCTTCATTTTACAGGTGACTTTCATGCTATTACATCTGCACATAATTTATTATCTGCATTAATTGATAATCATATTTATTGGGGTAACAAACTTAACATTGATGTTAGAAGAGTTGTTTGGAGAAGAGTAATGGATATGAATGATAGATCTTTAAGATCTATTATTGTTGATCTTGGTGGAGTAGCCAATGGTTACCCTAGACAAGATAGTTTTGATATTACAGTTGCTTCTGAGCTAATGGCTATTTTTTGTTTAGCAACAGACCTTAAAGATTTAGAAAATAGAATTGGTAATATCACAATTGGTTATACAAGAGATAAGCAATCAATTTATGCAAAAGATTTAAATGCACAAGGTCCAATGACCGTTTTACTAAAAGAAGCGATAAGACCCAATGTAACTCAAACTCTAGAAAACAATCCTGCAATAATTCATGGTGGTCCTTTTGCGAATATTGCTCACGGATGTAATTCAGTTATTGCAACTAAAGCTGGACTTAAATTAGCTGACTACGTTGTAACAGAGGCGGGATTCGGAGCTGATTTAGGAGCAGAAAAATTTCTTGATATTAAATGTAGAAAATCTGATCTCAAACCAGATTGCGTTGTTATTGTAGCAACAATCAGAGCACTAAAAATGCATGGAGGAGTTGCTAAAGAAGATTTAAAAAAAGAAAATGTATCAGCACTTAAAGAGGGAATGGTAAATTTACGTAGACATATAAATAATATTAGAAAATTTGGGTTACCTGTTACTGTTGCAGTTAATCATTTTATTACTGATACAGAAGATGAAATGAAAACCTTGTTAGATTTTTGTGAAACACAAGGAGTAAAAGCTTCTAAATGCACTCATTGGTCAAATGGAAGTGAAGGAACTATTGAACTGGCTAAAAATGTTACAGAAATTTGTGAAGATAAAAAAGATACATTTAAATTTTTATATGAGGATGACCTTCCGTTATTCAAAAAAATAGAAAAAATTGCGCAAGAAATTTATAGCGCCTCTGAGGTGGTAGCAGATACAAAAGTTAGACAACAATTAAAAGATTTTGAGGAAAAAGGTTATGGCAAGTTACCTATTTGTATTGCAAAAACTCAATATAGTTTTTCAACAGATCCAAATCTAAAAGGTGCACCCACAGGTCATGTTTTGCCTGTAAGAGAGGTAAGACTTTCTTCTGGTGCTGAGTTTATAGTTGTTGTATGTGGAGAAATTATGACAATGCCAGGGCTTCCAAGAGTTCCTGCGGCCGACTCTATTAAATTAAATGACAAAGGTGAAATAGAAGGTTTATTCTAAATTTAAGTAGTCTAACCAGTTCTCTAATTCTCTCATTCTAGAAACTTTATCTAATTTATTATTCTCAATTTCTATATGTTTAATGTGATTATCTATTTCTTTCTCATCTTTAAAAGCACCTTTTTCTAAAAGTCTCTTTTTTCTGAAAATAATCAAATTGATCATTTTGCTATAAGTAATTTCAGGGTGGTATTGAAGTCCCCAAATATTACAGTTACCAACTTTAAAATTTATTCCTTGCACATTATTTATTGAGTTTGATGCTAATAAAGTTGAATTTTCTGGCATTGTTACTACTTCATCAAAATTAAATGCTGGAGTATTAAATTTTTGATCTTTATTTTTATAGAGTGGATGATTTAAGCCAATTTCATTAATTTCTATATTTAAGGCAATCCCTCTATGAGATCCTTTTGTCGCTTTTCTTACCTCCCCTCCTGCTGCAGTCACAGCTACTTGCATGCCCCAACAAATTGCTAGAATTTTTTTTATTTTTTTCTGACACTCTTTCATGAAATCAATTTGTCTTTTTATTTCTGGAGTATTGTTATAAATGTTCAAGCTACTTCCTCCCCAAATAAGACCATCGTAGCTTTCAAGTGCATCAATATTTTTATCGATATTTTCATCTGAAGAAGGATTAACTACGTGGGCTTCTAATTTATCTGTAAAAAACGCTAAACTATCTTTAAGGCTTTCTGTATGTGTTTGAATACCAGCTGCAGAAAAACTTTGATTTTCTTCTCTTAAGTTTCCTTCTACTATCAATATTTTTTTCATTAAAATAATTCTCCAGAAATACTTTTTATATACATTTCTTTTAGATCATCTTGACTTAATTTTTTGGGATTTCCTCCTGTAGATGGATCTTTAAATGCCATTAAGGAAAGTTCATCTAAATCAATATTATTACAATCCATTACATCTGACAATTTGTGTGGAATATTTAAATTATTTCTTAATTCTAAAATCCAATTTAAAAAACTATCAAATTTTTTATTTAAATTAAGATAATCACAAATCGATATTATTTTATTTTCGATTGAAGTTTTATTAAATGTTAAAACATAAGGCATAAATATTGCATTAGATAAACCATGGTGAACATTAAATTTACCGTTTACTGGGTGGCTCAATGAGTGGATTGCACCCAGTCCTTTCTGAAATGCAGTCGAGCCCATTGAAGCTGCTGAAAGCAAATCCATTCTAGCCTTAACATCTTTTCCATTTTTAAAGGCTTTAATTAATGAATTTTTAATTAATTTCATTCCTTCTATTGCCATACCATCAGCCATTGGATGATATCCTGGTGCACAAAACGCTTCTAAATTATGTGCAAGTGCGTCCATTCCTGTTGCTGCTGTTAATCTTGGAGATAAATCTAATGTAAGTAAAGGATCTAAAATAACAATCGAAGGTAACATTTTTGGGTGAAAAATAATTTTTTTTGCACCTGTTTCTTTATTTATAATTGCAGATGCTCTACCTGTTTCAGATCCTGTTCCAGCAGTAGTTGGAACTGCAATAATTTTTGAAATTTTAGAACTGTCAGCTCTTGTCCAGTAATCACCAATATCTTCGAAATCCCATAACGGTCGAGATTGATTGCACATAAATGCTATAGCTTTTCCAACATCTAAACCACTTCCGCCTCCTAAAGCTATTACACCATCACAGTCCGAGGTATTATAAACTTTAACACCTTCATCTACATTTTCTCCAATTGGATTTCCCGTAAAATTAGAATAAATTGCTAAATTTTTAAAACTTTTTTTTAGTCTTAATATTATATTTTTTATTAAATCTAAGTTAATTAAATCTTTGTCTGTTACGAATAATGGATTTGAAATATTTAACTCTTTACAGGCTAAGGATAAATCTTCAATTCTTTTTTCTCCTATCCACATAGTGGTTGGATAGTTCCAATTAATACCCATAACAAAATATAATTTTATTTTTTTAAAAATTATTAGTAAGATATATATATAAATTTATTAATGATAGGAAAAATTCTATGTTAAAAGTAGCAATCATTGGTGCTGGTCCATGTGGACTTTCAATTTTAAGAGCATTTGAGCATTTAGAAAATAAAGGAGAAAAAATTCCTGAATTAGTTTGCTTTGAAAAACAAGAAAGTTGGGGTGGTTTGTGGAACTACAACTGGAGAACTGGTTCAGATCAATATGGAGATCCTGTTCCTAACAGCATGTACAGATACTTATGGTCTAATGGACCTAAAGAGTGTTTAGAATTTGCTGATTATTCTTTTGATGAACATTTTGGTAAACCAATTCCCTCTTTCCCTCCAAGAGAAGTGCTGCAAGATTATATTTTAGGAAGAGTGAGCAAAGGTAATATAAAAAGTAAGATTAAATTTAATACAAGAGTTACAAATATTATTGATAAAAATCATAAGTTTGAAATTAGCTACCAAGATAAAGTTAATAATAAAATTTTAAATGATACTTTCGATTATGTGGTAGTCTCTACAGGTCATTTTTCTGTACCTTTTATTCCTGAGTACGAAGGAATGAATTCTTTTCCAGGAAGAATAATGCACTCACATGATTTTAGAGATGCTGAAGAATTCAGGGGAAAAGATGTAATTGTTTTAGGTAGTAGTTATTCTGCTGAAGATGTGGCTCTACAATGTAATAAGTATGGTGCTAAAAGTGTAACAATCGGTTACAGGCATAACCCTATGGGTTTCAAATGGCCAAAAGGCATGAAAGAAGTTCATTATTTAGATAGGTTAGATGGAAAAAAAGCCGTATTTAAAGATGGAACAGAACAAAATGCTGATGTGGTTATTTTATGTACAGGATATCTGCATCATTTCCCATTTTTAGATGAAAGTTTAAAATTAAAAACACATAATAGATTATATCCACCAAAACTTTACAAAGGTGTTGTGTGGCAAGATAATCATAAACTTTTATACTTAGGTATGCAGGACCAGTTTCATACATTTAACATGTTTGACTGTCAGGGATGGTATGCAAGAGATGTGATCATGGGAAAAATCAAAATGCCAACTGATGAAGAAATAGATAAAGACATTAATAAATGGGTTTCAATGGAAGAAAAATTGGAAAATCCTGATCAAATGATTGATTTTCAAACAGAATATACCAAAGAGCTTCATGATATGTCCGATTATCCTAAAATTGATTTTGAATTAATTAGAAAACATTTCAAAGAATGGGAACATCATAAAGTAGAAGATATTCTTACTTATAGAAACAAATCATTCTCATCTCCAGTAACTGGATCAGTTGCACCTGTGCACCATACTCCATGGGAAAAAGCGATGGATGACTCTATGAAAACTTTTTTAAATAAATAGAAAATTAATATTTAATTTTTAATTTTTTGTTTTTAACAATTGCCTCTAATAAAGAGATCATTAAAGGAACTTTTCGTTTATTAATTTTTTTAAATACAAAAGGAGCAATTTCTATTGCTAAATCAGCACCTTCTACTGTATCATTTTTCATAAACTTTTTCTTTGCCTGGGTAAAAGTATAGCCTTTTCCAAGATATTCTCCCATTTTACTATTTCTTCCTCCCATTGCACTTACGTATAAATCTCCTAAACCTGCCAGACCATAAACAGTTTCCTTTTTTCCTTTAAAATAATTTGCAAGATATTTCATTTCATCAATTGATTTTCTGAACAAAGCCGATGATGTATTATGCCATTGTCCAGATCCAATTATCATTGAATAAATATTTTTTATTGCAGATAAAAACTCAACTCCATTAACGTCTCTACTAAATTCGGTTTGGTAATAATTTGTTGAAATTAATTTTCCAATTTTTTTTGCAATTTTAATATTTTTGTTTGCAACAACTGTGAAGCTTTTAACCTTTCTAGCTAATTCTTTTGCCAAACATGGGCCTTTCAAAACTGAAATATTTAAATTTTTGTTATACTTTCTTAATAAACTAGACATTGAAATTAAACTTCTACCATCTAATTTAAGGCCTTTAGTTAATACTAAAATAGGTGATTTAAGTCTAACTTTTGATAAATTTTTTCCAACCAATTCTATTCCAATAGAACTCACAGCAATTACAATCAAGTCCCATTTGCGATTTAAAATGTCACTTGAAAATTTATTTATTTTTAATTTTTTTGGTAAATTTATATTTAATGATGGGTGATTTTTTTTTTTTGAGTTTAATTTTTTTAATAATTTAAAATTATATGGCTCTGTTAATGTAACCGAGTGACCATTATCTAACAATGGTATCGAGAAAGCAGCTCCCATAGCTCCAGCACCAATAATTAATATTTTTTTCATTTTATCTTTATGCTAAGGTTTTTTTAATTGCTTGCTTCCAACCATGCAATATATGATTTCTTAGTTTTTTATTAATTTTCGGCTTAAAAGCTGTTTCTTTTTTCCATATATTTTTAATTTGATTTAATGATTTGAATTCTCCTACTTGATAACCTGCAAACAAAGCTGCTCCTAAAGCAGTGGTTTCTAAGACTTTAGGTCGAATTACTTTTAAATTAATTACATCTGCCAAAAATTGTGAGAACCAATTATTAGCTACCATACCCCCATCAATTTTAACTATTCTAGGCTTTAAACCATCTTTATTCATTGAATAAAATAAGTCATAACTTTGATAAGCAACAGACTCGACGGTTGCTCTCACTAAAGTTTTCCAATCACTATCTCTTGTAAGTCCTGTTATTAAACCTCTGGCGTCAGGTCTCCAATAAGGTGCGCCTATTCCACTAAAAGCTGGGACAACATAAACTTCATTATTGCTTTTTGTTGATTTAGCTATTTTTTCAGTTTCATAAGCATTGTTTATTAATTTAATTTTATCCCTTAACCATTGTACGCCTGCTCCTGCTATGAAAATAGATCCTTCAAGAGCATACGTAGTCTTATTATTCAATCGATAACAAATTGTAGTTAATAACTTATTTTTTGAATTTATTTTTTTTGATCCAGTGTTCATTATTACAAAAGCACCAGTACCATAAGTACTTTTTATAGATCCTTTTTCAAAACAAGCTTGTCCTACAGCTGCTGCTTGTTGATCTCCTAAAACAGCTGAAATGGGTATTTCTTTTCCTGTAACTCTCTTATCTGTTTTTCCAAAATTATCTGCAGAATTTTTTACCTCAGGCAAGATGCTCCTTGGAATTTTTAATTTCTTTAAAATTTCATTATCCCATTTATTGTTATTGATATTAAACAACATGGTTCTACTTGCGTTGGTAGCTTCGGTTAAATGCTGCTTACCTTTAGTTAATTTCCAGATCAAGAAGGTATCTACCGTACCAAACAATAAAGTATTAGTTTTTAGTAATTTTTTTGAAACTTTAACATTATCTAAAATCCATTTTATTTTAGTGGCAGAAAAATAAGGATCTATAAATAACCCTGTTTTTTTTCTAAAAGTATTTTCATAATTTTTATTCTTTAGAGATTTACAATATTCCTGGGTTCTTCTATCTTGCCAAACGATCGCATTATAAATAGGTTTTCCAGTTTTTTTATTCCACAAAATTGTAGTTTCCCTTTGATTTGTAATTCCAATAGTAAGTATATTACCTTTTAAACTTTTAGCTTTTTTAATTACTTGCTTTAATGCTTTAAGTGTTGTCGACCAAATTTCATTTGGATTATGTTCTACCCATCCATTTCTAGGAAAGTATTGTTTAAATTCATATTGAGAAATAAATTTAATGTTCCCTTTAGTGTCAAACAAAACAACTCTTGATGAGGTCGTTCCTTGATCAATGGAGACAATAAATTTTTTCAAAATACTAATCTATGCCAAGATGTTTTTTTCTTTTTCCAACCCAAGTTCTAATCAAATTATCAAAAATCAATCCTATAAACGCCACACAGATACCAAGAGTTAAACCAATTCCTGCTCCATTTTTATCTGAAAGTGCTTTTAAAATGTATTGACCAAGATCTTCTGTTCCAATGAAAGCTCCAATTATCACCATAAATAAAGCAAAAACTATTGTTTGATTTAAACCAAGCATCATATGTGGAAATGCTAATGGAAACTCAATTTTTGTTAATCTTTGAAATTTATTTACACCAGACATTGTTGCAGCTTCATGTAAGCCAACAGGAACACTTCTAAGTCCCTCTATTGTATATCTAGTTGCAGGAATTGTTGCATAGACAATTACAGCAATTAAAACAGATGTATCTGTTATTCCAAAAAGCATCATTACAGGAATTAAATATACAAATGATGGGAATGTTTGAAATATATCGCAAACACCTAGCATAAATGCTGCAGATTTTTTGTTTTGAAAACATAATGTTCCAACTGTAAATCCTATTAAACAAGAAATAACTACACCAAAAGTTGCCATGTATAACGTTACTAGTGCTCTATCCCACCATGGACTTAATGCTATAAATAAAGTCAAAGCAGCTACAACTAATGCTGATCGAAATCCTCCAATTAAATATCCTGCACCAACTGCTAGTACCAATGTAGCCACTGCAGGCATTCTTAAATATAAAGCTCTCATCGGCTGAAGCACATCTTGAATTAACCATGTGTTAAATGCTTTAATATAAACGAAGAAAGTATCAAAAATCCAATCAACTCCTTTATTCCAAAAATCTGCTGTTGATATTCCTTTATTATGAGGAATTTCAAACAAGTAATTAAAACTACCTTTGAAAATAAAAGTCCCAACATATGCAAGAATTATTCCAATTACGAATGAAGCTGAAAAAAATATTACGTTTTTATTTCTTTGGAAAAATGTCAGATTTCCAAAATAATCTGTTTGTTTATTTGCCCATGCCAAAGACATTTTATCAAGTAAAATTGCAATTAAACTAATGCATAAACCAGCCTCTAGTGCCAACCCTATATTGAGTTGATTAAGTGCTAACAACAAATTAAATCCTAATCCTTTCGCGCCAATGAACGCAGATATAACTGCCATTGAAAAACAAACCATAATAACTTGGTTAACTCCAATTAAAATATCTCTTCTTGCTGTTGGAATTAGTACCTTGAACATTAATTGCCAGTTGGTACAACCACTCATTCTTCCAGCTTCAATAACTTCTGGAGGTATGGCTCTTAAACCTAATATTGTTAATAATATCATTGGTGGAACCGCAACAACCATAGTAATAATTACGGCAGCGTGATCACCTACTCCAAATAAAACAAGTGCAGGAACTAATACAGCGTATTGTGGCATAGTCTGCATTACTAGAAGAATTGGGTACAATGCTTTTTCAACACGTTTACTTTTGTAAGCTGCAATACCAAGGCCTAAACCAAAAATAAATGAAAGTGGAGCTGCAACAAGTATAAAAGAAAGTGTTTGCATTGATGGTTTCCATTGACCAAATATAGAAATATAGATCATTGTTAAACCTGCAAACAAAGCCAATCCTTTTCCACTTAATTTATAAGATAGTATAGCTGCTCCAGCTGCAACAATGGTCCAAGGTAAACCTGGCAACTCTAACCATGGATAAGCATCAATAAAATCCCAACTTGTAAATGCAACAATAGTTTCTAAACCTCCAAGTAAAATCTCCCTAATTAATTCAATTAAAAAAGTCATAAATGAAGTTAAATTTCTACTTATCTCTAATAATAATGGTCGAGTTTTAAATTCTTGAGTATCTTCGTTCCAAAACTCCATTGGCATCCATTCATTCATTAAGAAAAATAAAGAGTCATTTATCCAAATAGGCAGCCATCCTAGAAGTGGAGGCAATCTCCAAAATACATCAAAGGCATAATACCTAACCTCTTTACCTAGAAAAAAATAAACACTTTGGTTTGGATCTTTAACAAATTCGGCCTGGCCTCTTATAAATTTATAAGTTTCAGGAACATCAATTGCAAAACATAAAGCAAAAAATACAATTAATAAAAATAACCACTGAAATAATTTTGGATATTTTTTTAAATACTCCATATTTTAACTACCGTTTTTTCTTCCTCCAAAAACTGTATCTATTATTTTTGAAGGTTTAATTGATCCTACAATATTATTATTTGAGTCAACTACTCCTACTAATTTTTCTTGAGTAAGTATTTTCTCTGCAACATTTTCTATAATTTCATCTTTTGATACTTTTAAATCTCCTAAATTATCTTTACTTGAAGCATCCATTACATCCTCAATAATCAAAACCTTCTCTCTTGGTACTTCTTCAGTAAACTTTCTTACATATTCAGTTGCTGGATTTAGTACGATATTTGCAGGTGTATCTAATTGTTCAATTATACCATCTTTCATGATTGCTATTCGATCAGCTAACTTTAATGCCTCATCAAAATCATGAGTGATGAACATGATGGTTTTCTGTAATTTTTCCTGAAGTCTTAAAAACTCATCTTGCATTTCTTTTCTAATCAATGGATCTAATGCAGAAAAAGGTTCATCTAAAAACCATATATCAGGCTCTACTGCTAATGACCTTGCGATTCCTACCCTCTGTTGTTGTCCACCTGAAAGTTCTCTTGGAAAATAATTCTCTCTTCCATCTAGTCCAACTAGTTTTACCATTTCCATTGCTCTACTAATACTCTCTTCAGTATTAGTGCCTTTTATTTGAAGCGGAAAAGCAATATTTTCAACAACTGTTTTATGAGGTAACAAAGCAAAGCTTTGAAAAACCATTCCCATTTTATTTCTTCTAAGCTCAATAAGCTCTTTATTATTTAATTCTAATAAATCTTGACCTTCGATAAAAATTTTTCCACCGGTAGCATCCGTTAATCTTGAAATACACCTAAGAAGTGTTGATTTACCTGAACCAGATAAACCCATTACTACTAACATTTCTCCTTTTGCAACTTCAAAAGAAGCATTATTTACTCCAACAATGCATCCTCTTTCCTGAAAGGTTTTTGCATCTACATTGCCATTAGACTCTTCAAGCATCTTTTTGGAATTTTCTCCAAAAATTTTATAAACCGACTCGCATTTGATTACCGTCTCAGACATAAATTGTTTTAAAGTTATATTAAATTCTATAAAATTAAAATGTTAATAATTGTTGCCTTTCCTAATTAAAAATTTTTAATAAAATAAACTCTAGTATCAATTCCAGTACTTAAAAAACTTAAAGCTTCTCCACTTATAGTAATACTTTCATCAACACCTACATTGTTTCCACTAACTGTAAAACCCGCAAAACATTTGTTTTTTTCTTCATCCCATTTGACAAAAGTCTCATCAATTTTATTTCCATTAATGGTATATAGCTCATGTGCTCTAAAATTTAAGAAATTAGCACCCATTATTGCTCTTTGAGGAATTAGTTTTGTAGCTTTACACACTTGCTCATATACATCATCCGTTAATTTGTAATGATCAGTTCCATCAAATGAAACTAATATTCCAGAGGGTAGTTTAGATATTAACTCACTTAGTTTTTTTTCTTCAGCAATTCTCTCTTCCTCTAACTTCATTCTTTTTACTAAATCATCACCTTGTCCAAAAATTCCATTTAAAATACTAAAAGATAGAATTACTAATAGAGTAATAAATATAAGACCAATAAATTGTCTCAAAGAATAGGGTAAATCTTTTATTTTATTAATATAATTTTCTTTAGACATTATTCTTTTAACTTACCGTTCTTCCAAATACCTGTTTTTTGTTTTCCATCAGCCCAAGTAAATGTTCCTTGACCATTCATAAAACCATTAGCCCACTCCCCTTCATAAGTAGAGCCATCAGGAAATGTTAATGTTCCAATTCCGCTCCAAACACTATTTTTAAATTCTCCTTTATAAATATATCCATTTGGCCAAGTCTCTATACCTTGTCCCTCTTTTTTTGTAGAAACCCACTCCCCTTCATAAGTGGTTTTATCAGTGTAAACCCACTTACCATAACCATTATCACAATTACCCTCTTTACAACCAGTGCTTCGGGCAAATACAGAAGTACTTATTAAAAAGCTTAATAATATAAAAAGTAGAAATTTTTTCATGAATTTATTTTACACAAAATCATATAAAAAAAAATCCCCCCCAACAAGTTGGGGGAGATTTTAAATTTTTAACTTTAATCCTTATTTAGTAAATGCTTTCCAAACTGACTCGTTATCAGCTAACCATTTTTTAGCTGCATCTTCGTGAGTCATTTTGTCAACGTCAACTAAAGCTGCCATTGCTCCAATTTGACTTGTAGAGAATGACATTTTCTTAAACGTTGCTGCTGCATCAGGATGAGTTTTTGGGAAATCCTCATGAACTGCTTTTTTCAAGTATCCATCAGGAGAACCACATTTACCATCTCCACCATCTTCTGGTCTGCAACCAGCTGTATATGGAGGGAAGTCAATAAATGTAAAACCAGCACCATCTGTAAAGTTAGGCGTCCAGTTGAAAATAATTGTTCCTCTTCCTTCTTTTTCAGCTGCAGCTAATTCTGCCCAAAGTGCATCAGCACTTCCAGCAAATTTAACCCACCATAAATCACCTAAACCTAGTGCATCAACCCTTTGCGGAATTAAGTCACCATGCCAAGTTTGTGGACCTTCCAACATTCTTCCTTTTCCATCTGGAGAGTCAGGTGTTGTAAAGTTTTTAGCACAATCTGGATTTTTTAAAGCAGTCCAGTCTGGTAAACCTGGGCATAATCCTTTTTCAGCAACCCAGTTTGGATATCCCATATCCTCAAGAGTTCTTGCTTCATGATCACCCCAATCTAATAAACCACCTTTATCTAAAGCAGTAGTAAAAGATTTACCAAATGCAGATTCCCATACCTCGTGAGATATAGTTACATCTCCAATTCTAATTGACTCATAAACTGCTTGTGAGTCAGCGTTAACGTATTTAACGTTATTGCCCATACTTTCAAAAATCCCACCAATAACATAAGCCATTACAATTTGACTTGACCAGTTATGAGTTGGGATAACGATAGGCTTCTTGCTATCAGCATTAGAAATTCCCGCAAAACTTACAACAGAAATCACTAGAGCAGATAGTAATGATATTATTTTTTTCATGTATACCCCTCTATTAATATTAATATTTAATAGTCTATGACAAAAAGAATAGTTAGGTAAAGAATAATTAGTTCTAAAAAATATATATATATTTAAACAATAAAAATGGTGATAATAATTATAACATTAAAAAAATTTTAAAATGTTAGGGACAAGTATAGATATTAAATATCCTGGTTTAAATATATTACCACCTGGAGTTGAAAGACATGTTGTTAATGGTGGTGGTCTAACTGCTTTTCAAATTTTTCCTGATGATGAATTAGAAATTATTAATAATGAGGGTAATCAAATTTGTGAAATAATTTGTTTTAACAAAGATGGTAAATCTGATGTTGGAATTTTAAATTTAAAATCAAATAATGAAAAAAATTACATTAGAAATATTCTTAGTGGGAATGATGAAACAATTTTAGCAACCAACTATCAATTAAAAAAAAGAAATTTAAAAATTTCTAATTCAAAATCATCAATTATATTTGATTTGGACACAGAGCCTGGTGAAAAAATTAAATTAAAATCAAAAGATAAATGTTACGCAATATTTTCAGCACCTGGCGAAGATATGGATGTTACAAAACAAAATCCACCAACTGATTTAACTATATTTGTTAAAAGAGCTAAAATTGTTAATGATAAGGAATTAAATGTAATTCCTGATCCTGTTTTCGAACCTGTTTACGAAGAAAATATAAATAAAGAAACTTCAATATCTTATGAGGTTAAAGAAGGAGATTATATTCAGGTGATAAGTCCAACTGGCAGACAATGTTCTGACTTTGTGGCTTTCGATACAAGAAAATTAGAAAAAGGAATTGAAAAAGGATTAGACTGGCAAACCACGAGAACATTCATGGGTAATACTTTCCCAGGACCAGGTTTGTTTTCTAAATTTTATGATACAGATCATGAGCCACTTGTTGAAGTAATAAGGGATACTGTTGGTAAACATGATACTTTTAATCTTGCATGTACTTCAAAATATTATGAAGATGCGGGGTATTTTGGTCACCCAAACTGTTCGGATAATTTAACTGAAAGTATGTCGAAATATGGTGTTCAGAAACAAAAAGGTTGGCATGCAATTAATTTATTTTTTAATACCTCAGCTGGAGGATTGAATTCTGTTATTTCTGATGAATCTTATTCAAGGCCTGGAGATTATGTAATGTTTAAGGCTTTAAAAGATTTAACAATAGGAACAACTGCGTGTCCAAGTGATATAGATCCTTGTAATTCATGGAATCCTACAAATATATTTGTTAGAACTTACGATAAAAATAAAGAATTTAATAAGTCATTTGGTTTTAGAATGAAAACAGACTCTGAAAATAAACTTACTAGAAATTCTGGCTTTTATGAAAGAACTTCAAAATTAACTAGAAACTTTGTTGATGCTAGAGGGTTTTGGCTTCCAAACGATTACACCAAACATGGTTTGGTTAATGAGTACAATGCTTGCAGAAATGATGCTGTATTAATTGACCTATCATCACTAAGAAAATTTGAAATAATTGGTCCTGACGCTGAAGAGTTAATGAACTACACTCTTACAAGAAATATAAAAAAACTTTCTGTTGGGCAGGTTGTATATTCTGCAATGTGTTACGAAAATGGAATGATGTTCGATGATGGAACTCTTTTAAGATTAAGCGAAACAGGTTTTAGATGGATATGTGGAGATGAGTATGGTGGAGAATGGCTAAAAGAAATTGCAAAAAAAAAGAATTTTAATGCTATTGTTAAAAACTCTACTGATCAAATTAGCAATGTATCTTTGCAAGGTCCAAAAAGTAGAGAAATTTTAAAAAAAATTATCTTTACACCACCTACACAGCCTTCGATAGATGAGTTGGGCTGGTTTAGATTTACAATTTGTAGAATAGAAGAGCTTCAAGGTATTCCGTTAATTGTTTCTAGAACAGGTTATACTGGTGAGTTAGGTTATGAAGTTTGGTGTCATCCAAAACATGCTCCTGAAGTTTGGGATAAATTAATGGAAGCAGGTAAAGATGATGGATTGATACCAGCAGGGTTCGCTGCCTTAGACAAACTAAGAATTGAGGCAGGTTTAATTTTATTTGGCGCAGAGTTTGATGGAGAGCAAGATCCTTTTGAAGCTGGTATTGGTTTTGCCGTTCCACTAAAAACAAAAGAAGAGGATTTTATTGGTAAAGAGGAATTGATTAAAAGAAAAGCTAACCCACAAAAGAAATTGGTAGGCCTAGAACTTAATGGAAAAGAAATAGCAGGCCACGGAGACTGTGTTCATATTGGAAGATCACAGGTTGGTATAGTTACCAGTGGATGCTTGTCCTCTACTTTGAATAAAAATATTGCTCTTTGCAGAATAGATGTTCAATACTCAGAAATTGGTACTGAGGTTGAAATAGGTAAAATCGATGGTCATCAAAAAAGGATTGGTGCTAAAGTTGTTGGTTTTCCATTCTACGATCCAACCAAATCAAGAGTCAGATCTTAAAAAAAATGCCAAAAGAAAAAAAGACGTTATTAGATTTTTGGGAAGATCAAATGAGACAGTCGCATACAGCTAGTAACTATTTTTTTAGAAAATCTCCTTCTCACTATCATATGATGTTATTAGTAATGTCTGCACATAAAGAAAATAAAAAACTATCTGTTGAGGAGCTTAAAACTAAATTATTTAAAACATCTAGACCTAAATCTGCATTAATTATTACTGAAGCTTGTGAAAAAGGATTCTTTCGTCTTGAAAAAACATCAACAGACCAAAGGGTAAAAAATATAATACCTAGTGATTCTTTTATTAAAGAATTTAATGAATACCTGGATACCTTAAAAAATATAAGTTATTAGCGACAAATTTCACAAAAATTGAAATATCTAAATTATATATATAATTTTTAGTTCTATAAAAAATTATATTAATTACTATTTGCAAAAAATAATATTTTTATATGACGACATTACCTTCTAAAGCTAAAGTAGTTATCATTGGTGGTGGAATTCATGGACTAAGTACTGCTTGGAAACTTTCAGAAACATATAAAAATCCTGGTGACATAATTGTATTAGAAAAAAAAGATACTGCAGCTGGTGCAAGCGGAATTGCATGTGGTGTTGTAAGAAATAATTATTTTCAACCAGCAATGAGGGAGCTTATGGCTCACTCAGTTTCAGTTTGGGAGAGCGATCCTAAAGCATTTAAATACAATCCAGTTGGTTATATGCAAATATCACCCGAGGTAATGCATGAAGATGTTGCAACTATTTATGAACAACAAAAAGCTATTGGATACGAGTCTGTCTTCATAGAGGGTGAAAAAGATTGTTCAAATTATATGAAGGGTATTTTTGATGATTGGCAGGCACAAGGTATCACTTCTGTACTTCATGAAAAAAAAGGTGGATACGCATTTAACAAAGATTCAATTAAAGCACTTGAGAGTAAATCTACATCAAATGGTGTTCAAGTGATGAAAGGTGTAAAGGTAACAGGATTTAAAAAAGGAAGTAACAGTCAAGCTGTTACAGGAGTAGAAACAGATAAAGGTACAATTGAGTGCGAACAGGTTGTTATCGGTGCAGGTCCTTGGGCAAGAGATTTTTGGAATATGTTAGAGTTACCTAAAACAGCTAACATAAAAGGTAAAGATGGAAAAATGCATGAAACTGATATGTGGACATACTGGATGTTACAAGAAGGTGTTATTGGTGTTGAACCAGATTTTTTGAAAACAAATGATGGAAAACAACCACCTGTAGTTCATGTTGACTCTACAGCTCCATTATATTCAGACAAAACTAAAAAATTATTAACAGATAAAATTTGGGGAATTTATTATAAACCTGATATTGATGGATTAGGTGTTCAAGGTGGTACTTCACCTTACATAGTCAAAAAACATTTTGATCAAGTTAATGTTGATCCTTATGGAATTGAGTCTCCTGAGTATCAAACTACTGATGCATTCAGTGAAATGTGGTGTTCAGCTTTAGCGCATTGTCAAAAAAGATTTGAGGGTAAATCTGATTTATATAGAAAAGGACCATCGGGTGGTCTTGGATGCATGACGCCAGACTCTTTTCCAATCTTTGATAGGTTTTTTGAAAACGTTTACATGATTGCAGATGCAAACCATGGATACAAGATGATCGGTGTTGGTGAGCTTGTTGCAAAAGAAATTCTTGGTACTGAAAGTGATTTGTTAAAACCATTTAGATTCAACCGTTACGAGAAGGGAGAACTTCACCCTACTTCGAACAGTCCGTTTCCTTGGAGCTAGACTCTAAGCCTAGACACAAATAAATTTTTCAGCTACGTTTGAATAAATTAAATTCATTAAGAGGTGAAAATGACAGATCTAGAGAAACATGTTAACCAGCCAGGAAGAGCAAAATTAGTTAAAAAAGTTAGACAAAAAATTAATGAACTTGGCATCACTTATATTTATTATCAATTCATTTCTGTAACAGGTAGAGTTGTTGGTAAAGGTATACCTGCAGATCACTGGGAAAGAACAGCAGAAAAAGGATTTCAATTAGTTTACGGTGCTACAGCAAACTTATTCTTAGATCGTCATAATAATTATATCGGATATGGACCAGAAGCTATGGAGCTTGTTGGAATACCTGATCCAGAAACTTTTGTTCAATTACCATGGGATAAAAGAGTTGGAAGAGTATTTGTAACTTGTTTTAGAAACAGAGAAGAAAGAAAAAATCCAGGCGGTCATTTAACTTCAGACTGCAGAGGAAATCTGAGAATTTTCATGGATGAATTTAAGAAAAAACATGGTCTAGAATTAAGAGTTGGTACTGAGCCTGAAATGATGTGGTTAACAAAAAATGAGGATGGAACTCCTACAGGTAAAGGTTTTTCTAAACCATTCTGTTATCACATAGATCAGTTTGAGTCATTGAGACCAGTATTTATGAAGGTTATTGAGTACGCTAAAGCAATGGGTCTTGATATGATTCAAGGAGACCATGAAGATGCGCCAGGTCAATTAGAATTAAATTGGACCTATGATAACGTTTTAAGGAACGCAGATAGATTATCAACCTACAGACAAATTTGCGCTCAAGTTGCAAGAGAACATAATTTAATTGCTTGCTTTATGACAAAACCATTTATGGGTGTTTCTGCAAGTGGTTGTCATACAAACATGTCTTTATGGAAAGGTGGAAAAATTAAACTAAACAAACTTGGAAACAAAACACTTCCAGGTGTTGAAGAAGTATTTAGTTATGTTGAAGGTGGAACTAATACTTTCATGCCAGATACAAAAGATATGCAATTACCAGGTAAAATTGGTTTACAATCAATTGCAGGTATCATGAAGCACTTGCCAGCATTAACTGCTCTTGGATCTTCAACCGTAAATTCTTACAGAAGATTATGGGATCAAGGTTTTTGGGCTCCTGTTTACGCTGACTGGGGATATCAAAATAGAACATGTGGTTTAAGAGTTTCTGCTCCGGGAAGATTTGAATATAGATCAGTAGACTCGATGCATAATCCTTATCTACTAGGTGCTGCTTTATTAAAAGCTTGCGATGAAGGTATAAGTAAGAAGATGAAACCAGCAGCTCCTGAGTCTAGAAATATTTATGAAGCTCAAAAAGCTGGTAAAGATGTTAAAAAACTTCCATTAAGTTTAGGTGAAGCTTTAGATAGATTGGCAGAGGATGAAGTCATCAAATCTGCAATGCCAGATGAAATGTATAAAGTTTTCCATTGGTATAAAAACGATGAGTGGGAAAGATTTCTTGGTGCAACTACACAATGGGATCTGGATACTTATCTTGATTGTCTACCGTAGGTCACAGAAATAGATAGAAAGGGTATAAATATATGTGTGGAATAGCAGGTTTAATTCATAGAGGAAAATCCTCAAATGTAGGGAGCGAATTACAAGGTATGCTTCAAGCATTAAAACATAGAGGAGAAGATTCTACAGGATACGCATTATATGGAGATACAGATGGAAAAAACTTCATTATGCGTTTTAAAGTTGGAGAAAACGTAGGAGAAGGAAGTTCATCAGTTATGGAAGATGTGTCTGTATACGATGAAAGAAAAAAAATTGTAGATCAAACTCTAGCCGAAATGGGAGCTAAAATAGTTAAAGAAGAAAGAACTCTTCCTTACTCACTAAGATATGAGATTGATTATGATACAAAAGATTTGTTAGACTTTTCACAAAGAATTGAAAGTATTCCAGGTGTAGAAATTCTATCTATGGGAAAATCTTTAGAAGTAATTAAAGATCTTGGAAATGCTAAAATGGTCTGTGACAGATATAGTTTAGATAAAGTAGTTGGAACACATGCAATCGGTCATGCTAGAATGGCAACTGAATCAGGTGTGGATATTAAGTCTGCTCACCCTTTCTGGGGTTATCCATTTAGTGATGTATCTGTAGTTCATAATGGACAATTAACTAATTATTGGAATAACAGAAGAGTTTTGGAAAACAAGGGAATGAGATTTATGTCTGAATGTGACTCAGAATTAATTGCAGTTTATATTGCAGAAAAAATGAGACATGGAGCAACTTTAGAGGAAGGAATGAAAGAGTCATTAACTGGTCTTGATGGGGTTTTCACATACTTTGTTGCAACTAAAGACTCATTAGGTATGGCTAAAGATACAATGGCTGCAAAACCTTTGGTTTTGTATGAATCTGATGATTTAGTAGCAATGGGATCAGAGGAAATTGCAATTAGGTCTGTGTTACCACAAGAAATTGATACATATGATCCGTTTGATGGGGAGGTGAAAGTATGGCAAATCTAAAAACTGTGTCGAAAAAATCAAAAGCCCAATCGATGGGTATGCACACTGAGGTATTAACAGGAAGAACTCAACAAAAATTCTTTAACCCTGATGAAGCAGAAAATTTTTACTACTTTGGTACGTATGATGTAGATTTTAATAAAAGAACAGAGCTTGATGTTAAAGACATGACTGCACCAGAAGCTAATAAAGAAATTGATAACTTAATGAGCCAAGGGTATGGAACAATAGTTATAAAAAACCCACAAGGTAAACACAGTCTTGGAGTTGGTATTTTAAATAAACTGAATTTAATTTTTGAGGGAAGTTTAGGATACTTTGGAATGGGTTCTTGTGATGGTCCAATAGTCAGAATTAACGGAAGAGTTGGATGGTCATGTGCAGAAAACTTAATGGCTGGTAAAGTGGTAATTGAAAAAAATGCTGGATCATGTTTTGGTGCGGCAATTAGAGGTGGAGATTTAATTTGTAAAGGCAGTGTTGGTGCCAGAACCGGAATTGACATGAAAGGTGGAACTATCATAATTGGTGGAGATGCGGGTGCATTTACAGGTTTTATGATGCAAAGAGGAAGAATAATTATACTTGGAGACGTTGGAATTAACTTGGGTGACTCTATGTATGATGGGACAATTTTCGTAGGTGGAGAAATTGGTTCATATGGTAGTGATGCTGTAGATTCAGAATTAACATCAAATGATCAAGATTGGCTAAAAAGAAAATTAAAAGTAGCTGAGATTGGTGAAAATTTTGATGTAAGTAAAATGAAAAAAATTGTAGCAGGTAAAAAACTTTGGAATTATGATAATTTGGAACCTACAGAGAAGAAGGGAGCAATTTAATGCCTAAGAAAAAAAGTAAAAAAGTTAAAAAGAATGGAAAAGGTGTTGGTGGAAAAGCAGATGTCCATGCACACGAAGAAGGTAAAAGAAATAAAAGTTTATTAGGACATAATGCTATCTTCACTCCTGAAGTAATAGACGACATTCATATAAAAGCTCAATTAGGAAGATACAGAATGCGTGGAATGGCATTAATGAAAAAAATTCCTACTTTTGATGATTTAGTGTTCTTGCCTGGAACCCTAACTAGATTTGTAATCGAAGGTTACAGAGAAAAATGTGAAACAAAGACTGTAATAGGTCCAAGATGTGAAAATCCGATTGAGTTAGATATCCCGGTTTATATTACAGGAATGAGTTTTGGTGCGCTATCTTATGAAGCAAAAACTGCTTTAGCAAGAGGAGCAACTATGGCCGGCAGTGCTACATGTTCAGGTGAAGGTGGAATGATACCTGACGAAAGAAGATATTCTGAAAAATGGTATTACCAATGTATTCAATCAAGATATGGATTTAACCCACATCATGCCCAATTAGCAGATGGTATTGAGGTATTTATTGGACAAGGTCAAAAAGTTGGAATGGGTGGACACTTAATGGGTCAAAAAGTTACTGATCAAGTTGCTGAGATGAGATCATTGCCATCAGGTATTGACCAAAGATCTCCGGCGAGACACCCTGACTGGTTAGGACCAGATGATTTAGCTTTAAAAGTAGAAGAGTTAAGACAATTAACAAAAAATAAAGTGCCAATTCAATTAAAATTAGGTGCGTCTAAAGTTTATGATGATGTACGTATGGCTGCAAAATGTGATCCTGATTCAATTTACTTAGATGGGATGGAAGGTTCTACTGGAGCTGGCCCACATATTGCTGCTGCAAATACTGGTATTCCTGGTATTGCTGCAATTCGAGAAGCTAGAAGAGCGATCGATGATGTTGGTAAAACTGGAAAAGTAACATTAATTTATGCTGGTGGAGTAAGAGATGGTGCAGACATGGCTAAAGCTTTAGCTCTTGGAGCTGATGCAATCGCTATTGGTACTGGTTCAATGATTGCATTAAACTGCAACAAAGATATCCCAGAAGCTGACTTTGAAAAAGAGATGGGAGTAAAAGCAGGTGAATGTTATCACTGCCATACAGGACGTTGCCCAGTTGGTGTTGCAACTCAAGATCCTAAATTAAGAGCAAGATTAAACCCTGATGATGCAGCATTAAGAGTTTACAATTATCTTCACTCAATGACTTTAGAGGCTCAGCTGCTAGCTAGAGCATGTGGTAAAACTAATATCCACTCTTTAGAGCCAGAAGATTTAGCTGCTTTAACATCAGAGGCATCAGCATTAGCTAAAGTTCCACTGGCTGGAACTAACTACACTGTTGGTGTTGATAATTATCACAAAATATAGAAATAGTTATGCCAAAGAAAAAAAATAAAAAGTTATCAAAAGCTAAAGAGATCAAGGGTCAATTAGGTAAAAAAAAAGAGACGGCTAGAGAAAAAATGATTGGTCAGTCTATTGGTTACAGATATGATGTTAATCTTTTACCTGACTATTCAAAAATAACTCCATTTCTTAAGAAATATATAGAAGCAATGGGATGGGATGATTTAAATTGGTTGGAAGATGTCCATATGGGCTATGAAGAAGATAGACCTGCGGTATTCTGCAGAAATGCAAACGGTTGGGTTACTATTCCAAGTTCAATTAAGCTTCCAAATAATCAACAAGATAGAGACATGATTGCTAGAGAACTTTTAGTTAAGTTTCAAATGTCTCCTAAACATCCCCTTGTTGATTTGAAAAAAGCATACTTAAAATTTTAGACTTACAATCAAGAGTTGATTATTTCTAAAAACCTATTGTGCATAATAGGTTTTTAACAACTTTTATATTTGTATCGAATCATAAAATTTAATAGGGTTTCAAAAACTAATATGGAGAGAGAATATGACTGATCAGTTAGGCGCTCTTACAACCATATTTACAGAATTTTACTACTGGGTAACAGTAGTGCTGATGTTTTTAATTCACGTCGGTTTCTGTATGTATGAAGTTGGAGCTTCTCGATACAAACACCATCAACATACTCTTATGAAAAACACGATGCTGATACCGCTGGTTACAGTAACATGGTTTTTATTTGGTTGGTGGATTTACTGGGCTTTTCCAACAGGACCTGGATTAGCACCATCAATAATGAATGAAAGCGCTGCACTTGTGACAGATGAATCTGCATTCAGTGCTACGTGGTATACAGCAACAAGTGAATTAATGGCTGTCAATTTAGGAGACCATATATCTGGTGTCTTCTGGGCTGCCTTTTTACTTTTCTCTTGGACAGCTGCTTCTATCGTTTCTGGAGCAATCATTGAAAGAATTACGACTTTTGCATTTGGTATTTTAGCAATTGCAATTGGTTCTGTGTTTTGGACAATTGATGCTGCATGGGGATGGCACTTCGATGGTTGGATGTTAAAACTTTTAGGGTATCATGATGCATACGCATCAGGGGTAATTCACGCAATTGCTGGCGGATTTGCCTTAGGTGTTCTGATGGTTTTAGGACCACGAATTGGTAAGTTCTCATCAAGCGGTGAACCAAGAAACATTGGGCCAAGAAATCCTTGGTTAGTAACAGTAGGATTATTTTTAATTTATACTGGTTTCTGGGGATTTTACGCAGCGTGTAACATACCTATTTTCGATCTAGGACCTGAGTATGGTATGGAAGGTATATCTTACTGGACAGCAACTAATATTTACGTAACGCCTACTACACTTAGTGGTATTACATTTAACTTCTTGATGTCATTATCAGGAGGGTTATTAGCTGGATACTGGATTGCTAAAGGAGATCCTTTCTGGACTTATTCAAGTGGTCTAGCAGGTATTATCTGTGCTTCTGCAGGTAACGATTTATATCATCCAATACAAGCAATGATAATTGGTATGATCGGTGTTGTTATTTCGTACAAACTACATTATTGGGTTGAGCGTAAGTTCAAAATTGATGATGCAGTAGGTGCCGTAGCTGTGCATGGTTATGCTGGATTTATAGGTCTAGTAATATGTGGTTTTGTTTTAAATGGTTATCCATCATCTGGTTACAGTGTTGGGGCTATGTGGGACGGAACAACTTATGCAACAATTAATCCATTAGGACAGTTCATCGGAGCATTAATAATGTTCGTTGTTCTTGGACTAATACCAGGCTACATCATAGCTAAAGTTCTTAACGGCATGGGCAAATTAAGAATCCCTCGTGAAGTTGAGATAGCTGGATTAGACTATGAAATGATGGAAACTGCTAAGGAAGATGAAAAAGCAGTTGCATCTGCAACCAGGTAAAGGAGAAAAATATGGCTACAGTTACAAACTGGATAGATCATCTTAATAAGCCAGCAGAAGAAGTTGTTGGTGCAATTTACCCTGGAGCTGGATCTGTTGAAGGCATACTGGTAATCATTGCATTGATCTTATGGGTTGGTTGGCACATTCTAACAGCAAAATCAGAAAGCGATGAACTTTCAAGACTTGCTAGGAAAAAACATAGTGCTAACGATCACAAAAGCAATATTACCGATTGGTAATTTAAAATAAAAATTTGGGCGCTACTTGAATGTGGCGCCCTTTTTTTACACTAATCTTATGGAAGATAATAAAGAAGAATTAAGACCCTCAAAAATGAGAGGTGTTGCTTTTCCTAAGGCTAAGTATGGCGTAATACTAGCTGTGATTGTAATTATTGTTGTTAATTTAATTTATTATAAAGAAACAATTTTATCTTTTTTTAAATAATTGTGTTAACTTAGATCGTGTCTAAAGATTTATTTAAAATAGCTAAACAAAAAGAAATTAAATATTTTTTAATTAGTTTCGTAGATTTGTTTGGCGTATTAAGATCAAAACTAGTCCCTGCACATGCTATTAAAGAGATGCAAGTTGCAGGAGCAGGTTTTGCAGGTTTTGCTGCTTGGTTAGATATGACACCTGCTGACTCTGATATGTTTGGAATTCCTGATCCAGATAGCTTAATCCAGCTTCCTTGGAACAAAGAGGTAGGATGGTTAGCTTCTGATCTATGGATGAATGGTAAACCAGTAGATGCGTCGCCTAGGGTAATGTTAAAAAATCAAATAAAAAAACTTAAAAAACAAAATTTAACAATGAAATCAGGTGTTGAGTGTGAATATTTTTTGATTTCACCTGATGGCGGCTCAATTGCAGATCCAAGAGATACACAATCCAAGCCTTGTTATGATCAATCAGCATTAATGAGAAGGTATGATCTAATTAAGGAAATTTGTGACTGTATGATTGAAATGGGATGGGGCCCATATCAAAATGATCATGAAGATGCTAATGGACAATTTGAAATGAATTGGGATTATTCAGATTGCTTAAAAACAGCAGATAGACATACTTTTTTTAAATTTATGGTAAAAACAATTGCTGAAAAGCACGGATTGAGAGCAACATTTATGCCTAAACCATTCGAAAATCTGACAGGTAACGGTTGTCATGCCCATGTATCTGTTTGGCAAGGTAGTAAAAATAAATTCTTAGACAATAAAGATAAACTAGGTTTAAGTAAAATGGCGTATAATTTTTTAGGTGGAGTAATTAAAAATGCTTCATCTTTATCTGCATTTTTTAACCCAACAATAAATAGCTATCGGAGAATTAACGCACCACCAACTAAGTCTGGAGCATCGTGGTCACCAAGTAGTATATCCTACACGGGTAATAATAGAACACATATGATTAGAATACCTGATCCAGGAAGGTTTGAATTAAGATTGATGGATGGTTCTGCTAATCCTTACTTGTTACAAGCAAGCGTTTTAGCAGCAGGTCTATATGGTTTAAAAAATAAAGTTAATCCAGGTGAACCTTTGGATTGTAATATGTATGAAGACCATGCAAAGTATCCTGACTTACCAAAACTGCCTGATAAACTTACACATTCTTTGAATTTATTACAAAATAATAAAGAAATGAATGAAGCTTTTGGAAAAGAAACAATCAATAGTTATATAAAACTCAGAAAATCTGAAATTGAGGAATTTGATAATAAAGAAAACTTCGATAAGTCCAAACCTGTAACTCAATGGGAAAGACAAAATACTTTAGACTGTTAAAGTGAAGAGTTTAAAAAGTATTAAGAACTGGACACTTACAAAATCTTTAAAAAATAATAATTTTGGTTTTAAAAGAAATTATGTTTTAAGATTTGTCCCTTCATTACTATTAACAAACGCTTTTAAATCAATTTCCAGTTGGAAAAATTATAAAGCAACCCCACTATTAAAGCTTGAGAAATTACAAAAAAATTTAAAACTTAATAGTGTTTTTTATAAAGATGAATCTAAAAGATTTCATTTAAAATCATTTAAAGCTTTAGGTGGAGCTTATGCTGTTGAAAAAATATCTAAAGGAAAAAAAAATATAATCATTTCCTCAGCAACCGCTGGGAACCATGGAAGATCTGTAGCATGGGGTGCTAAAAGGTTGGGTTTAAAATGTAAAATATTTGTTAGTCAATACGTTAGTGACACAAGAGTTAAAGAAATTAAAAAATTCGGTGCCGAAGTAATAAGAGTTAAGGGTGATTATGAAAATTCACTTAACGAATGTAAAAAGTTATCAAAAAAAAATAATTGGAAAATTGTTCAAGATGTTTCAACAAAAGAATATAAATTAGTTCCTCAACTTACCATGGCAGGATATTCCATAATGATTAAAGAAATTTCTAAACAAACAAATCAATATATAACCCATATTTTCTTACAAGCTGGTGTTGGTGGTATGGCTGCTGGTGTAGTTGCTGGTGTTGCAAAATATTTTAAAAGAATTCCAAAGATCATAATTGTTGAGCCTGATAGAGCTGATTGTGTTCTTCAAAGCATAAAACACAATAAATTAAAAAAAATTAAAATTAAAAAGGAGAGCATCATGGGTGGTATGTCATGTAATGAAATGTCATATATTCCTTGGCAAATATTGAAAAAAACGAGCAATTGTTGTGTGTCTGTAAGTGATCGAAATATTGCTAAAACTGTAGCGATGTTGAAAGACAAAAAGCTTAGTAAAAATTCAATAATTGGTGGAGAGTGCTCTGCACCTGGTATTATAAGCCTGGTAGGCGTTTGTAATAATACTAAAACTAAAAAACTTTTAGAGCTTAACGAAAATTCTAATGTTTTGGTAATAGGATGCGAAGGTAATGCAGATGTAAAACTTTACAAACAACTGTTATCTAAAGGCAGAAAATAAATTCACATGAAAAAAAATGCAATATTTTGGATTAGAGAAGATTTTAGAATTGAACATAATCCTGCATTATCTTTTGCGAGTCAAAATCACGATAACGTTGTAGCACTGTTTATTTATAATAAAACTGATTTTGATAAAAAAAGGGAAGCACAAAAATGGTGGCTATATAAGTCTCTAGAGGAATTTAAATCAGAATTATTTAAATATAAAATCAATCTTCAAATATTAGAGGGGGACGAGCTAGATGTATTATCAAAAATTAAAAAAAAAGATAATATTTCTGTATATTGGAATAAAATATATGAACCAGATGTAATTGCTAAAGGAAAAAAAATAAGAGATGCTTTTCTAAAAAACGAAGTTGAGTTCAAATATTTTAAAGGAAATATTCTTAATGAGTTTCAAGAAGTAACTAAAAATGACGGTACACCTTTTAAAGTATTTAGTCCATTCTGGAGAAATGCTGAAGAGAAATATCTTAGTTTGCCCCCAAGCAAAAATTATGTTGTAAAAAAAAAAGTTAAATTAATTTCTTTTTTTAAAAACAGTATTGAACCTAAAAAAATTTTACCAAAAAAAAATTGGTATAAAAAATTTGAGAAATACTGGAAAGTTTCTGAAAATGATTCGAAAAAAGTTCTTAATAATTTAATTGAAAAAAAAATTAAAGATTATGGAACAGCTAGAGATTATCCATCAATCGAAGGTACATCAAAATTGTCTCCATACATTAAACATGGTCAAATTCACGTAAGTACTATTTGGCAAAAATGTAATGAAATAAAATCTAAAGGAATTGGCTATAGGAAATATATCAATGAATTAGGGTGGCGTGAATTTTCACATAGTTTAATTAATTATTTTCCCGAATTTTTAAAAGGTAATTATAGAAAAGAATTTGATAAATTTCCTTGGGTAAAAAATGATAAATTTTTGAAGGCATGGAAATCAGGAATGACAGGCTATCCTATTGTGGATGCTGGAATGAGAGAATTATATGAAACTGGATGGATGCATAACAGAATTCGAATGGTTGTTGGTTCCTTTCTTGTAAAACATTTAAGAATTAATTGGACTGAAGGTGAGAAACATTTCAGAAATTGTTTATTAGATTTCAATAAAGCAAATAATGTAGCTCAATGGCAATGGGTTGCTGGTTGTGGCGCTGATGCTGCACCTTACTTTAGAATATTTAATCCGATTTTGCAGGGAGAAAAATTTGATAAGGAAGGTTTGTATGTAAAAAAATGGGTTCCTGAATTAAGCAAAGTGCCAAAAAAATACATTCATAAACCATGGGAAATGGAATTAAAGTATCAAGAAGCTATAAAAACAATTATTGGCAAAGATTACCCAGGCCCTATTGTTGTTCATGAAAAAGCTAGAGCTGCAGCTCTTGAAGCGTTTCAATCTTTGAAGAAAAAATAAATTTAATTTTATTCTCCAATAAAATGATGAATAATAGTTCTTTTTTGAGCCTCTAATCTGTGTTCAAATAAATATATGCCCTGCCAAGTTCCGAGCAACAATTCACTATCTTTCACACTTAGAGAAATTTGATTATTTGTTAATGTCGATTTAATATGTGCAGGCATATCATCTTTTCCCTCCGTAGTATGAACATATAGTTTTTTGTCCATAGGAGCTAATTTATCAAAATAATTTATCAAATCTGTTTGTACATCTGGATCTGCATTTTCTTGAACAATTAATGAGGCGCTTGTGTGTTGAACACTTAAATTAAGAATACCATTTTTAAAGTTATTTTGACCAATCCAATGAATTGTATCATTAGTAAACTCATATAACTTTTGACCATTAGTCTTAATTTGAAGATTATAAAATTCTTGTTTAATCAATTATACTCCTTCGATGTAAGCTCATACAAACGACTAATGGTTCGTTTAAATGGTTTTTCTAACAATCTTGAAGAGGTAAATTGATCTAAATTTAGATCAGCTGTAACTGCTAATGAAATATTTTTATCATAAATTACATCTAACAAAGTGATAAAACGTTGCTGTTGATTTGAATTCACATCATTAAATTGAGGTATTTGGTCTATTACCATAAATTTACAGTTTTTAATTATTTCCAAATAATCTTCCGCTCCTAAATTTTGATCGCAAAGTTGATTAAAGTCACATCTAACAATTCCCTCATAAAAGTTTTCTATTTTAAATTCTCTTCCCTTTACATTAATTTTTATTGAAGATTGTTTTTTATCCTTTGTTATAGTTCTAAAAAATTTATTAATCTTAAAATTGGTTTCTTGATTAAGTGGAAAAAAATATCTTTGTTTTTGATTATCATTAGATTTTCTATAATCATCCTCAATTTTTAATTCATACTGGATGGATTGATCTTCCATTATTTTTATAAAAGGTATAAATTGTTCACGTTGAAGACCTTCTTTATAAAGTTCTGAAATTTTAGTATTTGAAGTAATAATTATTTTAATATCTTCTTTAAATATTTGTTCAAATAGTTTTCCTAAAATCATTGCATCAACAATGTTTGTTACTTGGAACTCATCGAAATAAACTAATGAAGCTTTTGATTTTAAATTTTTGACAAATTGATTGATTACATTTTCTTCATTTTTTTCTTTTTGCTCATGGACAAAATCATGAAAACCTAACATAAATTCATTAAAATGCTTTTTTAATTTTTTTTCTTCAAGATGATCATAAAAAAAGTTTAAAATCATTGTTTTACCAACCCCTACACCACCATATAAATAAAATCCTCTTTTAGATATTTGTTTAGAAAACAATTTAGAAAAGAATAATTTGTTATTAGTATTATAGTAATCTTCTAATTTTTTAATTACAGCAATTTGATTAGGATTTGCCTCTAGATCTTGATTTTCACAATAAGATATGAATTCTTTTTCAAGATTTTTTGGCATCAATTTTTTTTAGTTTTAAAATCAATACCATACTCTGACCTTGGCCCTTTCCTAAGCCCAAATGGACCTGATATAAACAATGTTAATGGTTTAGTTCCTGGTTCCAAATCTACTCTATGTAAATTATTCGCTGATCTGAAACCAATATAACCTGGTGGTCGCCAAAACTTACCTTTACTTATTGTTTCCCAATAACCCCCTCTTAAAATTATGGTCATATATGGAAATGTATGATTATGAACTCCCTCTCCATGATCATCTGCCAACATCTCATGAATTAATATATTAAATGGAAACCATCTGGGTCTATTTCTTAATAAAACATAGTATCTGTTCATCCATGGTTTTGCCTCATGGAATTTTGGGTGTGAAGGACCTCTATCTAGTACAACTTTTTTTCTTCCGATCTTTTCTAAAAATTTTAAGATCATAATTAATTATACTTATCAATTTTTCCATTTGTAATTAAATATAAATTATTTTTAAAAATTAAAGGTTTGGATACAAGGTTTCCAGAGACTTTTTCTACTTTTATAATGTCTCCCAGACTTAAATCAACAATGATAATCTTTCCATCTGAATTTGTTAAATATAAGTTTTTATTTCCTATCGAAAAACCAATTGGTTTTATTTTTGATCTTTTCTTTTTTTCATATTGGTTATATAAATCAGTTATCCTAATTATATTTCCATTATTTTTTTCAATTACAAATAAAAAACCCTCTTTTGAAATTGTAAAAATTAAATTTTTAATAATTATTGGTAAAATATTAGAATTAATTTTATTTATCCAGTTTATTGCTCCTGAATTTACATCAATTGAATAAAATTCATTTTTATTATTTGAAAAATAGATTGATTTTCCATCGGAAACTAATTCTGATGTTTGGAAATTATATGCCTCATAAATTATATTACTACTCTGTGTAGGTAACTGCCAAAGAAGCATGCCTGTTTCTATATTAACTGCAGTTATTTCACCTACAGAGTTATTAAATATAACTTTATCATCAACCAAAACCAAAGAAGTTTTGGTATTTGATAAAGTAAATGATCCTTCAGTTTTGACATTCCAGCATTGTGATCCATCGTTGATATAATAGCATCTTAAAGTGTTTTTATAATCAACAACAAAAAATCTGTTATTATATTTTTTAATTTCGGAATTAAATGGATATGAATTATTTTTTGACCAATTTAAATTTCCTGTATTAACATTAATTGAATAAAACTTTGAGATTGTGTCTGCAACTATTAGATTTTGATTATCTTTAATAAAATAAATTTTAGGGAATAATTTCTTTTCAGCTTTTGAATAAAAATTACTTTTCCATAAAACTTTATTATTTTCATCATATCTGATTATAGATCCTTTGTTTTCAAAAAAAATAATTCCATCATTCAAGAAGATTGGATTGTAATTTAAGTGATCAATATTCTTTAATTTTTTGAATTTAATTGTTTCAATTTTTTTAAAATCTCCATTATAGCCTTGTGCTCCATAATTGTTTTTATCATCTTTGATTTTATTGTTAATTTTAATATTATCTAATACTATTCTGAGCTCACTATTGAATTCTTTTATTATTTTTTTATCATCTTTAAAAACTTTTTTTAGATTTTCTTGCTTCTTCTTTTCTATCTGATCCTTAGTCCATATTTTAGAATTCTCGTTTAGTGAACAATTAGTTAAAAAAGTTAAAATTAATAAAAATATTAATCTATTCACTCAAATCTCTACTTAATATTTTTTCAGCTTGAATTCTCAGTTCAGGATTTGAATTTTCTAAACCAATTATTTGATTATAAAACTCTTTAGCTTTTTGCTTTTGGTTATTAGAATAAAAATATTCTGCCATTAAATATAATGCATGAGATTTCCAAACACTTTTAGAATTAATCAATGGATTTAATATATTTAAAAGATCACTTTCTTGAGCATTATCTGCATTGTATAGTGCCTTCTTGTATATAATTAAGTTGTTAATCTCACTGTCTAATGAAGTATCCTTTATCAATATATCAAACAACGAATTAATTTTAGACTGATCGCTTACAAGATTATTATCAATTATAAAATACAGTGATAGAGGTGAATAAGTTGGATCTTTCTTGTTAATAATTTCAATCAGGCTGCTAGCTGTTTTTTCTTTTGTTTTTTCTGAATAATCAATGATTATTGAATTATAACTATCTGAGATATCTTTTTTTTTATTTATTAAATATTTATCGTAACTAAAAACACCAACTATAATAACTATTAGAATTATTATACCCAAAATTATTTTATTTTTATTATTTACAAAAAAATTTTTAATTTTTTCATTTCTAGTATTGGTATTTATAATTGATAAATCTTCATCCATAACTAAATCATATTCCTTAAAACGTACTGAAGAATACCTCCATTTTTATAATACTCTAATTCATTTTTCGTATCAATTCTGCATAAAGTTTTAATTTTCTTTATTTCGCCTGAAGCATATTTAATTTCGACTGTCACTTGATCTGAGGGTTTAACGCCCTTTTCTATATTTAGAATACTAATTAATTCAGAACCAATTAATTTTAAATTTTTTCTGTTTACATCATTAATAAATTGTAATGGCAATATTCCCATTCCAATCAAATTAGATCGATGAATTCTTTCAAAACTTTCAGCAATTACTGCTTTTATTCCAAGTAATTTTGTTCCTTTAGCTGCCCAATCCCTGGACGATCCAGTTCCATACTCTTTTCCACCAATTACAACTAAATCTGTTCCTCTTTTTTTATATTCAACAACTGCATCATAGACAGGAAGAACTTTTTCCTCTGGATATAACTTTGTAAAACCTCCCTCTGTACCAGGAGCCATTTCATTTCTAATTCTTATATTTGCAAAAGTTCCTCGCATCATAACTTCATGGTTACCTCTTCTTGAACCATATGAGTTGTAATCTCTAGGTAAAATTTGGTGTTCCATGAAATATTCACCGGTTGGACTATCTTTTTGAATGCTGCCAGCTGGCGATATATGGTCAGTAGTAACCATATCACCTAAAATTAATAATGGTCTTGCATCCTTAATTTCTTTAAATCCTTCTGGTTTATCTGATAACGAGTCAAAAAACGGAGGTTTTTTTACATATGTTGATCCCTCATCCCAATTATAAATACTGCTTTTATCAGTCTTAATTTTTTGCCATTGAGTTGGGCCCTCAGAAACATTTGAGTATCTTTGTATAAACATCTCAGCATTAAGTGAATCTTTTAAAGTATCTTCTATCTCTTTATTTGAGGGCCAAATATCTTTTAAAAAAACATCTTTTCCTTCTTTATCTTTTCCTAATGGATCTTTGTACATATCAACTTCCATATGCCCAGCTATTGCATATGCAACAACAAGTGGAGGTGAAGCCAAATAGTTAGCTTTTATATGTGGTGAAATTCTTCCCTCAAAATTTCTATTTCCTGACAAAACTGAAACTGCATAAATATTCTCTTTTTGGATAGCTTCTACAATATTTTCTGGAAGTGGGCCTGAATTTCCAATGCAAGTTGTACAGCCATAACCAACTAAATTAAAGCCAAGCTGATCTAAATAAGTGTTTAATCCAGCTTTTGCCAAATAGTCTGTAACCACTTGAGATCCAGGTGCTAAAGAAGTTTTTACCCAGGGTTTAACTTGCAAACCTTTTTCAATAGCTTTTTTTGCTAACAGTCCAGCCCCAATTAGCACATTTGGATTAGAAGTGTTTGTACAAGAAGTTATTGCTGCAATTAATATTGAGCCATCTTTAATTTCATAATCTGTATTTGTTACTTTTGAAATTGATTTTTGATTTTTATTTGTAGCTTCCTGCAATACTTTTTGAAACGAAACAGGTGCATCTGTTAAAAGAACTTTATCTTGAGGTCTTTTAGGTCCTGAAATAGTTGGTACAACTGTAGACATATCTAAAGATATAATGTCAGTAAATTCTATTTCGTTGCTCGCCCATAAACCTTGTTCCTTGGCATAATTTTCTACGATATCAACAGTTTGTTGATCTCTTCCAGAAAATTTTAAATACTTTAATGTTTCCTCATCAATTGGAAAAAAACCACAAGTAGCACCATATTCTGGTGCCATGTTTGCAATTGTTGCTCTATCCGCAAGAGTTAAATTTTTTAAACCTTCTCCATAAAACTCAACAAATTTACCAACCACTCCTTTATCTCTTAACATTTTAACAACAGTTAATACCAAATCAGTTGCCGTAGTTCCTTCTGGCATTTTGTTTTTCATTTCAAAACCGATGACTTCTGGTATTAACATAGAAATTGGTTGACCTAACATTCCTGCTTCAGCTTCAATTCCTCCAACACCCCATCCTAAAACAGATAAACCATTAACCATTGTTGTATGACTATCTGTTCCAACTAAAGTATCTGGAAAAAGATATTTTTCACCTTTAAATTCTTCTGACCAAACAACTTTTGACAAATATTCAAGATTTACTTGGTGACAAATTCCTGTTCCTGGTGGAACTATTCTAAAATTATCAAATGCCTGTTGTCCCCATTTTAAAAAAGAATATCTTTCTCCATTTCTTTCAAATTCTATATCGACATTTTTTTCAAAAGAATCTGCTTTTGCAGACTGGTCAACTTGTACAGAGTGATCAATTACAAGATCAACTGCAGATAATGGATTGATTGTATTTGGATCTTTATTTTTTTCTTTGACTGCTTCTCTCATTGCAGCTAAATCTGCAACCGCAGGTATTCCTGTATAATCTTGAAGCAAAACTCTTGCTGGCCTATATGCAATTTCAGTTTTAGATTTTTTTGTCTTTAGCCAGTTTTTAATCGCCTCTATTTGAGATTTCGTTACACTTAAGTCGTCTTCGTATCTCAATAAATTTTCTAGTAAAATTTTAATAGATTTTGGAAGTTTATTTATTCCTTCAAGTCCATTTTTTTCTGCTTCATTTAATGAGTAATAATTATACTCTTTGTCATTAATTGTGATTTTTTTTTTTGATTTATAAGAATTTTTATTTCCTGGGGTCATATTATAAATAAAAAGTTATTATGCTTGTTAAAAGCAGCAGTGACATAGCATAATTAAAGTAATTAATAAATTTCTGATTTGTCGCAAATTTCCTGAAAAATTTACCTAAAAAAGTCCACAGAGTTATACTAGTTACTGAAACAATTAAAGCCATAATGATAATTTGAGTCGTATAACTTACAAAGGTTTCTCCTGGATTAATATAAGTTGAAACAAGAATAATTGATGCAATAACTCCTTTAGGATTTAAAAATTGAAAAATAAAAGTTTCATGAAACTTGATTGGATTTTTATTTTTATTTTCCTGATCAGAAGATCCTGAAAAAGAAATTTTGTATGCTAAATAAATTAAAAATAGAGTTCCTAAATATTTTAAAACCTCTTGGATTAAAGGATAAAGCTTAAAAATATTTATCAGCCCTAGGGTTAAACATAATAATAAAAATGGAAATCCAAAAGTTACACCAAGTATATGTGGTAGTGTTCTAAGAATGCCAAAATTGAAACCAGAATAGAAAGCAACAAAATTATTTGGTCCAGGGGTAAATGCAGCAACTATTCCAAATAAAGTTATAGAGAGAATTTCAGGATGCATTACTAAGCGATCGGTAATCCATTTTCTGCTTTTTGAGAGGGATGAACAAGTGTAACCTTACCATCGGCATCAATCGCTCCTAAAACCAATACTTGAGAAACTATTCCAGCAATATTTTTTTCAGGAAAATTACAAACAGCAATAACTTGTTTTCCTTTTAAATTCTCCTCATTATAATAATGAGTAATTTGAGCTGAAGATTGTTTAATGCCAATTTCGCTTCCAAAATCAACTTTAATAACTAATGAAGGTTTCCTGGCTTTTTCATTTTTTTTTACAGAAATTACAGTACCAATTCTAATATCTACTTTATCAAAATCATTATAGGTAATTTGCTCTTTAATCATAATATAATATAGTGTTTTAATTTTATGAGTATAGATAACAATTTATATGAAAAATCAATCAAGATTTTAACTGACTTAATCGCATTTAAAACTATCTCAGGTCAAGATAACAGTAATTTAATTGATTATTGTGAAAAAATTTTAAAGAGCATCGATATAGATACTTTCAAAATTTATGATGCTGATAAAAAAAGAGTTAATCTTTTTGGAACCTTAAAAGCAAAAAATCAAAGCACAAAAAAACCCATCATATTATCTGGACACACTGATGTGGTTCCAGTGTCTAAAGGTTGGAGCAGTGATCCATTCGTAGCAACTATTAAAGATGATAAATTATATGGAAGAGGCTCATGTGATATGAAAGGTTTTATTGCATGTACACTTGCTTATGCACCTATATTCAAAGAAAGTAATTTAGATAGAGACTTACATTTCTGTTATACATTTGATGAAGAGACTGCATGTATTGGAGCTCCTTTATTAATAGAGGAACTGAAAAAAAGAGATATCAAAAATGGGATTTGTATAATTGGTGAACCAACTAAAATGAAAATTATTGATGCCCACAAAGGTATGAATGAATACACAGTTCACTTTGGAGGACTTGCAGGACATAGTTCTAAACCACATTTAGGAGTAAATGCAGCTGAATATGCTACTAGATATGTTGGAAAACTTTTAGAGATTAGAGAAGAATTAAAAAAAAGAGTTCAAAAAGATAGTATTTTTGATCCTCCACATTCAACTTTATCAATTGGTGGAATTAACGGTGGTATTGCTCATAATGTAATTGCAGATAAATGTAGTGTTGAATGGGAAACAAGACCAGTTGTTAAAGATGATGGAGAATTTGTTACGAAAGAAATTGATAAATATGCGAATGAGGTGCTTCTGCCAGAAATGAAAAAAGTATTTCCAGATTCTTATATTAAAAAAGAAGTGATAGGTGAAGTAGTTGGTTTTAACAGATTAGATGAGTCTGAAGCATGTGAATTTGTATCAAACATAACTGGTGATAATTCTAGAGAAGTGGTTTCTTTTGGAACAGAAGCTGGTTTATTTCAAGAACTAGGCATCAGTACTGTTGTTTGTGGACCTGGATCGATAGAACAGGCTCACAAAATTGACGAGTTCATAGAATTAAATGAAATGAAAAAGTGCCTAAAGTTTTTAGAAGGTGTAAAAGATAAATCAGTAAATTAACTCCAGCCACCTACAGCTTTTACTTCTAAAAACTCTTCTAAACCATGTTCACCTGCTTCTCGACCTATTCCAGAATGTTTAAAACCACCGAAGGGTGCGTCAACTGCAATACCAGCTCCATTAACATCTACCATTCCAGATCTTAATTTTCTTGCAACTCTTTGTACTTTTTCAGAGTCTTGGGTTTGGATGTAGTTCGTTAATCCATAAGAAGTATCATTTGCAATTTTTATTGCCTCTTCTTCAGTTTCAAATGGGATAACGGATAAGACAGGTCCAAAAATTTCTGTTCTTGCAACATCCATATTATTATTTACATCTGCAAAAACAGTTGGTTTAACAAAGTAACCTTTGTCTAATCCATCAGGTTTGCCTGTTCCTCCAGCAACTAATTTTGCACCTTCATCTATTCCTTTTTGTATTAGAGTTTGTATTTTATTATATTGAGTTTTTGAAATAACTGGACCTATATGTTCTCCTTCTTTTTTAGGATCACCAACTTTAAAGTTTTCAGTATATTTTTTTAATCTCTCAAGAGCCTCTTCATACATTGATTTTTCAACTAACATTCTTGTTGGTGCATTACAAGATTGTCCAGAATTTCTAAAACATCTAAAAGCACCTCTTTCAATAGCTTCTGGATCAGCATCTTTAAAAATTATATTTGCTCCCTTGCCACCTAATTCTAAGCTTACTCTTTTAAAATCTTTAGCAGCATTTTGTGAAATCAAAGCTCCTGCTCTTGTTGATCCAGTAAATGAAATCATATTAATATCTGGATGACTTGTAAGAGCATCACCTGTTGTTGCTCCATCACCATTGATTAAATTGAACACACCTTTTGGAAATTTTACTTCATCAATAATTTCAGCAAGTATTATTGATGAGAGTGGTGCTAATTCTGATGGCTTTAAAACCATTGTACAACCTGCAGCAATTGCTGGCATTACTTTTAAACAAACTTGGTTCATCGGCCAATTCCATGGTGTTATTAATGCACAAACACCTTTTGGTTCATAAATTAATCTTTGGTTAGGAGCGTGATCTCCTAAAGATTTTTCAAATTCAAAATTTTTTAAATATCTGATGAATGATTTGATATGACTTGCTCCTGTGCCTGCTTGTAATTTTGTTGCAAAATCTTTTGGAGCGCCCATTTCAAGAGTTATAGCTTCTGCAATATCTGCCCATCTTTTCTTATAATTTTCATAAAGTTTCTCTAATAATCCGATTCTTTCTTCTTTAGAAGTGAAAGACCAAGACTCGTAGGCATTTTTTGCAGCATTAACAGCAATATCAACATCGGTTTTGTTCCCCAAAGTAATTACTGCACAATTTTCTTCAGTAGCAGGATCAATTACTTTAATTTCCTCAGAGCTATTTGGCTTAACCCACGCTCCATTAATGTAAAAATTTTTTTTGTCTAGCATGTTATAACGTTATCCTTTCTCTATGTTTTTGCAAATAAATTAGTTAATTCATAAACAATAGTAGCCGCCGCCAAAGAAGTTACCTCTGCATGATCATATGCTGGAGAAACCTCAACAACATCAGCTGAAACTAAATTTAATCCAGACAAACCTCTTAAAACATTTACCATCTCTCTTGTAGTCATCCCTGCAATTTCTGGTGTACCAGTTCCTGGAGCAAATGCAGGATCTAAAACATCAATATCAATTGATAAGTATAGAGGATTGTCTCCCACTCTTTTTCTAATTCTTTCTGCTATTTTATCAGTTCCTTCTGTTTGAAATTCATCACAATGAATTATTTTAAATCCGAAACTTTCATCATTTTTAATATCATCTCTGCTGTAAAGAGGGCCTCGAATTCCAACATGCATAGAAGCATCATCTAAAAATAATCCTTCTTCTCTAGCCCTTCTAAATGGAGTTCCATGAGTATACGGTGCACCAAAATATGTGTCCCAAGTATCTAAGTGAGCATCAAAATGAACTAAAGATACAGGGCCCTTATTTTTTTTATTGATTGCTCTTAACAATGGTACTGCAATAGTATGATCTCCACCTAAACTTATAATTCCTCCAACCTTATTTAATAAATCTGATGCACCCACTTCTATTTGTTTAATTGCTTCATCAATACTAAATGGATTGCATGCAATATCACCAGCATCAGCAACTTGCTGAATTTTAAATGGCTCTACATCATAACTTGGATGATAATTTGTTCTCAAATGTCTTGATGCTTGTCTTATACTTTGTGGACCAAATCTTGCACCTGGTCTATAACTCGTACCGGCATCAAAAGGAATTCCAACAATTGCAACGTCACAACTTTCAACATCTCTTAACTCTGGCAATCTTGCAAATGTTGACGGACCAGCAAATCTTGGAACTTTAGTCCCACTTACAGGTTGGATTGGATTTTTATTTCGTTCTTTTTTCATTTTTAAACAAAATGTATCACATTCTTTTTAAATCGAATATCATCTAAATTATGTTTATGAAAATTTTTAAGCTGGTTTTAATATCATTTTTTTTAATAACACCAGCAAATTCAAATTCTATTTATAATCTCATTAAAATACCAAATTTAGAAATTTATCAATTAAAAACTCACAATAAACTTAAATATTTTTATGCAACTAAGCCCTTTAGACTTGGGGTTCAAAAAAACATTTCTTGCATTAATTCAGACAAAGAAACATATGATAAAAAATATCAAATTTTATCTAAAAATTTAAGGCGATATTCAAAAGAATTTTTAAAAAAAATTAATCTTAAATATATTGTAATGTGTGAAAACTTATCTATTTCAGGAATTAACACAGCTGGAATTCCTGATCATGTGATGAAAACGTTAATTATAGATTTAAAATTTAATGAAAAATATTTTGAAAGAGTAATTCACCATGAATTATTTCATATTATAAATGACGGTTTTAAAGAATTATTTGATGAAAATGAATGGAAAAAGTTTAATAAGCCAAGTTTTAAATATGCTGATTGTTCTACTTGCTCAAAAAAATTAGGATTAGATACTTACGCTAATACTAATGGTTTTTTTACAGAATATTCAATGACAATTCCATCCGAAGACATGGCAGAGGTATATTCTCATTTAATAACTGGGAATTACAAAATTTCAGACGATGAAATTCTCAATAAAAAAATTAAGTTTATAAAAGATAAATTAAAAGAAATTGATAATACTTTTGTATTTTAGATATGATAAAAAAAGTTAAAGCCTCCCTACATGAAAAATTAATATTTTTTTTTTTAATTTTACTTGGAGTTTTTGCTTTAAGTTTTGCAATTGTAGTAAAAAATAAGTGCTTGTTTGTGAAAAATTTTGATCCACAAAAAATTAATTTTGAAAAACCAAATAATATTGTTGTGCTTAATGCTGAATGTGGCAATGTCATAATTGAACTCTATCCTGAGATTTCTCCAAATGGAGTAGAAAGATTTAAAAAATTAATCAATCTAAAAGCATATGACAATGTTGCTTTTCATAGAGTGATTAAAGATAAACTAGTTCAGGCAGGTGATCTTGAGTTTGGAAAAAAAGATAAATTAGATTATGAAAAAATTGGAACTGGTAAATCAGGTCTAGGTAATATTAAATCAGAGGTTGACGCTGAGTTTAATTTTGAGAGAGGTTCAGTTGGTTTAGCGAGAACTTTAAAATATGATACTGAAGATAGTCAGTTTTTTATTATTCTTGATAATGAGCCACTATTTGAGGGCGAGTATACTCCTTTAGGTAAAGTGATTTACGGTATCAATGTGTTAGAAAAAATTAGATACTCTCATAGATCTGAATATGTTCTTAGACCCGATTTTATATATACAGTCAGGATGTTAAGTAAAAATTAATTAACTAGTGGCTTACCAGTTGCGAGTGTATGTTTGATTCTATCTTGAGTTTCCATAGTTTCAATCAGTCTCATAAAAGCATCCAATTCTAATTTGTATAAATCATCTTCTGATAATGTTTTTTCAATTGAGGTATCGCCACCACTCAATACATGAGCTAGTTCTTGTGCTACTTTTAAACCATGATCTAGTATAACTTTATCATTATATAATTTTTCTAAAATTTTATTCATTTCTGGAAGAACTGTTTTGCCTGGAAGATTAAATTTTAATTCTGACGAAGCTTTAAAGTCTTTATTGTTATTCAAAATTTCCATTGAAACTTCTAATAAGCTATTTCTATTCATAATTTTTTTATCTTGAGGTTTTAGATATTTCATAGGTTCTGCCTCAACTGGTGATGTGGCTGTTTTACCGTAACCGATTATATCAAATACTTTAAGAGGTGCGTAATGGGGATCTTTTTTAGCTTCATCTGTATCAAGCCATCTTGCTAGCATTTCCTTACAGCCACCACCTGCTGGAATTAAGCCAACAATAGTTTCTACTAAACCAACAACTATGTTTGTATGAGAAGCTACAAAATTACTTTGCACCATCACCTCAAATCCTCCACCAAGAGTTAAACCTGAGGGAGCTGAAATCACAGGATATTCAGAATATTTTAAATGCTTACATGTTTCTTGAAAATATTTAATAAATTTTTCAATAGATTTAAAATCACCTTTATTAGCAAAATCCATTGTATAAGTTAAATTTACTCCAGCAGAAAATTGCATACTCTCATTGATGATAATTAAAGGTTTGTCGGTTGCTTTTTTAAGTGCATCCATTGAGTCATAGTCAAGTGCATTAGCTTTAGTAGTAAACTCAACAATATTATAATCTTGAAAACGATAAACTTGAGCCGAATTATTTCCATCAATGCTCATAGCTTTTTTCTTAACTTTTCCTAGGGTTTCAATATCAGTATATTTTTGTCTAGAACCGTAAAAATTTTGATCTTTACTTTTAGATAATTTTTCTAAAAACTCATTTCCTTTAATTTCATCAACTTTACTAAAAAAGTTTTCAACACCTATCTCTTCTAACATTTCAAACGGACCTTTTGCCCAGTTAAAACCCAGTCTCATTGCCTCATCTATATCATTAAATTCCTTGGTAATACCTGGTACTAAAGATGATGAATATTTTATAATCTTTGAAATAACAGACCAAGCATACTCTCCAAATTTATCATCTCTTGAGATCAAAGATTTTAAATCAACTTTATCAGTACCAATTTTAATTTTTTGACTAACAGAATACTCGCCCGTTTCTAAATTAATTGCCTCCATAATCTTAGTTTCACCAATTTTATTCATTCGGTAAAAACCACCTTTTCCTTTTCGGCCAGTGTAACCTGTTTCAATTAATTTTTTTACTAGGGGAATTTCTTTAGCAACTTCCTGGAAAGGGTCATTTTCAGGTAGCTCTTTAATAAAACTTTTCAAAACATCAGCCATTAAATCAATTCCGATTAAATCATAAAGACCAAAAACTCCTGTTTTTGGAATACCCATTGGTCTTCCGAATATTGCATCAGCTTCTTCAATGCTAAGTTTCATTTTAAAAGCTTCTGTCATTGCAATTTGCATTGCAAAAACACCTATTCTGTTACCTAGAAATCCTGGAGTGTCATTACAAACAATTGCGCCTTTACCTAATTCTATTTCGCAAAACTTCTTAAGTGAATTAATCTTCTCTAAATCATTATTTTCATTTTTAACTATCTCTAATAATCCCATGTATCTAACTGGGTTAAAAAAATGAGTAATACAAAAATCTTTTTTTTCTTCTGAGGTTAATTTTTCTGATAAAACTTTAATTGGTATTGAAGATGTATTTGATGAAACAATTGCTCCATCTTTTCTATTTTTAAATATTTTTTCATATATATTATGTTTAATATCAATTCTCTCAACAACTGCTTCAACAACCCAATCTGCATCTTTAACAACATCAAAGTTATCATTAATATTGCCAACTTTAATATTATCTATTTTAGATTTATCCAATAGTAATGGTGGTTTTGAGTTGAATATTCGATCTCTTGCCTTTTCAGAAATCTCGGTTGTTAAATCTAAAAGAGTTACTGGAATTTTTGCGTTACATAAATGTGCTGCTATTCCGCTACCCATTGTTCCTGATCCGATAACAACAACTTTTTTAATATCCATAATTATAATATCCTTAATGAAAAAAATAATTAATTAAAATGATTATCTATTAATCCCTCTAAGTCTCTCAGATCTTCTTCTTAATAATTCTGCAGTTACTAAAATTAAAGTAGACATAACAATTAAACATGTTGCCACAGCCATAATAGTTGGACTTAACTGTTCTCTTAAACCAACCCACATTTGAATTGGAATAGTTGTGTTTTCTAACCCAGCTAAGAATAGCACTACTACAACTTCATCAAATGAAGTAACAAATGCGAATAAAGCTCCAGATATTACTCCTGGCATAATTAAAGGTAATGTAATTTTCATAAATGTATTAACTGGATTACTTCCTAAGCTTGCTGCTGCTCTAGTTACACTATGATCAAAGCCTGACAATGTTGCTGTAACTGTGATTACTACAAATGGCGTACCTAAGATTATATGAGCCAGTACAATTCCTGTATGAGTAGCTGCTAAGCCAACTTTTGCCATAAAAAAGAAAATTGCTGTACCAGATATAATTAGAGGTACAATCATTGGTGAAATTAATAACGCCATAAAAGCTGCTTTATATGGCATGTGCCTACTACTTAAACCTAGAGCCGCAACTGTTCCTAAAATTGTAGCACCGATTGTTGCAAAGAAAGCAATAATTAAACTATTTTTAGTTGCCAAACCCCATGGATTTTTAGTTCCATAAATCATATCTTCATACCATCTTAAAGAGAAACCTTCAGGATCAAGTGCAAGCATCTTAGCTGAAAAATGGATATATTGTTCTGCGTTGAATGAAAGTGGCAAAATTACAAACAGTGGAGCTATCAAAAAGAAGAACACTAAAAAACAAAAAGTTAAATATGTGTAATGCCATATTCTATAATTTAATGGTGTATGGTTTGGTAATGCCATAATTATCCTAATTTAATATTATCAATTCCAACTAATTTATTATAAACCCAGTATATAGCCAACACTCCTACTAATAGCATTGTTCCAAGAGCAGATGCAAAAGCCCAGTCTAGTGAACTTTTCATGTGATAAGCTATATTGTTACTAATCAAAGATCCACTTGCTCCACCCACTAAAGCTGGGGTGATATAGTAACCAATTGCTAAAATAAATACCAGTAAACTTCCTGCGCCAATTCCTGGGATTGTTAATGGAAAATAAATTTTAAAAAATGAAACTAATGGAGTTCCACCTAATGATTTTCCAGCTCTCATTAAACTTGGAGAGATTGTTTTCATGACACTATAAAGTGGAAGAACCATAAATGGGAGTAAAATTTGTGTCATTGCAACAAATGTACCAATTACATTATACATTAATTCTGGCCTGTTATCGTCCGCAGCCCAACCCAACCAAACAATTAAATCATTAATTGGTCCTTGCTGTTGTAGCAATACCATCCAACTTGATGTTCTAACTAACAGTGAAGTCCAAAAAGGAAGCAGAACACAAATCATCAACAAATTGCTATATTTCATTGGTAAAGTAGCCAATAAGTGTGCAATTGGATAAGCGAGAATAAAACAGAAAATTGTAACCCAAAAAGCTACATTTATTGTTCTCAGCCAAAGTGTTTTATAAATACGTCTATCTTCATCTTGTTGAATAATATTTCTTTTTTCATCAAATTTTAAATCTACCCCCTTTAAATATTTAGCATAAGACCAATTGGGAGCAGTATTTTTTAAAGCAACCAAATATTCAGATTGGCCCCATCTTTTGTGAATTTTAATAAACTGTTCTTTATAATTACCCTCTTCAAGTTTATCTATTTTTCTTATTGTTTTTTTTATTAAGCTACTGAAACCTGATTTTTCATAATTTAATCTTGCTATGATTTTTCCAAAGGTTTTATTCTTTTTTAATAAACTCAGGTCTTCATAAAGTCCTTCATATACAGGTTCATCTGGCAAGTCTTGTCCGTCCCATTTTTCCATTGCAACAAATGTTTTAGGTAGCATCTTGGTGATCATTCGATCATCAACACTTCTAAATAACATGTCACCAATTGGAAATATGTAAATAATTAAAATAAATAAAAATAATGGAGCAACAAGTAAAAGTGCTTTTAATTTATTTTTACGTTCAGCCTTTTTAAGACTTTCCTCTAAGGGTATTCCGTCTGATGATAAAATTTGTTCTTTGCTCATAAAAAAAAGGGCAGTTAAATCTAACTGCCCTTTAATATATTATAAAAAACTATTCTATAAAACTAAATTATAGACCAGCTTTCATTGCTTCCCATTTCTCATTAATCTCATCCTGGTTATCTGCCCAGTAGTCCGGATTCATAAGAATGTGACTTTTTAAGTTAGCTGGAGCTGTTGGCATATGTGGTACCATGTTTGTTTTACCATCTTTATACCATGGCTCTCCTGCTTCCATAACTGCAATTGAAGACTTTCTCCAAGGTGCGTAAGCAATGTATTTAGCACTTCCAGCTAGACCTTCTGAACTTGTCATTTCTCTAAGTACTTTCATAGCATCACCATTGGAATAATTTGGACCATCTTTTACTAAAGCAAAATATTCATAGTCTAAGATTTGTGCATCCCAAACTTGAACAAGTGGAGTTCCTTCCATTTGCGCGTTAAAGAATCTGCCATTCCAACCGGTAGCCATAACTACTTCACCATTAGCTAATAGTTCTGGTGGTTGAGCACCAGCATTCCAAAATACACATCCACCATTTGGATCTGTACATAATGCTTTAATTTTATTTAAAGCTCTGTCAATACCAGCACCTTCCATTTTTCTATAAAGTAAGTCTCCACCAGCTTGTGATCCGCTAGCTTTTACTCCATCAGCAACTAATGCGATCTCTAAATTAGACATAGCACCTTTATAGATTGCTCTTTTTCCTGGAAATTTTTTAGTATCAAAGAAGTCTTTAATTTTTGTTGGCTTCTTAGAACCAATTGTTGCATCGTTATAAGCAAAGTTCCAAGAGTACAGAATGTTTCCTACTGCACATTTAGAAGGCATGCTTGTAAAGAAGTCCTGACTTGCAGGTGTTCCATCTGGAGCAGGTGCAAAGTCTTTGTCAAAATCAAATTCATGGAAAATCCCTTCGTCACATCCAATGATTGTATCTTTTGCATATACATCCATGATGTCCCAAGTAATTTTTCCAGCTTCTTTTTGAGCTTTAATTTCTGATAATCCACCAGTGTAGTCTACCCAATTAACAGGTATACCTAACTTTTTAGCAGTTGGATCACCATAACCCAATTTTTGTGACTCTGTGTAAGCACCACCCCATGACACTACAGTTACTGCGAATGCTGAAGTTGTTACAGAAAGTACAAAAGAAAGAGCAAGTAATAATTTACTTAATTTTTTCATTTATTCTCCTATTTAACGTTAACGTTTTTTTTTTATAAAATGAAATTAAAACAAGATAGGAAAGCTTAGTCAACAGCTGATTCATGCCATTTTGGGTTGTTTATTTTGGTGTAATTTTTGATTATTTATTTTGGATCTAGAGCGCGACAATCAATACTATTCCAGCCAATATTTATTTCTTTTCCTTCTTTGATATCCATTCTATTAGAGCTGTTTGGCACTTTAAGAATAAAGTCTTTATTACCCAATAAATTTACTCTTAATCTAGTATGATCGCCATGATAAATGACTTCTTCGATTTTACCTTTATGATTATTGTCCATTGCAGCTTCAGGATCAATAATTGCTCTTTCTGGTCTTAAAGAAACAGTGGTTTTTTGTCCAATAGTTTTAGCTACAATTGGATTTGCAATTATTTCTATGTTTGAATTTAACTTTACTTTACATTTATCCCCCGAAACATCAGTTACCTCTCCTGCAAAAGTATTATTCTCACCGATAAACTCAGCAACAAATGAATTTACTGGTCTTTCATATAACTCGTCGGGACTTGAAAGCTGTTGAACTTTACCATCATTGAAAACAGCAATTCTATTCGACATTGTTAAAGCTTCAGTTTGATCATGTGTAACGTAAACAACTGTAACACCAATATTTTCATGAATATGTTTAATTTCGTATTGCATGCTTTCTCTTAAATTTTTATCTAAAGCTCCTAAAGGCTCATCCATAAGAACTAGTTTTGGATCAAATACTAGTGATCTTGCAACAGCGACTCTTTGTTGTTGTCCCCCTGATAGCTGCATAGGCATCCTAGCTTCAAAACCTTGTAAAGAGACCATTGATAAAGCTTTATCAACTTTTTTATCAGCTTCATCTTTTGATATTTTCCTTACTCTTAAAGGAAAAGCCAAATTTTCATAAACAGTCATGTGAGGAAACAACGCATAATTTTGAAAAACCATTCCTATTCCTCTTTTATGAGGAGGTATGTCAGAAATAACTCTATTATCTAGATATATTTGTCCATTAGTTGGTGTTTCAAAACCAGCCAACATCATCAAACATGTTGTTTTACCAGAACCAGATGGTCCAAGCATTGTAACAAACTCTCCTTCTTCTATATCAAGATTAAGTCCTTTTACTACTAGTTGTTTGCCATCATAACTCTTGTCAACATTTTCAAATCTTACAAAGTGATCATTACCCATACTACTTTAAAACATTAGTTAGATTGATAATCAAGTAATTTATTTGATATGTAATTCCTTACTCATATTACAAAATAATTCACTTCCATTTTCAGTTACTCTTATAGCCTCTGAGGCCTCTACTCCCCAGTCACCAAATTGCATAACAGCAATCATATGAAAACAAACGTTTGGTTCTAATATTGTCATATCACCTTTATATATATTTAAAGTATGTTCTCCCCAATCTGGAGGATATCCAATTCCAATTGAATAACCTGTTCTTGATTTTTTCTCTATTCCATATTTATCTAATATTTTCCAAAAAGCTTGAGCTACATCATCTGCTGTATTTCCAGGTTTGATCGCTCTAATACCTGAGTTTAAAGCTTCAATAGTTTTATTCATTGTATCTATTTTCAATTGGTCAGGCTTTCCTAGCAGAACTGTTCTAGCCATTGGAGCATGATATCTCTTGTAAACACCAGATAATTCAATAATTGTAGCCTCTCCTTCTACAAATTTGTCTTGCGTTGCTGTTAAATGCGATGCCGAGGTTCCTTTTCCAGTTGGGAGTAAAGTTGCAATGCTAGAATATTCTCCTCCAAATTCCTCTGTACCATAAAATAAAGTCTTTTGAATTTCACCTACTGCATCGCATTGTCTAACTCCTGGATTAATAACTTCCATAGCAGTCTTCATTCCTTTTTCTGAAATTTTTGCTGCAGATTTCATAAAACCAATTTCAGCATCTGATTTAATTAATCTTGCCCAATTGACTAGACGATCACTATCTTTGATTTTTGCATTAGGTAGACCTTGTTTTATTTTTTCATAACAGAATGCAGTGAAATAGTGCGCATCCATTTCAACACCTATATTGAGCTTATCCCATTTTCTTTCTTTAATTATTTCAACTAAATAATCATAAGGATGTTTTGGCCATGTATGAATATAATTTTCATCATAAACAATGATATTTTCGTTTTTTAAGTAAGTTTTTATATAGGCTCCACCCGCGTCTTGTGCTCTAACAAAACATAAAGGTTCGTCTGCATCTAAATGAACAATTACACATTGAGCATAATAAAAAGACCAAGCATCATAACCTGTTAGGTAATTCATATTGTTAGTGTCATGTGAGATTAAAAGTTCGATGCCTTTTTCTTGCATCATTTTTTTTACTTTTGTTAATCTTTGATTATATTCTTCTTTTGTGAAAAGCATTAATTTTCTTTAAATAATTTACCAAATCCTTCTACAGAATTATTTTTATTTATCTTAACGAGCGAATCCCAAATCAAAGCCTGATTGCTAGACAAAACTGTAGTATTTAATTTTTTCTCTAACTTATCAATTATTGGCAACACTGGTAAAGCAGTGCAAGAAACAAAGAGTGCCTCTGCCCCATTTAAATCTATTTCAGATAACACATTATACAAATAATTCTGATCAACTTTTCCAATATCATAATCAGCTTCAATATCAAAATAAGAGTTGGATTTAATTTCAAAACCTTCATCTTTAAAATAGTCTAAAACTTCATCGTTAAGTTTTTTACTATAAGGTGTAAACAAACTAATTTTATTTATATTTAATTTCTTTAAAGCTTTGATTGTAGCAGTACTTGGAGTTGTCACCTCTGCCATAGGTTTTGCAGCTTTTATTTTTTTCTCAATAGATTCATAACCTGCAGCTATTGTTCCGGATGTACAACCATAAACAACACAATCGATATCCTGATCAGGTAGTATATCTTTTGTTACCTCAGTAACTTTGTTTGACATTTTGATCAAATTTTCTTTTGTTAGAGGGTTATAGCATTCGATACGATTTACAAAGAAATCAACTTCTTTATCTTTAATTACGTTTATAAAATCTTTCTCAATCATAAAATCGCTTGCAAGCGCAATAAGACCAATTCTTGGATTTGATTTGGTGATAAATTTAGGATCTATTTTTGTTGAATTCATATTTTAAAAGGTGAATATATCAGAAGTTCTTTAATAATCATTAATATAAAAAATAGGTATGAATATAAAAGATACTTTCGTAGCGTCCTTGGTGCCTATTTTTTTAGGCTTTGGTTTTGTTATTGCTAAACCTGCATTTGAATCTTTTCCTCCAATTCTTTTAATGGGTATTAGATTTACATTTGCTGCATCATTATTAATTTGGTGGTTTCCAATTCCAAGAGGATATCTAAAAAGAATTTTTGCTGCGTCATTAGTAGCTAATACATTGCAATATAGTATTACATATTCCGGTTTAGATTTAATTGATGCATCTGCAGCAGTCCTTTTGGTTCAAACAGAAGTTCCGTTTGGAGTTATTTTTGCCTACTTCATGCTTAAAGAAAAACCAACGATTAGGGCTTTGATTGGTATAGCCATCGCTTTTGTTGGTGTTTATATTTTAACTGGATCTCCTAATTTGGATGGAAAATTTATTGGAATTGGACTTACGATTTTAGGATCTGCTGTATGGGCCCTTGGTCAAGTTATGGTTAAACCATTAAGTAAAGAAATAAATCCTTTAGCATTAGTTGCTTGGTTAGCATTATTCTCTGGACCAATATTGGTAATGCTATCTTCAATAATTGATGGAAATACAATTAATTATTTAACAAGTGCAAAATTTGACCATTGGATTATTGCTATTTATATTGGTTTCATCATGCAACCAATTACATACGGTTGTTTCTATTATGTTTTAAAAAACAACCCTCTTTATAAAGTGCTTCCTATTGTTACGATGGGTATACCCCCAACAGGTTTACTAGCTGCTATTTTTCTTTTAGGTGAAAAACCAACTCCAGAATTATTTATAGGTGGAGTTATTATAATATTTGGTGTGATTTTAATTGTATTTACAAAAAACAAAAAAGAAGAGGAAATAAAATGAAAATTGGATTTATCGGTTTAGGCAATGTTGGAGGGAAACTTGCTGGAAGTTTGTTAAGAAATAACTTTGATCTCACAGTGAGAGACATAGATGAAAATTTAACAAATACTTTAAAAGACTTAGGTGCTAAAGTTTCAAAGTCACCAAAAGAATTAGCTGAACAATCCGATTTAATCATTACCTCTCTTCCTTCCCCTGAGGTTTCTGCAGAAGTTATGGAAAGTGAAGATGGAATTCTAAATGGTTTATCAGAAAATAAAATTTGGCTAGAAATGAGCACTACAGATGAAAATGAAGTTAAAAGACTTGGTAAAGAAGTAATAGAAAAAAAAGCTATCCCTTTGGATGGACCTGTGAGTGGTGGATGTCATAGAGCAGCAACAGGTAATATTTCTATATTCGTTGGTGGAGAAAGAAAAGCATTTGAAAAAATTTTACCTGCATTAACTGTTATGGGAAGAAAAATATTGCACACTGGTGAGCTTGGTACAGCAAGTGTATTAAAAGTAATTACAAATTATCTAGCATCTGCACATTTAGTTGCATTAGGTGAGGCTTGGACTGTAGCAAAAAAATCTAATTTAGATTTAGCAAAAACTTATAAAGGGATTGCTATTTCCTCTGGTAATTCATTTGTGCATGAAACTGAAAGCCAGGTTATATTAAATGGATCTTATAATATAAATTTTACAATGGATTTGGTTTTAAAAGACACAAGTCTATTTGATAATCTTGCAAAAAAACTAAATGCTCCTTTAGAAATTTCTCCACAAATAGTTGAAATTTTCAAAGATGGTCAAAAAAAATATGGTTCTAGAGCTTGGTCATCAATGATTGTGAAAAGGATGGAAGATTTAAATAATATTAATTTTAGAGCTAACGGTTTTCCTGATGAGTTGGTAGATAGTGAACCTGAGGAAAAAGGATATGAAATTTAATTAATGTGTTAAGATAAAAAATGTTAGATAAAAGAAAATTTTACATAAATGGTCAGTGGGTTGATCCAATTAAAAAAAATGATTTTGACGTAATTAATCCATGCAATGAAGATCCGTTTGCTGTTATTTCTTTAGGTTCAAAAGAGGACACAGATTTAGCTGTCAAATCAGCAAAAAATGCCTTTAATACTTGGAAAGAAACTAGCAAGGAAGAAAGGCTCAGTTTACTTGAAAATTTATCATCAGTTTATAAAAAAAGATTTAATGAAATGGCTGAGGCTATTTCTCTTGAAATGGGTGCACCAATTGATTGGGCAACAGATGTTCAAACAGCTTCAGGGAAAAATCATTTAGATGATTTTATTCTAAGATTAAAAAATTTTAAATTTGATGAACACTTTGATAATAAATCAAATAATCATATCTATTATGAGCCAATTGGAGTTTGTGGATTAATCACACCGTGGAATTGGCCAATTAATCAAATTGCTTTAAAAGTCGTTCCTGCATTCGCAACTGGATGTACAATGATTTTAAAACCATCAGAAATCGCTCCTATTTCTGGAATGCTATTTGCAGAAATGATTGATGAAGCAGGTTTTCCAAAAGGTGTATTTAATTTGGTAAATGGAGACGGTGCAGGAGTGGGAACCTACATTTCAAGCCACCCTGATATTGATATGGTTTCTTTCACAGGTTCAACAAGAGCAGGAAGATTAATTTCAAAAAATGCTGCTGAAACAATTAAAAGAGTTTGTCTTGAATTAGGTGGAAAAGGTGGAAATATTGTTTTTGCTGATAGTTATAAAGATGCAGTAAGAGACGGTATTAGAAATGTAATGAGCAATTCTGGTCAATCTTGTGATGCACCAACAAGGATGCTTGTTGAAAAATTAATTTACGAAAGAGCTGTTAAAGAAGCTGTTGATGAAGCAAACAAAATTAAAGTAGATCAATCTTCAAAAAAGGGAGATCATATAGGACCAGTAATTTCTAAAATTCAATATGATAAAATTATAAATCTTATTGAAAGTGGAATTTCTGAAGGCGCAACTCTTGCAGCAGGTGGACCTGAGTTACCAAACGGTTTGAACAAAGGGTACTTCATCAAACCAACTATATTTACAGATGTAACTAATGAAATGAGAATTGCTAAAGAAGAAATTTTTGGACCTGTATTATCTATAATTCCATTTGAGACCGAAGATGAGGCAGTCAATATTGTAAATGATACTTCTTATGGTCTTGGAAATTATTTGCAAACTGAAGACCGAGAAAAAGCACACAGAGTTGCTAAAAAATTAAGATCTGGATGTGTTTACATAAATGGAAATGGAGCAGATGTCGGAACTCCATTTGGTGGTTACAGACAATCAGGTAATGGGAGAGAAGGAGGTGTTTGGGGCCTTGAGGAATATCTTGAAGTAAAGAATGTTACTGGTTGGATTTAACAGAATTTTTTAAATATCTTAGTCTCCCAATAATTTCATCTCGATCCATGTAATAACCTTGTAAATGTCTATGTCCTGAGTTTGGATCATATTCAGTTCTACCGTGTAATAATCGTCTATTGTTAAAAGAAAAAATATCACCTGGTCCTAATCTAAATTTAATCTGAAATTGATCGTCATGAAGTAAATTTCCAAATCGGTGATGAGCTTTATAAACTTTATCCATCAAATCAGGATGACAGTCTAAAGCATCCATAGTTGCTACGCTAAACCGAATATCATGGTAATCATTATCTTTTGTTAGAGATATCGCGGGTGCGTAATAACTTCTAACAGACTCTTGTGTATAATCCATGTCTCTAAATTTTAAATGAACGTTTACTAGCGTATCAAATATTTCTTTCTCATTTTTTCTTAAATAATCTGCAACTGCAAAGCCATCTACAGCGGATGAGTCTCCTCCTGTTGCAGAATTAACTAAACAATGAAGAAATTGATAACCAGGTGGTGTTTCAAACCATGGTAAATCCATATGATTTCTTAGGGCATGTGCTGTGTAAGCAGAATTATTTGGTTTAGGAATATTAATTACTTCAAAAGGTGTTTTAAAAAAAGTTTCTCTAGTATGACTAATTCTGTTTAAAATTTTAAAGCCAGAATTATTTTCAGTTGGAGCATTTTTTACTATAGCAATTCCAGTGTGGTGTAAGAGCTCTAACCATCTGACAAGTCCCTCATATGAACTCATAATTTCATCATGTTCAATCTCAATTGACTTCAGGTCATTTTGTAAAGAGTTGTCCCAAAGTTGATATGGAGATTTATATTCTAAATTATTTTTTATAGTATAGCAGTTTTCTCTTAACCAATTTTGGTCATAATAACTTATATGGTCACCTTCACTCCATTCAATTTCAAGCTTGCCTTCATTATTTACTGCAAATTTTTTTGGATTAATTTTGTTTGATACTTTCAAAATATTAAACATTCTATGACGTGAGTCTTTGTCATGTGCAGTTGGACAATTGTCTCTTAGCCATAAATAATTAAATTTACTTTTTTTTCCATCGCTCCAGTCAACTTCTAAATTTGTAGAATTTTTAGTTATATTTTTTATTGTAAAATTTTGTTCCATTAATTTTTATAATTTGAATGTTCTCTCTCTAGTTTTCTTAATAAAGCAGCCCACTCCGTTTTTCCATCATAATTATAATCATCAGAGTCACTCATGTTTTCCCAAAAATATGCAGCTTTTTGTTTATCTATTTCATGTTTGTTTAACCCCATTGCAAGGTTTTTTACCTGAACTGAACATGCTTGCTCTAGATAATAAGCTCTGAAAAATGCTTCTGCAGCAGTTTTTCCTACTGTGTAATATCCATGATTTCTTGTAATCAAAATGTCGTGTTTGCTAATTAGGTTTTCAAACTTGCTTCCAAATTCTTTATCCTCAACAAATTCATAATCAATATATCCAACAAGATGATTTAAATAAACTGCGGCTTGTGAAAGATACATCAAACCTTCTTTGGTACCTCCAACTGCCATCACATCATTAGCATGTCCGTGAACATAAAAATTTACATCATTTCTTTTATTAAAAATCCATTGAGCAAGATTAATACATCCGTCATTTAACCAAGGTCCGTCTGAATCTAATTTTTTTCCGTTTTGATCAATTTTAACTAAAGATGAAGCAGTAATTTCTTCATAAAACATTCCATATGGATGAACGAAAGAACAATTCTTATCTTCAGCAGATCTTGCCCCGGCACATTGATTAGCAAGGTCTGTCATGCCGTACATATGCAAAATTCTATAGAGAGCGGACAACTCTAGTCGCACATCTTTATCTGTTTGCGCCATATATAAAATTCTTATTTAAAAAATAAGCAAAAGCAAATAAATACAACTGTTATTTCTTAAAACAATTATAAGTTGTATAATATTTGTTTTACATATGATGATTGTAACTGTTAGAACATTACATCATGTCAAAAATTGAGATCAACAACGTATACAAAATTTTTGGAAACAACCCTTCTTCTGTGCTGCCAATGGTAAAAGATGGTGCAACAAAAGACGAAATTTTAGAGCAAACTGGTCATACCGTTGGATTAGATAATGTTTCTCTTAAAATTGAAGAAGGAGAAACCTTTGTTTGTATGGGTTTATCAGGATCAGGAAAATCAACACTAATAAGACATTTAAATAGACTAATCGATCCAACTGATGGTGAAATTTTAGTTGAGGGCACGAATGTAATGTCACTTGATAAAGATAAACTTATTGAATTTAGAAGGCATAAAATGAGCATGGTGTTTCAAAGATTTGGTTTATTCCCGCATAAAACAGTAATTCAAAATGTTGGTTACGGACTAGAAATGCAAGGAAAAACTGAGGATGAAAGAAACAAAATCTCAATGGAAAAAATTGATGCAGTTGGTCTAACTGGTTTTGAAAATCAATACCCTGCTCAGTTATCAGGAGGAATGCAGCAACGTGTTGGTTTAGCAAGAGCATTAGCGACAGATACAGACATAATGTTAATGGATGAAGCTTTCAGCGCTCTAGATCCTCTGATTAGAAGTGATATGCAAAAACAATTGATTGATCTTCAAGCAGAACTAAAAAAAACTATTGTATTTATTACACATGATTTGGATGAGTCATTAAGATTGGGAGATCACATCGGGATATTAAATTCTGGAAAATTAGTTCAAGTTGGAACCCCAGAGGAAATTATTATGAACCCTGCTGATGATTATGTAAAAGCTTTTGTAAAAGATGTGAACAGAGCAAAAGTTATCAAGGCAAAGATTATTATGAAAACTGCTGATCAAGCTAATGACATAGATAAATCAAACTTAATAAAAGTAAATGAAGATGAATTTATAGAAGATTTTTTACCAAAAATTGTCTGTTCTGATTCAAACTGTGAAGTGGTTGATAAAAGTGGAAATGTAAAGGGATACATTTCAAATCAAGAATTACAGTCTTCATTAACAAGATCATAAAGTGTTATTAAAAACTTTCGAAGTAAAAAAGAAATGGGTTGATTACAACAATCATATGAACATGGCTTATTATGTTCTTATTTTTGATCAAGCATGGGAAGTTGCTCTTGAAAAATTTAAAATGGGTGGAACAGCAGCAAAAGATTTACATAGAAGCACAATGGTTGTTGAAACTAATACTAAATATTTAAATGAGGTAAAAGAGGGAGAAATGGTTGATGTTAATCTAACTTATTTTGATCATGATAAAAAAAGATTACATTTAAAAATGGAAATGATTTCTCAAAAAACTAACAAACTTTCAGCATCTATGGAGTGGATATCGCTATATATAGATTTAAGCAAAAGGAAAGTCACTGAATTTGAAGAAGAAAAAGTAAAATTAATGAAAGATTTTATTGAAGAAAATAAGTCAAAATTTTCAAACAAAGCTCTTCTATTTTCTTCTAAATTAAAGAAATAATTAAATATTCTATACAATTTTTTTTTGATATAGGTGCATAATGAGCACTAATAATAATTCAAAAGGTATACTTCTAATAATTACTGCAATGACATTTTTTGCAATGCAGGATGCTTTAATTAAATTTATTTTTGAAAAAGCAGCTTTATATGAAATATTTTTTGGAAGATATTTTGTTGCAGCAATTTTGCTGTTTGGTTACATAAAATTCAGAAAACAAAAAGTCTCTCTTAAAACTCACTATCCTTTTTTAACAATACTAAGAGTGGTTTTGCATTTTATTGCTTTTTCAGCGTTTTTTATCTCATTAACTTTTATGCCTCTAGCAACAGCAAATGCCCTGTTTTTTTCCTCCCCTTTTTTCGTATCAATATTTGCAAAGTTATTCTTAAAAGAAACTATTGGTATTAGAAGGTGGTCAGCAATTGTTTTTGGTTTTGTTGGTGTTTTTATAGTCTTAAATCCAAATTTTTCAGATTTTGAATATCGAAGTCTTTTGCCAGTTTTTTGTGCATTTTGTTATGCCGCCTCTATGACAATCACAAAATATACATCTGATAAAGATGATGTTAACACCCAGCTGTATTACTTTTATCTAATTGCAATATTGTTATGTGTAATATTGTATATTTTTATGGGTAGTGGCCAACTTAATAATCCAAACTTTGATCCAACAATACAATTCATATTTAGAGAATGGTTTTCAAATATTGAATATACATGGAAATTTATTTTATTTTTTGGTTTTGCTGCATCAATAGCTTTTGTTTGTATTTTCTCAGCATATATAGTTGCATCACCATCTGTTGTTTCTTTGTTTGAGTACTCATTAATAATCATGTCAATGATACCTGGCTACTTTTTATTTAATGAAGTGCCAACGACTAGAACATTTATTGGTGTTGCATTTATTATAGCTGCTGGAATTTATATTTATATGAGAGAGAGAGTTAGAGATCAATTTATTGCAACAGAAACACCGGTTAGAAGATGAGCAAGAGCTTTATACCAACAATTAATATTTCATCTTTAATAAAAAATAATTTTGAAACTCAAAATGCATTTAAAACAATTAAAGAAATTGAAAAAGCTTGTGTCAATGTAGGATTTTTTCAAATAACTGGACATGGAATTAATCGGAAAGAAATAAAAAAAACATGTGAGGTTGCTAATAAATTTTTTAATTTACCAGAGAGCACGAAAATAAGATTAGCACCTAAAAAATGGAATAAAAAAAATAAAAATTTATACAGAGGATATTTTCCTAATGATGTTAATGGAAAAGAAGGTCTGGATATAGGTGATTTAAAAGTAACTAAAGAATATTCTTCAAATCTCAAAAATCAATACATAGAGTTTATTAATCTGAGCGTGTGTTTTAATAAAAACTCAATTAATACTTTAAACAAATATTTTGATAACATTTATAGATTGAGTGAAATATTATTTAAAAGTCTGATAAAACTTAATAAAAAAAATCCTGATATTTCTAGTGCAGCTTTTTCAAGATTAAAAACATTAAGTACATTAAGATTTAATTATTACCCAAATCAAACTAAACCAGTTGAAATATCAAAACAAGATGGAGTAGCACTTGGATGTGAAACTCATGTTGATAGTGGAATATTTACAGTTCTCTACCAAGATAGAAAAGGTGGATTACAAGTACAAAATAGAAAAAACAAAAAATGGTATGATGTACCATTTAATAAAAATGCTTTAGTAGTAAACACGGGAAGAGCTTTAGAATATTTAAGTAAAGGTAAATTTAAAGCAACTAATCATAGGGTTTTGTGGAATAAAAGTAAAAGGCTCTCTGTTCCTTTTTTCTTCGAACCTTCATATGATTTCAAAATGAACCAATCATTTTTAAATAGAAGCAAATTCAAAAATAATGGTCTAATTTATGAGAAATTTCTTAACAAATCTTTAAAAAAATTTATTGAATATCAACGTTAGTAATTATAAGGTTTACATATAAAGCGATACATAACTCGTCGTTAAATTCAAAAATTTACGAAAGTGGGATCGGTCGTCTTTAAATTAATTTTTAAAGGAGGCTTTATGAAATTTGGTTATTTTTGTAACACCACAAACTGGACACACAAACCTTACCATCAATTGCTAGATGAGACTAAAGAAATTACAGAATACTGTGATCAAAACAAATGGAATTCAATTTGGTTTACAGAACATCACTTCAATCACGAGGGAATGGAGTCTTGTACAAATCCATTAATGATGGGTGCAGATGCGGCTGCAAGAACAAAAAATATAAGAATAGGCCAAGCTGCAAACGTTATTACTTTTCATAATCCAATAAGATTAGCAGAAGATATTGCAACATTAGATCAACTTTCAAAAGGGAGAGTTGAAGTAGGTGTAGCAAGAGGAATTTATGGTAGAGAAGCAATAAATCTAAACAAAGAGGCCGATTTAAAAGATCAGGCTAAAAATTTCAGATTATTTGCTGAGACTTTAGAGGTATTAAAGAAAGCATGGAGTGAAAAATTTTTCAATCATCAAGGAGAATTTTATACTTATCCATCACCTAATTATGTTTGGCAGCATGATATGAGTCCTCCAAGTGAAGAATTTATGAATATGGAAGACAGTACTATGAAAAAAATTAGTGTTGTTCCACAGCCATATCAACAGCCGCATCCTCCAATTCATCAAGTTGTTGATGGAATTAGATCAATTGAGTGGGCTGCTGAAAATAACATTAATGTTATTATGTGGATTCCAACTGTAAAAGCTTTGAAACCAAAATTTGAAGCTTATAAAAATAAAAGATCAGAGGTAACAAAGAAAAATATACCTCTTGGCGAAGGGGTGTCTCTTGTAAGAGATATGTTTGTTGCAGATACAATGGAAGAAGCAAAAGAAAAAGCTGGTGAACATATGGTAAATTATATGAGATGGGTTTGTCATTGGAGAGGTTTGGGAAATCATATGGATCCTGGTGAAGAGCTACCTGAAACAAAAGGTAAATTGGATTTATTAAATTACGAATTTTTACATAAAAGAAACATGTTATTTGGAACACCAGAATATGTGATTGATAAAATTCATGAATTAAAATCTGAACTCAATTTACAAAATTTGCAAGTTTGGTCTAATTTTCCAGGTGTGAAGCATAAAGATTGTATGAAAAGTATAAAACTTTTCACAGAAAAAGTTATGCCTCACTTCCAAGATGACTTTGATACTGAAGTAAAAAAAGTTTCGTGAATAAAAGACGAAAAAGAATTAGCGGCGGACAAGCTGCTGTTCAATCATTAAAAAAAGAGAGAGTAAAACATGTTTTTGGACTTATTGGTTCAGCAACAATGGAAATGTTTGATGCTCTTTATTATGAGAAAAGTATAAAATTTATTGGTGTCAGAGATGAAAGAACTGGCACACATATGGCCGATGGTTATGCAAGAGCATCCAATAGACCTGGGGTAATTATTGCAGGCCAAAACGGACCTGGCGCTACTAATTTAGTTACAGGCGTTGCTCAAGCAAAAGCAGCCTTTTCTCCGGTTGTTGCAATTGCAGGTTCGTATTCAACTAAAGATAAAATGGAAGATGCATTCCAAGGTTTAGATCAACAGTCTTTGTTTGCACCTATTACAAAAAAAACATGGACTATAAAAAATTCAAAAATAATTCCAAAAATTATGAGTGATGCTTTTAGTTTAGCAATGAAACCTAGAAAGGGACCTGTATGTGTAAATTTACCAAGAAATATATTAGCAGCTTCAAACAAGTATAATATCAATATTAAAAAACCATCTTTCGAAAATGAGAGCAAACAAAAAGGAAATAAAGAAAATATCAAAAAGGCTGCAAAATTAATTGGATCTTCAAAATGTTCAGTAATTATTGTTGGTGCAGGAATTAAATATAATTCTAAATACAAAGAGGTAATAAAATTAGCTGAGCTATGCAATTTACCTATTGTTACAGCAGCAGGTCATGGAGACGCAATTCCTTTTGGTCATAAATTAAATGCTGGGCAAATGGGTCCTAGAGGAAATCCTGTTGCATCAAGATTAGTTAAAAATGCAGATGTTATTTTAGCAATTGGAACACGTTTAGGGTTTAATTCAACTTTTTACTCCTATGAAAATATAAATAAAGAAGCAAAAATAATTCAAATTGAACTGGAAAAAACAATGCTTGGAAAATATTTTCCTGTAAAAGTTAAGATACACGCAGATGCTGCGACTGCAACTAAACAGCTTTACGAAGAGATTAAAAAAGAGAACATTGAATTAAATATTAAAGATTGGACTAACTCTTATTTAAAAGAGAGAAAAGAATATTTAATAAATAGAAATAAAGAAAATTTGGGTTCAAATTTTCCTATACAACCGAAAGGGCTATTTAAACAATTAAGAAAAGTGCTACCAAGAAACTCAGCAATTACTCTTGATGCTGGAACTTTATGTTTGCAAGCTACAGATGCTTTAGAATATTATGATCCTCCTTCATTATTTACTCCATTGGATTTTGGTTTAGTTGGTTTTTCTTTTGCATGTGGCCTTGGTGTCAAGGTTGCAAAGCCTAAAAAAACAGTTGTTAGTCTTATGGGTGATGGGGGTTTTGGCATGACAATATCTGAATTAAGTACTGCTGTTGAATATGGGATTAATACAACAACTATTGTAATGAACAATCAAAGTTGGGGTGCAGAAAAAGCTTATCAAAAAGATTTTTTTGGAAAAAGATATTTAGGTGCGGATATTACTAGTCCATCCTTTGATAAAGTTGCGGAACTTTATGGCGCAAAAGGTTTTAAAGTTAAAAAAATTTCTGAGATTAATGAAGCTGTAAGAGCAGCAATTAAATCGAACAAGCCATCCGTGATAGATGTTGATGTAGATCCGAAAGCATTATACAGTTTTAGAAGAGATAGTTTCAAACATAGAATAAAAAAATGAAATTAGAATTAAGAAAATTTACAAAATTTGTAGACAAGACTTTTATTGAAGGTGGTAAAGAAGCAAAAGAACCAGTTTTAATGGTATCAGTAGCAGCTGTGTTTAAAAATCCATGGCATGGTCAGGGTTTTGTTGAAGATCTCAGACCAACTATTTTAAATCTTGCACCAAAGCTAGGTGATTTACTTGTTCCAGAATTGATAAAAGAAATAGGATCACCTGAAAAAATATTGGCATATGGTAAGGCAGGTGTAGTTGGATTGAACGGTGAAATAGAGCATGCTTCAGCTTTTATTCATACTTTAAGGTTTGGTAATAAATTTAGAGATGCTGTTGGTGGAACTTCCTATTTAAGTTTTACAAATACAAGGGGACCTGCTGGATCAAAGATTGCGATTCCTATGATGCATAAAACAGATTCTGGATTAAGACCATATTACCTAACTCATGAATTTACTATTCATGATGCACCCTTTGATGATGAGGTGGTTATTGCAATTGGTGGGGCATCAAGTGGTAGAGCACATGCAAGAACTGGTGATAGATATCAAGACATGAAAGAAATGGGTATCGAGCCAAAATAATTCTTGATGACGACAGGAACTACTGCCTCAGGAACTTATTACTTATTCAATAAAATGGATCAAGATGTGCCAATAGTATTTGTGCATGGTGTAGGTCTTACTCACGAAATATGGCAGCCTCAACTTGAATTTTTTAATTATCATTCGACTCTTGCTTATGACATTTTAGGTCATGGAAAATCTTCATTAGAAAATAAGGAAATTAGTTTTGATAATTTTTCTGACCAACTAATTACATTAATGGACCATCTTAATATAAAAAAAATACATCTTGTAGGTTTCTCTATAGGGTCTTTAATCGCACGAAATTTTGCAACTAAATATAATGAACGTTTACAAACCTTAACTCTTTTATGTTCTATTTATAAAAGAACTGAGGAACAACAAAAAATTGTTAATCAAAGATTTGAACAAGCAAAAAAAGAATTAAAACTCTCAAAACAAGCCCTGAAAAGATGGTTTACTGACAAATATCTAAAAAATAATCCAGAAATTTATGAGAAAATAAGTTCAATTTTGTCTGCAAATAATATGAATAATTTTTTAAAGGTTTACGAGCTATTCGTTAATCATAAAAATGATGAAGATTTTAACAAAATAAAAGCAAGCACACTGATTATGACAGGTGAATACGACATTGGCTCAACTGTAAAAATGTCTCAAGAATTGAATGGTTTGATATCTAAAAGTCAATTAAAGATCATTAAAGATGGAAAACATCTTTGTGGTATTGAGTGTGCTGATGATGTAAATTTAACAATTAAAAATTTTATTGGATCAGATGAGTAAATTAAAGCAATATAAAATGTTTATTAATGGTGAGTGGGTAGACTCTGAAAGTAAAAAAACATTTGAAACTTTAAATCCAGAACATAATGAGCCATGGGCAATTGTTCCAGAAGCAAGTGCTAAAGATGTTGATAATGCAGTTAAAGCTGCTCAAAAAGCATTCGAGGGTGAATGGCCAAAGTTACTTCCTAGAGAAAGAGCTAAATATTTAAGAGCTATTGGAAATCAATTAAGAGAGAATGCAGAAATGCTAGGAGAAATAGAAACAATTGATACCGGAAAACTTTACAGAGAAACAAAAAAGCAAGCAGTTTATATAGCAGAATATTACGACTATTATGCTGGCTTGGCGGATAAAGTTGAAGGAACGGTTTTGCCAATAGATAAACCAAATGTTCAAGCAATAACAACTAGAATACCTATAGGTGTTATAGCTGCAATAATTCCTTGGAATTCACAAATGTTTTTAACTGCCACTAAGGTTGCACCAGCTCTTGCAATGGGTAACACAGTTGTAATTAAATCCTCCGAACTTGCTCCTGCTGTTTTATTTGAATTTGCAAAGTTAATTGAAAAAACTGGTATCCCTAAAGGTGTGGTGAATGTAATTACAGGATTTGGGGATCCTTGTGGTAAAAGTTTGACTACGCACAATCTAGTTGAAAAAGTTGCATTTACTGGAGGTCCTGAAACAGCGAGACATATAATTAGAAACTCTGCTGAAAATTTATCTGAAGTAAGTTTGGAATTGGGTGGAAAAAGCCCAGTTGCAGTCTTTGATGATGCAGACCAAGAAAATGCAATAAATGGAATTACTGCAGGTATATTTGGTGCAAGTGGACAAAGTTGCATAGCAGGATCAAGACTTTATTTGCAAAAAGGAATTTACGATGAATTTTTAAATAAGCTTTCAAATCGTGCATCAAAAATAAAAATTGGAGCACCAATGGATCCAGAATCAGAGATGGGTCCTTTAAGTAATTTTAAACAATTAGAGGTAATAGAAAAAAATATTAAAGAGACAATTGATCAAGGTGGAAAAATTAAGTGTGGAGGTGAAAGACATTCTTTCTCAAATAAAGGGTATTACTTTCCCCCAACAATTATTGAATGTGACAATCATAATCTGCCTGTAGCAGAAAACGAATTATTTGGACCTGTATTATCGGTTATGAAATTTGATACGGAAGAAGAAGTAATTTCTAAAATGAATGATAATCAATATGGATTATCTTCTGGAGTTTATACAAGCAATTTATCTAGAGGCATGAGAGTTTCGAAAGCAATTAGGGCAGGAATAACTTTTGTTAACACTTATCGATTAATTTCACCATCTGCACCATTTGGAGGTATTAAAGATAGTGGATATGGAAAAGAAGCAGGAATTGACTCGATTAAAGACTATACAAGAGTAAAAACAACTTGGTTCTATACATCTGATGAACCTTCTTTAGACCCCTTCTCAATCAGGTAATTTTCAGCGTCAATTAACTGTCAAAAATAGGATAATTTTGTCATTGAATATTAATAATATTCATACTTAAATTGGTCTTTTATAAATTGTTAACAATATAGAGGAAGATAATGAGAAAACTATTTATCGCTGTATTTATGTTTGTATCAAGTTTTGGTTCAAATGTAATGGCAGACGGACATTCGATTAAAATGGGGATAATCTTAGGATTCACTGGTCCTATTGAATCTCTAACTCCAGCTATGGCTGCATCTGCAGAGCTTGCATTTAAAGAAGCATCTGATTCAGGTTCACTATTAGGTGGAAAAAAAATTGAGCCAGTAAGAGCAGACTCAACTTGTGTTGACTCAGCAGCGGCAACAGCTGCAGCTGAGGGTTTAATTTCAGGTGGTGTAGCTGCAATTATGGGAGCAGACTGTTCAGGTGTAACTGGTGCTATTGCAACTAACGTTGCTGTACCAAATGGTGTAGTAATGATTTCACCTTCAGCTACTTCTCCAGGATTAACAACTCTAGATGACAAAGGGTATTTCTTTAGAACTGCTCCATCAGATGCTAGAGGTGGTCAAATTTTAGCTGATATAACTAAAGACAGAAAAGTAAAAAGTGTTGCAATCACTTATACTAACAATGACTATGGTAAAGGTTTAGCTGATGTTTACAAAGCGGCAGTTGAAGCTCATGGTATTAAAGTTACAACTGTAACTGCTCACGAAGATGGAAAAGCAGATTACTCATCTGAAGTAGCAACTCTTGCTTCTGCTGGTGGTGATGCTGTAGCAGTTATTGGTTATCTTGACCAAGGAGGAAAAGGAATTATTCAAGCTTCTTTAGACTCTGGTGCGTTTGATAGATTTATTTTATCAGATGGTATGATTGGTCAATCTTTAGTTGATGCATTCGGAAAAGATTTAAGCAAATCATTTGGATCATTACCAGGTTCTACTGGTAAAGGTGCAGGTATATTTGCTGAAGTTGCAAAAGCTGGAGGTGTAGAAGCTTCTGGTCCTTACACAGGTGAATCTTACGATGCAGCTGCTTTAATCGTTCTTGCAATGCAAGCAGGTAACTCTGCTGACAGAGCATCAATTGCAAAAAATGTAATGGATGTTGCTAATGCTCCTGGAACTAAAATTTATCCAGGTGAACTTAAGAAAGGTTTAGACTTACTAGCAAAAGGTAAAAAGATTAATTACGAAGGTGCTACTGGAGTAACTTTTACTAGTGTTGGTGAAGCTGAAGGTTCTTTCTTAGAACAAGAAATTAAAGGTGGAAAATTCAAAACTAAAAAACAAAGATAATTTTTTATCTTAATTCAAAAAACCCCAGTAATTTAATTACTGGGGTTTTTTTTTAAGTCAGCTCTTATGGTAGATAGAGCTATGATAATTAGAAAAATCAAACAAATTAAATTCATAGTTTTCCAGCTAGTTAAGCTTAGAAACACCCCAGCAGACAAACTCGCTGCTGCTTGTATAGAATAAACAATTAAATCATTATATCCTTGAGCTCTAAATTTCTCCTCTTCTCTATAACACAAAACAAGTAAACTTGTTCCTGATATAAATAAAAAATTCCATCCTAGCCCTAGAAAAATAAGAGCAATCATATAATTAATAAAATTTTGTTCAAACAAACTAGTAATTATTGTGATTAAAAATAATAAAACTCCCATATGCATAATTTTACTATGACCAAACCTTTTAATTAAATTTCCAGTAATTAATGAAGGTAAAAACATGGCTGCTATATGAAGCTGAATAACAAATCCAGTCTTGGATAAACTTATTTTCTCCATCAAATGCATACTTATGGGAGTTGCTGTCATTAAAAAAGTCATTACTGCATACGCAAAAGCTGAAGCTATCAGTGCCTGTAGAAATCTAGGTTGTGAGATAAGCTCAAAAAAACTTCTTCCTGTTTTATACTGATTACTAGATATCGTTTTTGGTTCCTGATAAAAAATTAAAAATATTGTTGATGAGATAGATAAAATGGCAAGTGCAAGATAAGAACCTGCATACATATGATCTGAAATTAATTCTTTCGAAATGTTTGCAATGTTTGGACCAATAAAGGCCGAACCTATTCCTGCTAACAAAATGATAGAAATTGCTTTTGGTGCATAATCCTTATCCACAACCTCGACTGCTGCAAAACGATATTGATGGCTAAAAGCTATTCCTCCACCAATTAAAAAGCATCCTAAATTATATAAGACAAAACTTTCTATAATTATAGAGTATGCAGTTAAAAGAGATGCAAAACATGTACCTACTGATGCGTAAATGAATCCCAATTTCCGTCCAATTATACTCATTAACTTTGCAGCAAAAAAAGCAAATAACGCAATTCCGACTACTGACAAAGCCATTGGAAGAGTTGCTAAAGTATTTATTGGACTAAATTTTGAACCAATTATACCACTTAAAAAAACGGTGACTGGGGCAGCTGTAAAAGCAAAAATCTGGCTTAATATAAGTAACGAAAGATTTTTATTCATTAAAAGAATAAATACTTATCAGCCATATACAAAGCCCAAGCAGCAGCAGCACCTAATATAATATATTTCATTACGTTTACTTTATTTCTATTTTTTCAGGAAGTATACCTTTAGGTCTGTACCTCATTATAAACAACAATCCTAATCCCATCAGTAAAAATCTGAAATAAGGAACGCTTTCAATTAAATGAGCTTTAAGTGCATTTGTTTCAGGAATTCCCGCAGTGAAAAAGTTTATTAAGAATAATGATATTGGTGCAGCTTCTATCCATAAAAACCAAACAACAAATCCTCCTAAAATTGCTCCAAAATTATTTCCACTTCCTCCAACAATTACCATCACCCAAATCAAAAACGTATATCTCATAGGTCTATAACTTCCCGGTGTAAATAAACCATCTTGTGTAACAAGCATTGCACCCGCAATTCCAACAATTGCTGAGCCTAAAATAAAAATTAGTAAATGTTGTTTAACAACATTTTTACCCATTGCATTTGCAGCTTCCTCATTGTCTCTAATTGCCCTCATCATTCTTCCCCATGGAGAATAAAGAGCCTTTTGAGTTAAAATTAAAAGAATGATTACTACTACTAAAAATAATCCTGAATAACACAGTTTTACAAATACTGAAGAGCCTTCAATAACAAGTTGATTTAAAGCAGCTTGTCTATCAGCTAAATTCTCAATTACACTTAATTTTCCTGAATTAAACTTTTCAACTAATTTAATAAACCAATCAGTTGTTTGAAGATCTACTTCATAAGGTGCAGGTCTTTTTAAGCCAATAACATTTTTGACTCCTCTTGTGAGCCAGTCTTCATGTTTAATAATTGCAATAACAATTTCAGAAATAAGAAGTGTTGCGATAGCTAAATAATCTGCTCTAAGACCAAGCGCAACTTTTCCAACTATAAAAGCTAAACCACCAGCAAAAAGTGCTCCTACTATCCAAGAAAATATAATTGGTAATCCAAATCCTCCTAGGAAACCAGTTTTAGCTGGATCTACTGCTTCAATTGCTTCTATGCCTGGCTCTGCAGAAAATCTGATAAGTAAAATACCTGAAATTATTATTGCGGCTATGCTGTACGTTCTTATTTTTGATTTTTCAAATCTTTTTAAAACAAAGCGTATAACTAATACCATTACTACTATCAGCCACAACGACATTAGAATGTCAAAACCTCCAGCCCTCCAAGCTTCTTGGACAGGATCTACAGATATTAATACCGCAGCTAAACCACCTAAAGCTGTATAGCCCATAATTCCAAAATTAATTAAACCAGCATATCCCCATTGAATATTCGCACCCATTGTCATAACTGCAGAAATTAAACAAAGATTAAATATTGATAACGCTATGTTCCAAGACTGAAATATACCTACCATCAGAATGAGTACCATCATGATACTGTATGCTGCAATTACATTTAGGTTTTTTCTCACAATACTTTCCCTTTAAATATTCCCGAAGGTCGATAAATTAAAACAATTACAAGAATAGAAAACGAGACTGCAAACTTATAATCTGTGGATAATAACTGAACCAAACTACTTGGCTCCATACTTTCTGGTAAAATATACATAAAGAATTTTTTATATGCGTAAGTGAGCAATATTTCAGAAAAAGCAATTACATATCCACCTAAAAAAGCTCCAAATGGATTTCCAATTCCTCCAACAATTGCAGCAGCAAAAATAGGAAGCATATTATTAAAATAAGTAAATGGTTTAAAACTTTTATCCAAACCATACAAAGCACCACCTATTGTAGCTAAAATTCCAGCAATAACCCAAGTAACTAAAACTATTTTTTTTGGATCGATACCTGACAACAAAGCAAGATCTTCATTATCAGAATAAGCTTTCATACTTTTTCCAGTTTTTGTTCTATTTAAAAACCAAAACAATAAAGAGACTAAAACTATTGTTACAAAAATGGTTATCACTTGAGTTGATTTCAATGCAAGACCTTCATTTAAACCTGTCATCTCCTTAAATTCACGAGCTTTAATAATAAATTTTTCACCATCAAAAAATCTTCTGTCACCAGGTCCAATAATAATTCTTACCACTGCTTGTGTTACAAACATCACACCAATACTTACCATTGCAAATTGAACTGGGGGGCTTTTTTGATTTCTATAATACTTAAAGACAAACTTATCTATTAAAAGCATGTAAAAAATCATGAAAATTATTCCAAATGGAATAGCCAATAAAGCAGTAGGTAAAACACCTAAAGAAACACCTAAAGATTGAAAATACCATGTAAACAATATTGTCATCATGGTTCCAAAAGACATCATGTCACCAGTCGCAAAGTTTGCAAATCTTAAAATTCCATAAATTAATGTTACAAATATTGCACCTAATGCTAACTGAGAACCATAAGTTAATGCAGGAATAAATATATAATTTAATAAAAGAATTATTGCATTTACAAAATCCATATTACCCTCCCAAAAAAGAGCTTCTTACTCTTGGATCGTCTAATAATTCTTTTCCAGTTCCTGAATAACGATTTTCTCCAGTAACTAGCACGTAGCCTCTATCTGAAATGCTTAAGGCTTGTTTTGCATTTTGTTCTACCATTAAGATAGCAACGTTTGTTCTTTTTACTTTTACAATATGATCAAATAATTCGTCCATCACAATTGGCGATACACCGGCAGTTGGCTCGTCTAACATTAAAACAGTGGGTTTAATCATTAAAGCTCGACCTAGAGCTACTTGTTGTCTTTGACCTCCAGAAAGTTCACCAACCAACTGATTTCTTTTCTCTCTTAAAATTGGAAATAATTCGTAAATTTCCTCAATTATATTTTTTATTTCATCCTCAACAAGAAATGCACCCATTTCTAAATTTTCTTCAACAGTCATCCCTGCAAAAACATTTTTAGTCTGTGGCACAAAAGAAATACCTTGCTTAACTCGATCTTGAGGAGATAATTTTGAAATATCTTTACCATCAATCTTTACTGATCCAGACTTTAAATTCAGCAAGCCCAACATTGCTTTCATGGCAGTTGATTTACCAGCTCCATTAGGACCTAAAATAGAAACTATTTCACCTTTATTAACATTTACTGAACACGAACTAATAATGTCAGGACCATTACCATAACCACCTGTCATTTCTATTCCTTCAAAATATGCCATTAATTTGTATCCTTTAATTTTGATCCTCTTCCAAGATAACTTTCAATAACTCTCTCATTTTTTTTTGCTTCTTCAACACTTCCTTCAAATAATACTGACCCCTCAGCCATTACAATCACTGGATCACATAATCTTCCAATAAAATCCATATCATGTTCAATCATACAAAAAGTATAACCTTTTTCTTTATTTAACTTTTCTATTGCAGTTCCAAGATCTTTTAACAAAGTTCTGTTAACTCCAGCCCCTACTTCATCTAATAATACTAATTTTGCATCAACCATCATGGTTCTTCCAAGTTCTAATAATTTCTTTTGTCCACCTGAAAGATTTCCAGCAAGCTCATTTGATAAATGTCCTAAATTTAAAAATTCAACAACTTCTTTTGCTTTCTCTTTAACCACAGCCTCTTCTTGCGCAACTAAACCTGGTTTAAATAATGCTGTCATTATTTTTTCTCCAGATTGATTTCCTGGAACCATCATTAAATTTTCTAAAACAGATAAATTTGAAAACTCATGTGCAATTTGAAATGTTCTTAATAACCCTTTAGAAAATAATTCATAAGATGGAACATCAGTAATATTTTCATCATCAAAAACAACATTACCACCAGAGGATTTTAAGTTTCCAGCAATTAAATTAAATAAAGTTGTTTTACCAGATCCATTTGGCCCAATTATACCAGTGATAGTTCCTCTTTTAACCTTTATTGAACAATCTGAAACTGCAGCTAATCCACCAAAATATTTACTTAAATTATTAATCTCTAATATATTTTCAGACATTTGATTTATTTGTTAAGTCTTCTGTGAATACTATTTAATGTTCTTTTTAGAGATCTATAAAATCCACCTTTAGTTAATTCTTTCACACCTTGTTCATTTAAACCTTTTGGCGTTTGAGAATCTTTTACTAAAATCTTTAAATTTTCTTTTGAATTTACTACAGCATCTTCAGATAAAGCTAAAAATAAAGAAGTAATATATTTTTGAGCATTATTTCTTTTTACTCCTCTTTTTACCAACCAATCAGTCATTACCCTCAACATCTCATAAAAAGGCGCCATCATGCCAGAGGTTGACCAAAAATTTATAGACGATTTTTCATTCTTAATTTCTACAGTTGTCCCCAAGTTATTGAAAAACGCTTTAACTTTTGAATTAGGGGGACAAATAGGTACAGGACCTTTCTTCAATGAAATTGGAGGTAGAGGTATTGCTCTTACAATTTTTGCTTTTACTTTAATTGCTTTCTTTAATTGAGATAAAGTAATTGTTGAAATAAAACTAACAACTGTTTGGGTTGATTTAAATTTTAAATCTTTAATAATTTTTTCACCAACAGTAGGTGTAACAGATAAAAATACCCAATTAGATTGATCTACAATTTGTTGATTATCTTTAGCAATAACTATTTTTTTAAACTTTCTTTTTAACCCAAGAGCTATTTTTTTATTTCTTGGAGAAATAATAATTTTCTTATAGGAAATTTTTGATTTACATATTCCAGTAATAACTGAAGCTGCAATTTTTCCAGTACCAATAAAACCTAAATTCATAATTTTGGATACTTTATATTGATTATATTGAATTAATTAACAAAAAAAGAACCTCTAATTCTTAGTAATTCTCTGCTTAATTCCTTGTTTTCTTTGAAAGGTTTTCTTCCATGAAGCCAGAAATAATTATTTGCAATCACAGAGAATCCAACTGGTAATTTTGTAATTATTTTATTTTTACTTTCCTCTAATCCATCAGACAATCTTTGTAAAAAATTTCCTTGATCCATATTTTGAGGTTCTGGAAATTGATCTATATAAGATATCGTTGGTCTTCCTTCTTTATCAGTTGAAAAGACTGGGTGCTCTACCTTGTAATCAATATTTTTACTTTTTGGTGACCCCCAAACAAAATTTTGTCTCCCAACTGGATCATTGTATAAATCATCACAATGCTCCCAGTCATCAAGGTGTAACATAGCTGTTTCACCACCTTCAACATTTTGCTCATCAATTTTTGTCATAATTAACCAATCGGTTACATCTTTCACATATGTCCCATCTGTATGAAGATCCATATTCCTATAAGCCTTTCTTAAATAAGAGTCGCTACTATCTTCGTGTTTAACATGAAAACGAGCATAATATTTTCCTGCCATTGCATCATGATTAGGTACACCAATTAGATGGGCTATCGCGGTTGATAACTTAACTAAAAAAGTATCATTAATTTTTGCAGTTATATTTTTTGGTCCAATAATAAAGCAACCTGTAGATCTATCTCTAATAATTGAGTTCATTAATTCGCTTAATTTATTATTTGTTAAATCATCTAAACTTTTTGCTAAAGTAAATCTTGTAAATGGTTTTAGTTCTAAAGCTGTTAAATCGAATTTATTAAACGGGAAAATTAATTTATCTATAATATTATTTTCTAAACTAATTTTTATAATTCTTTTTGATTGATCATGCTCTTGAATATCTATGCCTGTAATTTTTTGCATTATAAATTTTATTTTACCTTATTTTATAAATTAATCTAATTAGATATAATTATTAAGTATTGCCATACAAATAGCTGAGAAAATTGTTGGATAAACAAAATTTTTATTTGACGCAAAAAAAACAGCTAAAGATAGCGCTACAACAATAAATCTACTTGAATAACTAACCTCTACTAAAATACCAGCAGGAAAAATAATAGTTCTAGCTATTAGTGCTGCTAAAGTTGCGTAAGCTAAGCAATTAAACCACTTAAAAAGCTTGGAAGTTTCTTTTATGCCCTCAGATGTAAGAGCACCCAAAAATCTAGATAAAAAAGTTGCTAAAGAGGTAACAAGGATTGCATAAACGATATTAGCTGACACTATGCTCTCCTATTAGATAAGCTATGGTTCCACCAATTACACCTGCTAATAATATTGACCACTCAGGTGAAAATAAATAAATAAGTGGTCCTAATATTGTTCCAAGAAAAACAGACAATGAAACTGGAATAGTTCTTGATGCTCCTACCATCATACATAAAAAGTACACTGGATTAAGAATTGCTAATCCCATCATCATATCTTTATTCAAATACTCAGAGAAAGAGAAGCCTATAAACGTTCCGATAACTGATACACTTACAGTTGCACTTCCAATACCAATCCAATAATCAATTCTATGTTCTTTTGGGATTTTTTTATAATTGCTTTTCATGATTAGCCATGCAGAAACAGCAATGAAATGACAAGAAAAGTAATACTTCCACTTAGGTTGACTCTTGTGCATCATTAACGGAAATAAAGATACAGCCATTGGGTAAAGTCTTGCGTTAACAAACCAAACTGCCAAAAAAATATTTAACAAAGATGCTCCAATTAACATGGACTCAGCCATTACTAGTGAGCCTGGTAAAGCATAAGTTAAAACAGTTGAAAAAATACTTTCCTGAATATTAAAACCTAAATTTTTAAAGAGAGCACCAATTGCTATAAAGCAACAAGTAAGAGCTATAGCTGGACTATCATGAGTAAAAATAGATCTATATCCTTTAAAGAAAAAATTTTTATTAATCATTATCCACCTAGGAACAGTCTACCAACATCAGGATTTTGAAGTAAATCGTCTCCTTTACCTGCAATCGCAGTTTGCCCAGATACTAAAACGTATCCTATATCCGCAAACTCCAATCCTTTTTTGGCATTTTGTTCTACTAGAATGATTGTTTTTTTTTCATTTTGCTGAAGATCTCTTAATATTTCAAAAACCATCTCAATATATCTGGGTTCAAGTCCAATTGACGGTTCGTCTACTAAAAGCACTGAAGGTTTCATAACTAATGCTCTTGATATTTCTAGCAATCTTCTCTCCCCACCAGATAAAACTTTTGCTGGTTGGTTTCTTCTATTTCTTAACCTTTCATATTTTTCAAAAATTCTTTCAGCCTCTTCATATGACTCATCTGTTTTTTCTTTTATATATCCTCCCATTAATAAGTTTTCTTCTACTGTCATATCTGGAAATACAGAGTTATCTTGCAATATATAAGCTATACCGACTGACTTTAACTTTTCTGCTGGGGTAAGATTTGTAATTTCTTTTCCTTCAAGTTCAATTTGACCAGAAAAAATATTTGTAAAACCATATATTGAATGAAGAATTGTAGATTTACCTGCACCATTAGGCCCAATTAAACATAAAGACTGAGCTTTATTTACGAATAAATCAAAGTTATGTAAAATTTCCATTTTTCCATAACCTGCGTTTAAATTTTTAATAGTTAAATGAACTTCGTTTGGAGATAATTTTTTTAAATCATCTGGTGTCGGAGCCTTTCCTAATACTTCATATTGGTTAGACATTATTGAGCTCCTAAATACGCGTCAATGACACGTTTATCATTTTTAATTTCATCTGGCGATCCATTGGCTAACATTTTACCATGAGCTAAACAAAAAATATTCTCAGCTAATTGCATAATGACTCTCATGTTGTGCTCAATAACCAAAAGAGTTATTCCAAAATCTTGGTTTACTTTAATTAATCTATCAATAATACCATTTATTAGTGTTGGATTAATCCCAGCTGTAGGCTCGTCTAGTAATAGCATCTCTGGTTCATTCATTAATGCCATAGCAAGCTCCAGTAATTTTTGTTGACCAAAAGATAAATCTCCAGCTCTTAGCTTTCTTTTTTGATATAATCCCACAAAATTTAATAAATTTTCAGCTTTATCTGTTAATTCTTTTGGGATCTTTGAAAATATTTTCATTAGATCTGCGTCACTACCTTTATGACTAATAAGCATATTTTCTATACAATTAAGCTTTCCGTAAATTCTTGTTTGCTGAAAAGTTCTCAATAATCCTAACTTAGCAATTACAGGGACTGGTAACTCAGAAACTTCTTTTCCATTAAATTTAATAGATCCATTATCGATTGGATAAGTTCCTACAATCGAATTAAATAATGTAGTTTTTCCTGAACCATTTGGCCCAATCAATCCAACTATCTTCCCTTTTTCAACATTCATTGAAATGTCAACGTTTGCTTTAACACCACCAAAAGATTTACTTACATTGCTAACTTCTAAAATACTCATTTAAGTTCTACCTGTGCTTTACGATCTTTTTCATCAATCACTTCACCAAATCGTTCTGGATATTTTTCTCTTAACCATCCCATAATTCCTTCTGGGAAATAAATTACAATTACTACAATCAAAACTCCAAGAGCAACATACTGCCAACCTAAAAAGAATGTCCAAAAACCTTCTTTAAATATATGGAATATAGTTGCACCAATAATCGGACCCCAAAGTGTTCCCTTTCCTCCAAGTATTGCCATCAATACCATGAATACACCCATCTCTCTTCCATCAAAAGCAACGTCTGTAGAGTCTATATAGCCAACTAATCCTCCCATTATTCCACCAGCTAATCCACAAAAGAAAGCTGAGATCATCCAACCAATAATTTTATACTTCATTGTTTCAATACCCATTGCTTCAGCTTTATCTTCATTGTCTCTGATAGCATTAAGAATTAATTTAAATCTTGTAGAATAAATTGAACGCACTGCAATAAATGTCAGAATTAAAGTAAAGAAACTTAAGAAATAAAAAAACTCTCCTCTTGCTTCTAAACTCCCAACGTCTGGAAATGGGGGTGTTGTAAATCCTTGACCTGCACCAATAATTTCTATTCCTCCAGAAATTTCACCTGCTGCCACTCCTAAACCCAATGTACAGATTGCAAAGTAATGCCCTCTTAGACCTAAAATTGAATATCCAATTAAACCTGCAATAATGGTTGGAACTATCGCTGCAACAACTAACCCAACAGCCATTCCTTGAAAAAATTGAGCAGGAGTATGAACAAATGTTTTTTCACCACCACTCTCTGTCCATTCCGCTAATGGAAAGAACATTCCAACTTGAACCGATGCACAAAGATACATCCCAAGACCATAGAATAAAATATTTCCAAATGAATTATAACCCATCTCCCCACCTTGGATATTCCAAGTAGTCGCGAGAACTATCAACACACATAGTATTGATAACTGAACTTTAAAAGCTGGAAAAAGGAATGGGGCTGCTAAACCAAAAATCAAAATACCAGAGTATAAAATTAAATTATTCTTGTTCATATAAGCTGTTTATTTTATCTCTAAATTTTTGGTCAACTGTGAAGTAATGTCCATTTTCCTCATGTACGCTAGATCCATTTAAATGATATTCATCTATATGTTTTTTAAATTTTTCGATATCAACTTTAATTAATTTTCCAGTATCATCTGTAATTTCAACTTTTTTCACTTTAGGTACTCTCTTTTTCTCGAAAGTTTAAATCTTCTGTAAACTAAAATTAATACTAATAGTAAAAATACAGAGCCAATTCTAAATTCTGTTCCTAGAATATAGTCTGCAAATTCTTCAAATACACCTAAACCCATTCCTGACATTGCAACACCAGGTAAATTGCCTAATCCTGCAACAATAACAATCATAAATGATCGAATTGTGTATGGTAATCCCATATATGGGTGAATTGTGAATGTTATAGAAATTAATGCTCCAGCAACACCACAAAGAGCAGCATTTATACCAAAAGTTGCAGCATAAACCTTTTCTGTATCAACACCTAAAATTTTAGCAGCTCTAGCATTTTGTGCAGTAGCTCTAATTGCACGTCCAAGCTTAGATTTTTTCATGTATATTACCAGACATATTGCAAATAAAATACTTATAAAAGCTGAAAACAATTTTGAGTTTGGTAAAACCACATTATTGTTAAATAACATTGTTGTTCCATAATCTGAGTTTGCAAGTACAACGTCTGCACCAAATGCAAAATTCATTAATTGCATGAATAGAATGCTTATTCCAAAAGTTGCTAATATGGAGATAAACAAGTCTCTATCTACTACTTTATTAATAACTAATTTGTAAATTAGAACACCAAGGAAATACATTATTACTGGTGCAACAATCACACCCCATGCTGGGTGAATTCCATAAAGATACATAAAATAAGCAATATATCCTCCCAGAATAACAAGATCTCCTTGTGCAATATTAATTATATTCATCACTCCCCATTGAAGAGCCATCCCGTAAGCGATCAATGCAAATAAAATTCCAAGAAGGATTCCATCCAAGCAAGCTTGGACCGTTATCATCGGATATTGGAAAACCATGAAATCCATAAAAAGTATTTGGGTTATATAAAAAAAAGCCCCCTAATACTAGGGGGCTTTAATATTTTTATTTTATCTTTCTGACCACTTAGGAACAGGATGTATTAACTTAGCTGATGCCCATTTAGTTGGCGCAACAACTTTGTTCTCACATTTTCCTGAGTCATCACACATTACTTGGAAAAGCACCATAGGTTTGTCAACATTTTGACCACCAGGTGCAAATTTAATATTTCCATAGAATGTTTGCATGTTAGTAGCTGCAAGAGCGTCTCTTACTTTCTTTTGATCAAACGAATTTGCTCTCTCAAAAGCATCTTTAAATACTAACAATGCAGCGGAAGATTCTGCAGATTGATAAGGTGGATCATATCCAAACTCTTTCTCAAAGTCAGCCGCATAAGTCATTCCATCTTTAAAGAAATTATCTTTATATGTTAATGTTTTGTGCCATTGAGAAGCGCATAATGCGTACTGTGAGTTTTTGCCATGCTGTTTTGATAGCTTAGCAGCATCACAGTGAGTCATAGCTAACATTGGAACATCTACCTTCATTTCAGCAATTTGTCTAATTGCAGTAAGTGCACCTTTTGTATGACCTGATACAACAAGAACGTCTGGCTTCATTTGTTTAACTTTGACTAATGTTGCAGCCATATCATTTAACTCTTTTGGTAATTTATCATCAATTACTTTTTTTGAGCCAGTTCTTTTAATTGCATCTAAAACTCCCAATCTAACATCTTGAGAAAACGCATCTTGTTCAAATGCCATTGCTACTGTCACTGGTTTTCCATTATTCTTTTCAACTGCTAAATCAATAGCAACATCAAGATATAAATTAGCTGGGGCTAATACAGCAAATAGATATTTGTAACCTTTTGTAAACAAAGATCTAGATGCACCATTTGCTTCAACCATTGGAACACCATATTTTTCTGTCACTGGAGCAATCGCTTTAGTTAGACCAGAACTGTAAGGGCCAAGCATAAACTCAACACCATCTTGTGATATTAATCTTTCTGCAAGCTGTGCAGCTCTCTTAGGATTTGATTCATCATCGTAATAAATAATGTCAAACTTATAAGTCTTTCCACCAACTTTAACACCACCCATGCTGTTAATTCTATCAACGGCCATGTTATAACCATTTTGAGTATGAACACCATTAGATGAGTATTTACCAGTTAAGGAAATCGCAGCACCTAAAATAATTTTGTCACCAACTACTTTTGCAAAAGATGCAACAGAAGTTGAAAATAAAATTACTAATGCAGAAACAAAACTTAAAATTATTTTATTTAATCTCATTTTATTTCCTCTTTAATTAATTAATTATATAATGATTAAATAAAGAAATTTTATTTTATGCAAGTGGCAATAAAGGCCAAATCTAATTAATATTGTTGAGTTACAACAATTATTACGGCAATAATTACTAAAACACTCGCAGAAATTGTATTAATTGTTTTTGGATTAGCAGTTATCCACTTTATTAATTTTTGTGCGAGCATTGCGTAACCAATCAAAGATAAAAAATCTAAAACAATGTAAGTTGTAATTAAAATTATAAATTGAACCAATAAATTAGAATTAAAGTCAATAAATTGAGGAAAAATAAATGGAAAAAACATCCAAGCCTTAGGACTTGTACCAGCAACTAAAAAACCATCTCTAAAAAAAGATAAGTTGCTTTTTTTTATTTCTCCTTCATTTGAAATACTTTTTGGTCGAGATTTATAAATATCATAAGCTAAATATAATAAATAAACTATGCCGATCCATTTAAACGCATTAAGTACCATTGAGTTCTCTGAAAAAAAAGACCCTATAACAAAAATAACTAAAGTTGCCTGTATTAAATTTGCAGTTACGTCTCCTAAAGCAGACCATACACATTTTCCAATACCGTAATTCATTGAATAAGAAATAATTACAATCCTAGGAGTTCCAGGTGTAATAAATAAAAAAATAATTATCTGTAGATAAAGTATAAAATCTAGGGGGAGCATAAAAAAGGATAGTCCTTAAAAACCGGGAGCTAAAGATGGCTAAGAAGGACTATCTAATAGACTATATCAGAGGCTAAAAAAAATGCATTAAATATTTTTTTCAAATATAAAGGATTTATGAAAAAAAAAGGTCACAGGCCAATCACTAAAGTCAAAAATCCAGAACCCAAAATGGACGATCCTGATTGGATCATTTGGGCAGCTTGGGCAGATAGAATAACTTTTGAGGAAATTGAAAAAAAAACTGGGAAGAAAGAATCTGATGTAATTAAAATCATGAGAAGATCTCTAAAACCATCGTCTTTCAGATTGTGGAGAAAAAGAGTAAATCAAAAAAGTATAAAACATCGCAAAAAGTTTGAATACTCTAGAAAAGAAATTACTAGTAAAATTAAAAAAGGTGATTATTTATAAATTATGAAAAAAATTACCATGTATACAGGCCCCTTTTGCAATTATTGTGAAGCAGCTAAAAGATTATTAGCAAGAAATAATGCAACATATAATGAAATTGATATTTCAAAAGTTGATGGAGCAATGGATGAAATGATTAAAAAAGCCAATGGAAAAAGAACTATTCCACAAATTTTTTTTGATGACCAGCATATTGGTGGTTATGATGAAGTAAGAGCATTAGAAAAAGAAAATAAACTTCAAGATCTTTTAAATAACTAATTCCATTCTTCTAAAGCTAATTGTTTCTTAGCTAAAGAGCTTAAATCTTTTAATTTAACTCTATCTTTATATTTAATTTCATAATCTTCAGACGCAAAATCTGGTGGACTCTTTCCTTCTAAAAAATTTTTTGATTGTTTTACCGTATAATCTAGATTTTTTTTACAATAAGGTGTTGCACCAACGTAAACAACATTTGAATAATTTTTTCCTGAATGCTTGTCTTCAACGGCATGAACAACATCTGGATGCCACCAAACAGTGTCACCTGGTTTCATTTTTGGAATTGAAACTAAGCCTTTTAACAGTAATGAATGATAATCTTTATTTACTGATAAAGCTCTACCAAGTTTTGATCCGCACAATTCATTTTCTTCAACATCATCTAGTAATGCTCTGGTCAAAACATAAGCAATTCCTTTAGCAATAGGTATTAATTGTAAAGTTCCGTCACTTGGTCCTTGTTCTGTTAAAGCAGTCCATCCTTGAAATGTTCTAAATACATGTGCAACTGCAGGAGACTCAAACTCTATTGTTTTATCTCTATACTTTGCTTCAAATGGATTATATTTTTCAAAGTTGTCAGAAAAAATATCTCTATAAATTTTTTGATAATAACTGTCAGTCCATCTTTCAATTGATCCAGCATCACAATGAGGAGAAAGTCCCAAAGTATCATCCCCTGGCTCTCTTCTTCTTACCCTATCTGCATAAGATAATTCTTTATTTGGATCAAAAACTTTATATTCAGAGTTTTCATAAATCCAAAGATTATTAAGCCATTTTTTTACTTTAGCCATTTGCTCTGAGTGTCTAATTTCAATCTGTGCTCTTGACCAATAAAGACCGTAAATTTGAGGTTTTGCGGACTGTAAGTCACTAAAATATTTATCTAGATCAGCTTTCTTCTTTTGATCTTCATAATAATTATTCTCATCAATATACTTCTCTAATTGGAAGTTTAAATTCTCAATAAATTTGTCTTCAAAAACATCTCGGATTATTACACAGCCTCTTTTTTTTATATCTTCTATTACCTTTGTTTTTTTTTGATCTATCTCATTAATACTAATTTCTGGAATTATAGATTTATTGTTTTTTTTGAGATTTAATATTTCTTGTATTTCAGTTTCTATGAACTTTTCAATTTTATCGAAATTTTCTTTATAATTTTTTGAATAATTTCTTAGCTCTTCTTTAACTTTCTCAATATCGATATTTTCAAACATTAAATTTAACTCTTAGGTTTAAAAACTAAACATACCCCATTGTTACAAAAGCGTTTTCCTGTAGGCTCAGGTCCATCATCGAATATATGTCCATGATGGCCTCCACATTTTTTACAATGATATTCGGTTCTTGCATAACCTATGTGATGATCTGTTTTGGTTTCAAATACGTTAGGCAAAGATTCATAAAAAGAAGGCCAGCCTGATCCACTCTCATATTTTGTTTTGGAATCAAATAATTTTTCACCGCAGTTTGCACAGTGAAAACTTCCTTCCCTTTTTTCATGATTAAGTTCACTTGATCCAGCACGCTCAGTACCTTCCTCGAATAAAATTAATTTTTGCTCAGCGGTTAAATTTGGATTTATTTTTTTTATCATGATCCTATATATTTAGCACAAGATTGATGTAGTATTGAATGTAATTCAACAAGTTTATTGAAATCCTTGTTGTAACCACCACCCAAAACTCCACAAAATGGTATCCGTCTAGAAAAAAAGTTTTCTACCACTAGCTCATCTCTAAGTTTTATTCCCTCGTCAGAGATTTTTAATTTACCCAATCTATCATTAAAATGAATATCAACACCTGCTATATAAAAAATAAAATCAAAATTTTCTTGATTTAGCTCTTTTAAATAATGTTTAAGTGTTTTGATATAAGCGTCATCCTCTAAATTATCCTCAAGTTCTACATCTAAATCACTATTTGATTTTTTAGCAGGATAATTAGTTTTGGAATGCATGCTGAATGTAAAAACACTTCTATTGTCTTTAAAGATTTCTGAATTGCCATTGCCTTGGTGAACATCTAGATCAACAATCAAAATTCTATTTGCTAGACCTCTATTCAGTAAATAATGTGCTGCAACTGCTACGTCATTAAACACACAGTAACCTGCACCTCTGTCATAACTTGCGTGGTGACTACCTCCTGCTGTATTGCATGAAATACCATAATTTATTGCAAGTTTAGATGCGAGAACAGTTCCTCCAGTAGCAACTAAAGATCTTTGCACAACACTATCTGTAAGTGGAAATCCAATTTTTTTTACTCCTT
>CABYVK010000004.1 GCA_902522385.1 uncultured Pelagibacteraceae bacterium
AATGACTGATTTTAGTAAAATTTTAGACAAAGCAAAAGAGCTTGAGGCAAAAATGAAAGAAAGCCAACAAAAGATTAAAGAAATTAGAGTTGAAGGAGTTTCGGGATCAAATTCTGTAAAGATAACTTTGGATGGAGAGGGAGAGATGCAAACAATAAAGTTGTCTGAAGAAATTATGAAAGAGGACAAAACCATAATCGAAGATTTAATTGTTGCAGCACATAATAGTGCTAAATCTCAACTTAAATCAAAAACAACTGAGGAAATTTCAAAAGCAACTGGAGGCTTTGGAATTCCTGGTTTTAAATGGCCTTTATAGTAGATGCAAAACATCAGTGAGATAGAAGAATTAATTAAATTAATTTCAAAACTTCCTGGTTTAGGTCCCAAATCAGCAAAAAGGATTGTTTTAAAATTAATAAATAATCGCGACGAACTTGTAAAACCTATGGCAAATATATTAGCGCAAGTTTATAAAAATGTAATTAGATGTAATTCATGTGGTGCATTAAAGTCAAATTCAAGTGGATGTCTAAATTGTGAAAATACAAAAGAAAAATATCATAAAATTTGTGTAGTAGAAGATATTGCAGACCAATGGTCGATTGAAAATTCAAATATCTTTCAGGGATATTTTCATATTTTGGGTGGAACAATTTCTTCAGTTGGCCAAAGAAAAGAAGATTTATTAATTAACTCATTAGTAGAAAGAGTTAACAGAGATAAAATTGAGGAGGTAATTCTAGCAACTAGTGCAACTGTTGAAGGTCAAACGACTGCATATTATATCCAAGATAGTCTAAAAAATTTAGATGTTAAAATAACTAAATTAGCACAAGGTTTACCAGTAGGTGGAGAGATAGAAAGTTTAGATGATGGAACTTTATTTTCTGCTTTTAAAAACCGATCTAATTTGGTTTCGAACTCAGATTAGATTTTTTTTTTAACCTATTCAAATGAAGTAATGGTTCCGTATAACCTGAAGGTTGTTCTTTACCTTTAAACACTAAATCACACGCAGTTTGAAATGCTATAGAGTTCTCATAATCACCACTCATTTCAACATATAGTGGATCATCTTTATTCTGGTTGTCTACTATTTTGGCCATCTCTTTCATTATTTCAGTTACTTGTATTTTTGTTGTAATACCATGATGTATCCAGTTTGCTATATGTTGTGAAGAAATTCTTAGTGTTGCTCTATCTTCCATCAAACCAATATTGTTAATATCAGGAACCTTAGAACAACCCACGCCTTGATCAACCCATCTTACAACATACCCTAATAAAGTTTGAGCAGAATTAGAAATTTCTTTATTTATATCTTCTACAGACCAATTAGGTCTGTCCGCTATTGGGATTGTTAAGAGATCATCAAGCTTAGCTGGCTCTCTATTTATTAATTTTTTTTGTTCATTAAAAATATTTATTTCATGATAATGCAGAGCATGTAACGCTGCTGCTGTGGGCGATGGAACCCATGCACAGTTTGCTCCTGCTTTTAAGTGTCCTGTTTTTTGCTTCATCATATCTTTCATTTTATCTGGCATTGCCCACATTCCTTTTCCAATTTGAGCTTTACCAGAAAAGCCACAACTTAAACCAATATCAACATTGTTGTTTTCGTATGAATTAATCCATTTAGATGATTTCATGTCACCTTTTTTAATCATAGGACCGGCTTCCATTGATGTATGCATTTCGTCACCAGTTCTATCTAAGAAACCAGTGTTAATAAAAAAAACTCTATTTTTAAGACTTCTAATACATTCTTTTAAATTTGCCGATGTTCTTCTCTCCTCATCCATAATACCAATTTTACAAGTGTACTTAGGTAAATTTAAAACTTCCTCAACTTTAGAAAAAATTAAATCTGTAAATGCTGTCTCGTCTGGACCATGCATTTTAGGCTTTACAATGTAAACTGATCCAGTTCTTGAATTATTTTTGTTTTTAATATCATGTAGCGCAGCTGCTGTAGTTATAAACGCATCCATGATACCCTCAGGTATCTCACTTCCATCACTCAATAGAATTGAAGGGTTAGTCATTAAATGACCAACGTTTCTTACAAGCAAAAGGCTTCTACCATGTAACTTTAAACCTTTGCCATCTTTTGAGATATAACTTCTATGTGGATTTAATTTTCTTTCAAATAATTTTCCTTCTTTTTCAAATTTGGACTTAAGGTCTCCTTTCATTAGTCCTAGCCAATTTCGATAACAAATAATTTTATCTTCTGAGTCAACTGCCGCTACACTATCTTCATTATCACAAATTGTTGATACTGCAGATTCTAGAATAATATCACTAATGCCAGCATGATCTTGTTGAGCAGCAAAAGCTCTTGAATCTTTCAGAATTTCAATATGTAAATTATTATTCTTTAGAATAATTGCAGATGGATTATCGCTTTCGCCTCTGTGTCCAACAAATTTATTTTCGTCCTTCAAGTCAAAAATATCAGCACCTTTTAAAACTTTTAATTTCCCATCTTTTACTGCAAAACTTGTAATTTTACTCCAGCTTAATCCTGCCAATGTAAAATATTTATCTAAAAAATCTCTTCCATATTTTATAACCATTTCACCTCTTAAAGGATCATACCGTTCAGATACGCTATCTTCAGACTGTTCAATTATATCTGTACCATAAAGACTATCATATAAACTCATCCATCTTGCATTTGCAGCATTTAATGCATACCTTGCATTCATGACAGGTACAACCAACTGAGGTCCAGCTATACTCGAAATTTCTTCATCAACATTTTCAGTCTCAATTTTAAAATCAGGTCCTTCATTTTTTAAATAACCAATTTCTAATAAAAATTTTTTGTACTCATCTAAATTAAATTCTTTACCTTTATTTTTGATATGCCAATCATCTATTTTCTTCTGTAAATCTTCCCTAAATTTAATTAATTCTTTATTTTTTGGCGCAAGTTCATCGAGTGTTTTTTCTAAACCTGACCAAAAATTTTCTGAAGATAAATTTGTATTTTTTAATAATTCATCACTTACAAAGTTTGATAGCTTTTCAGATACTTGAAGATTATTAATTTTAATGTATTTTTCTTGCATAGCACTTAATTCGTACCCCATCTGTATTTTTGCCTGAGAGCTTTACTCCTTCGGCGGAAATCAATCTCTTTCCAGAGTGTTATGCTTTAATCGGTCCTTTTGCCTGAGAGTTTCCGGGGTGGTTGCTCCTTCGGCGCTATAAATAGTCTCTCCCGATAATGAATTTGTATCTGTTAAATGATTTAAGTCAATTAATAAGAATTACACCTTATTTAATATCATTTTATTGCCTTTTTTGTATTTTAACCATCCGCTATAAATAAAATATGAAAAATTATCTAAATTTTGAAACAGAAATTAAAGATCTAGAAAACGAGCTAGAAAAATTGAAAGATCCTTACAATCAAGAGGGATTATCAGAAGTCGATACTCAAAAAATTTCAAGCACTCAAACAGAAATAGACGAAAAATTAAAAAATATTTATTCCAATCTAGATCCTTGGCAGACTACTATGGTTGCTCGTCATGAAGATAGACCTAAAGCAAAATTTTTTATAGATAATTTATTTGATGACTTTATCCCACTATCTGGAGATAGATATTATGGAGAAGATAAATCAGTTTTAACTGGATTTGCAAAATTTAATGGAAAATCAGTTTTAGTGATAGGCCAAGAAAAAGGAGAAGATTTAGATAGCAGAATTGAGAGAAATTTTGGAATGATGAGGCCAGAAGGTTATAGAAAAACTATAAGATTAATGAACTTAGCAAACAAATTTAATATTCCGATAATTTCATTTATTGATACTCCAGGAGCATATCCGGGGGTTGGTGCTGAAGAACGAGGACAAGCAGAAGCAATTGCAAAATCAATCGAGTGCTGTATGGAGCTTAAAGTTCCAACTATTGCAATAATTATAGGCGAAGGTGGTTCTGGTGGAGCAATTGCATTAGCTTCATCAAATAAAGTTCTCATGCTAGAAAATGCAATTTATTCAGTAATATCCCCTGAGGGATGTGCAACTATTCTATGGAGAGATCCAAAAAAAATGCTTGATGCTGCGAAAGCTATGAAGCTTTCAGCTAAAGATTTATTTAAGTTAAAAGTTATTGATGAAATAATTGAAGAACCATTAGGTGGTGCACACAGGGACAGAGATATAATATTAACCAATATCAGAAAAACCTTAATAAAAAATTTAAATTATTTTGACAACTTATCCTCAGAAGAAATAATGACTGAGAGAAAAAATAAATTTCTAAAAATTGGAAGAAATGATGGTTTTATGACTAGTACTGAAGATTTAAGTACATTAACAATTAAGAAAAATAACTTTGATCAAATTTTTAAATCAAAAAAAATATTACTAGCGGTTATTGGTGGATTAATTTTAGTTTCTTCGATCTTTTTATTAATTTAAGTTCTATAAGGCTCCGCAGCAGTTTTTAAATTTTTTTCCTGTAGCCTCACATCTATCGTTTCTAGAAATTTTTTGATTTTTTTTTATTAACAATAAACATTTTGGATTATCAGATGGATTTATTTTTTTTGAATTTTTTTCTTCATTATTTGGTTCCATTACTACCTTTAAGTTCATTAAAATAGTTACATAATCTAATTTTAATTTTTCTAAAAGATTTGAAAATAATTCAAATGCTTCTTTTTTATATTCAACTAATGGATCTCTCTGACCATATGATCTTAACCCTATAACTTGTCTTAATTGCTCCAAATATTGAATGTGAGATTTCCAGTTTAAATCAATTGATTGAAGAAAAATTCTTTTTTCAATTTCTTTTGCATGATCTTCACCCAGAAGTTTAATACGTTCCTTTCTAGTTTTTTGAAATTTATTAGAAATCTCTTCTCTGTAATCTTTATCTTTTGCTTCAATTAAATCCTTAAATTCAGTTTCTTCAAAGCTTTTTCCGACTATTTGCTTAGTCTTATTATAAAATTCATTACTTTTAGGATTGGATAAATTTGAAATTTTTAACTTAATTAAATCATCAGATATTTCTTTTAAAAATTCATCTGAATAATCAAAGATATTTTCACTGTTCATTGCATTTTTTCTTTGAGAAAATACAACGTGCCTTTGATCATTAAGAACGTTATCAAATTTGATGAGTGTTTTTCTTATATCAAAATTTCTAGCTTCCACTTTCTGCTGTGCTCTTTCTAATGCTTTATTAATCCAAGGATGATCAATACTTTCACCATCTTTAAGTCCAAGTTTTTCGAGCATACTATTCATAGATTCTGATCCAAAAATTCTCATTAAATCATCTTCTAGACTAACATAAAATACAGAACTACCTTCATCTCCTTGTCTTCCAGATCTTCCTCTGGCCTGGTTATCAACTCTTCTAGACTCCATTCTTTCTGTACCAATTACAAATAAACCCCCTAAGGATTTAATTTTATCTTTATTTATTTTTAGCTGGTCTTCTGGAATAGAACCTTTTTTACCACCAAGTTGAATATCAACCCCTCTTCCCGAAATACTTGTTGTAATTATTAATGAATTTTCTTTTCCTGCATTTGCAATTATCTCAGCTTCATTTTCATGATTTTTTGCATTTAACACTACATGTTTAATATTTTTTTTATTAAGTAAATTTGAATAAACTTCAGATTTATTGATGCTTGAGGTAAATACTAAAATAGGTTGACCTAATTTATTTCTTTCTATTATTTTTTCTATAATTGCATCATTTTTTTCTTTTTCTGTTCTAAAAATTAAATCATTAAAATCCTTTCGGATCATTTCTTTATTTGTCGGAATAACAACAACAGGTAGATTATAAATTTCAAAAAATTCTTCAGATTCTGTGGCAGCTGTACCAGTGCAACCAGATATTTTTTTATAAAGTTTAAAATAATTTTGATAAGTTATTGAAGCTAAGGTCTGATTTTCAGCTTGTACTTGAATTTTTTCTTTTGCCTCTAAAGCTTGATGTAAACCATCTCCAAAGCGTCTTCCTTCTAAAATTCTTCCTGTAAGTTCGTCAATAATTTTTAGACTTCCGTCTTTAACAATATAGTCTCTTCCCTTTTCAAATAAATGATTTGCTCTTAAAGCTTGATTAACATGGTGAACTAAATGTAAATTTTCTGGATCATAAAAATTATTATTTTTTAAAATACCAGCGTTAGAAAAAAGTTTTTCAACATTATTAATTCCTTCATTTGTTAATAAAATACTTTTTTCTTTTTCATCTATTTCAAAGTCTTTATTATTCAAGTTTCTAATTATCTTATCAATTGCTAAATATTGAGCAGTTTTATCCTCAGCTGCTCCAGAAATGACCAAAGGTGTTCTTGCCTCATCAATTAAACATGAGTCTATTTCATCTACTATTGAAAAATTATGATCTCTCTGAACCATTTGATCTTCAGAAAATTTCATATTGTCTCTTAAGTAATCAAAACCTAATTCACTATTGGTTGCGTATGTAATATCGCGATTATAGTTTTCTTTACGTTCAGCATCATCCTGATAGTTGTTAATAAATCCTGATGAGAGACCCAGAAAATTATAAATTTGTCCCATTTCTATAGAGTCTCTTTTTGCAAGATAATCATTTACAGTTACTATATGTACACCTTTACTATTTAATGCATTTAAATAAGCAGCAAGTGTTATGGTTAAGGTTTTTTCCTTCTCCAGTTCTCATTTCTGCAATTTTACCTTGATGTAAGGCTACACCCCCCAATTAATTGAACATTGAAGTGTCTTTCATTTCTTGTTCTTTTGGCAGCTTCTCTAACTAAAGCAAAAGCTTCAGGAAGTATATCATCCAGAGATTTTCCATTTTTAATCTGATTTTTAAACTCACTAGTTTTTTTTGGGAAGTCATCATCATTCAAATTTTTAAAATCTTCCTCAAGTAAATTTATTTTTTCAACAATTTTACCAATTCTATCCAGCTCTTTTTGGTTACTAGATTTGATAAATTTAGTTATTAAATTTAATGGGTTAAACATTACTATTTGATTTATTCTTTAATTATATTGTTTAATATATGTATTAAATTAATAATTTAAACATTATGGGAATTAATTTAACAAATTTTTTATCATCTCAATCAAAAAATACTAAAATGATTGATTTTCAAGACCTTGATCATTTGGATGGTCTTTCAATTTCAGTTGTTTCGGCAAATTTATATAAAGATATCAGAGATGATTTAACAATGTTCTATTTCAGAGAAGGTGCTAATTACGCTTCTGTTTATACCCAATCAAAAATAGTATCTGAAAACATAAAATGGAATATTAATCAAAGACCAAAAAAAATATTTTCTCTTATCGTAAATACAAGAAATGCTAATGCTTTTACCGGTAAGCAAGGTTATGAAAGTCTAAAAAAAATAGCAGATTTGACAGCCAAACAATTAAATAAAAAACAAGAAGAGGATGAGAATAACCCTAAAAAATTTCTACAAAGAATATAATTTTTGGCTGCACAGGTACTATTGGAGAGAGTTTTCCATATGAAAAAATTTCTAAAAATATTCCAAACTTAATAAATAAAATTCGTTATACACAAAATAAATTTATTTGGATGAAAGCTGCTCTTGCAATTATGACCACAGATACCAAGCCAAAATTAGCTATGGAAGAATGCAATATAGGAAATGAAAAAGTAAAAATTTACGGTGTTGCTAAAGGATCTGGTATGATTTATCCAAATATGGCAACAACACTCGCATATATATTTACTGATGCAACTTTATCAAATGATATTTTAGGAAAGTTATTAAAAAAAAATATATCAAATACATTTAACGCAATTACTTGCGATGGAGACACAAGCACTAATGATATGGCAACTATTTTTGCAACTAATGAAGTCAAAAATTCGCAAGTTAAAACTGTAACTGAAAATAAAATAAAAAGTTTCGATAAAGCTTTAAATAATGTTCTCTTAAATTTAGCCAAAAGAATTGTTTCAGATGGAGAAGGAGCATCTAAATTTATTACAATAAATGTTAGTAAATGTAAAAACGAAATAGAGGCTAAAAAAATTGCTTTTTCAGTTGCAAACTCTCCTTTAGTAAAAACTGCAATAGCAGGAGAAGATCCAAATTGGGGAAGAGTTATAATGGCAATAGGTAAAGCAGGACCTAAGGTTAATTTAAATAAATTATTGATTAAGTTTGGAAACATTACAATTATAGAGGGTGGAAAGTTAAATCAAAGTTACGATGAAAAACAAACTGCAAATTATATGAAAGCCGAAAATATAGAGATAAATATTGAAACTTTTACAGGAAAGAAAAATTTTACCGCCTATACAATGGATTTTACGAAAAAATATATTGAAATTAATGCAGATTATAGAAGTTAGCTTGTTGAAAAATCAAATAATATAATTAATTATGAAACATGATAAAATATAAACTTCTTTGCAAAGATTGCGATTTAAAATTCGATAGTTGGTTTGCATCTTCAAACGAATATGAAAGATTAAAAAAGAAAAAAATTTTAACTTGCCATAAGTGTAATTCAATAAATATTGAAAAAACTATTATGGCTCCTCAGCTAATTAGTCATAAATCAGGAGCTGATCTTAAAATAAACTTAGAAAAATATAATAAAGTTAAAAAAACCATAAAAAATTATCAAAAGTTTATTAAAGATAATTTCAAATATGTTGGTGATAACTTTGCCTATGAGGCCAGATCAATTCATTATAACAGTAAAAAAAAATCAAGAGGTATTTATGGAAGTGCATCAAAGGAAGATTTAAAAGAATTAAAAGAAGAGGGTATAGATGCTCAAATGATACCTTGGATAGAGGAAAATGAGAATTAGTTTTTAATAAACTTTCCTATATAGTTCACTGATAAATCTTTAGAAATACTCCATTCATCCTTAATAATATTAAAATTCATACCTTCTAATTTGTCGAGAATTAAATCGTACTTCTTTAAAATTTTTTTAAGATCTTGAGGTTTAACAAATTTTTCCCATTCGTGTGTTCCTACTGGAAGCCATCTCAAAATATATTCTGCTCCAACAATAGCAAAAACATAAGATTTTAAAGTTCTATTTAGTGTTGCAACAAACATTATTCCATTTTTTTTCAAAAGTTTTGAGCAAGACTTAAGATAAAAATCTATATCTTCCACATGTTCAATAATTTCCATATTCAAAATCACATCAAATTTTTTTTTAATTTTAAATTTTTCAGGAGATGAACACAAATAATTAATTTTTAGTTTACTTTTTTTTGAATGAAGTTTTGCAATTTTTATATTTTTATCAGATGCATCGATACCTGTTACATTGGCACCCATTCTTTTCATTGGCTCAGACAATAATCCTCCACCACATCCAATATCTAAAATATCAATTCCTGATAAAGGTTTAAATTTATTTTTTAATTTAAAACTATTAATAATATTTTCCTTTATATATTTAATTCTAATTGGGTTAAATTTGTGAAGTGGTTTAAATTTACCCTCTGGATCCCACCATTCATCAGCAATTTTTGAAAATTTATCTATTTCTTTTTTATTTACACTGGTCATGGAGATAAATAGTTGACATAATAATTTAGATGTATTTTATCCATTATTTATTAAATATTAATAATTAAAGCTAGCATGAAAACAGTCGTATTAAAATTTGGTGGAACATCTGTAGGAACAATAGATAGAATAAAAAAGGTATGTAAAATAATTGCTTTTTACAAAAAGAAAAAAAATAGAGTTTTAGTGGTGTCATCAGCAATGAGCGGTGTGACAAATGAATTAGTAAACAAATCTAAACTAATTAGCAATAATTTTGATAAAGCAGAGTACGATACGTTAGTTTCGACTGGAGAACAGGTATCATGCGCTCTTATTGCCGGTAGACTAAAGCATAATGGATTTAAATCAAGATCTTGGACATCTTGGCAATTACCTATTTTAACAGATGGTCCTCACTCAAGTGCACGAATTAGTTCAGTAGGTATTAAAGAATTAAATAAATATATTAATTCAGGTGGCATACCTGTAATAACTGGTTTTCAGGGAATTAGTAATGATTTTAGAATTACTACTATTGGAAGAAGTGGGTCTGATGCAACCGCAATTATGCTTGCAAAGTTCGTTAAGGCCGAAGAGTGTATAATTTATACTGATGTAGATGGAGTTTATACTACAGATCCAAGGCAATATAAAAAAGCAAAAAAAATTCAAAAAATTTTTTATGATGAAATGCTAGAGATGGCGTCTCTTGGTTCAAAAGTAATGCAGCCTACATCAGTTCAAGATGCAAAGTTAAATGAAATTGATATCAAAGTTAAATCTTCTTTTGTATCTAAAAATGGAACTTTAATAACTAGTTCTAAAAAGATTTTTAGTAATCAAATTATAACTGGAATTTCATCTACAAAAAATGATGCTAAGATCACAATTGTAGGTGTTAAGGACAGACCCGGAGTAGCAGCATCAATCTTTCGGCCATTATCTAAAAATTTAATAAATGTTGATATGGTTGTTCAAAATATTTCTCAAAATGGAAAAGAAACAGATTTAACATTTACAATTAATTCTGAGGATTTGAAAAAAACTGAAAGATTAATAAAAAAAAATAATTCGATATCATATAAAAAGTTATCTTTTGATAAAGATTTATCAAAAGTTTCTATTATTGGAGTAGGTATGATTACTACACCTGGAATAACTTATAGGATGTTTCAAGCATTAGCTTCAAAAAAAATCAATATTCTTGTTATATCGACCTCTGAAATAAAAATTTCGGTACTTATTTCCTCTAAGAATGTTAAAAAAGCTATAGCAGTCTTACATAAAGAATTTAAACTAGACTAATTTTATGAGCCTTAGGCCTTTTAGAGATATTCACAGAAAAAAAACTAAAGTAATTAATGTAGGTGATGTAAAAATTGGAGGAGACAATCCAATTTCAGTTCAATCTATGACCAATACATTAACAACTGATGTGTCAGCAACAATAAAGCAAATTCAGGAAATTCATGAGGAAGGTGCTGATATTGTTAGAGTGTCTTGTCCAGATGAAGACTCTTCTAAAGCATTGAAAGAAATTACGAAAAATGTTCAAATACCGATAATTGCTGATATTCATTTTCATTATAAAAGAGCAATCGAAGCTGCAGAGAACGGTGCAAAGTGTTTAAGAATAAATCCAGGTAATATTGGTGAGAAGGAAAAAATTCATGACGTTCTTAAAGCTGCAAAAGACAATGCTTGCTCCATTAGAGTAGGTGTTAATGCCGGATCTTTGGAAAAAGATATACTTGAAAAATATAAAGAGCCATGTCCTGAAGCATTAGTAGAAAGCGCTTTAAGAAATATAAAAATTTTAGAAGATCAAAATTTTTTTAATTTTAAAGTGAGTGTTAAATCTTCTGATGTATTTTTATCTATTGCTGCCTACAGGCAGCTGTCCAAAGTAATGAATTATCCACTACACTTAGGCATAACTGAGGCAGGAAGTTTTGTTGCAGGTAGTGTTAAGTCCTCTATAGGTCTTGGCGCATTACTATTAGATGGTATTGGTGATACTATAAGAGTATCTTTATCTGATGACCCTGTAAAAGAGGTAAAAATTGGAAATGAAATACTAAAGTCATTAGGGCTAAGAAATAGAGGGGTGAAAATTATATCTTGCCCATCATGTGCGAGACAAGCTTTTCAAGTAATAGATACAGTTAAAATATTGGAGGAAAAATTAGCTCATATCAAAACCCCAATCACACTCTCTATAATAGGATGTGTAGTAAACGGTCCTGGAGAGGCAGCAATGACTGATATTGGTATAACTGGAGGTGGAAAAGGCAATAATATGCTGTATTTGTCTGGTGTTCAAAGTGAAAAGGTTTTAACAACAGAAATTATAAGCAAAGTAGTTTCTGAGGTTGAGAAAAAAGCTATTGAGCTTGAAAAAATAAATAAATGATCCCAACAAAAACGATTGAAGAGCTAATTACAAAACACTCAACTTTAGAGAAAGAACTGTCCTCTGGACAAATAGATAAAAAATCGTTTGCAGAAAAATCTAAAGAATATTCAGATATAAATGCAATTATAGATATTGCAAAAAAATATTTACGTTTTGAAAATGAAAAAAAAGATCTTGAGAAAATCCTAGAAGATCAAACATCAGATGATGAATTTAAAAAACTGGCTGAGATTGAATTGAATGATTTAAAATCTCATCGTGAAATTAATGAAAAAAAATTAAAATTATTTTTATTACCAAAAGATGAAGCAGATAAAAAAAATGCAATTATTGAAATAAGAGCAGGAACAGGTGGATTAGAAGCTAGTTTATTTGCATCAGATTTATTTAAAATGTATGAAAAAGTTAGTCATAAAAGGAAATGGTCTTTAGAGTTGATCTCAATATCAAGAAGTGATGCAGGTGGTTTAAAAGAGGTAATAGCTTCAATTAAAGGTAGTAATATTTATTCAACACTAAAATATGAAAGTGGGGTTCACAGAGTTCAAAGAGTTCCAGATACAGAAACACAAGGAAGAGTACATACTTCTGCAGCAACAGTGGCTGTATTACCTGAGGCAGAGGAGGTAGATTTAAAAATAAATGAATCTGATTTAAGAATTGATGTGTTCAGAGCAGGTGGTCCTGGAGGACAATCCGTGAACACAACTGATAGTGCGGTTAGAATTACTCATATTCCAACTGGTCTGTCTGTATCTCAACAAGACGAAAAATCTCAACACAAAAATAAAGCAAAAGGTATGAAAATTTTAAGAGCAAGACTATATGAGTTAGAAAGATCAAGAATTGATCAAGAAAGATCTGAAGATCGTAAAACAAAAATTGGTTCAGGTGACAGATCTGAGAGAATAAGAACTTATAATTTTCCACAAGGAAGAGTTACAGATCATAGGATTAATTTAACATTACATAAATTAGATGAATTTTTAGAAGGGGAAGTATTTGATGAAATGATTGAGGCATTAACACTTCAAGCTCAGGAAGAACGTTTAGGTAATTTAAAATAAATGAATATTCAGTCAATAATTATTAAAGGAGAAAATGTTTTACAAGATAAACTTATCAATAATGCTAGTCTTGATGCAGAAATCTTACTAGCTAAAGTTTTAAACAAAGATAGAGAATATATTTTATCTAATTCAAACGAAATATTAAACAAAGATAAAATTCAAAACTTTAAAAAATTAATAAAAAAAAGATCTTTAAGAATACCTATTGCTTATTTAACAAATAAAAAAAATTTCTGGAACTCAGAATTTTATATTACAGAAAATATTCTTATCCCTCGACCAGAGACTGAATTAATCGTTGATAATGTATTAAGGCTAACTAAATTTAAAAATAAATTAAATATACTAGATATAGGAATTGGATCAGGATGTATTTTATTATCAATCCTCAAAGAAAGGCCAAATTATTATGGAACTGGCATAGATATAAGTAAAAAATGTCTAAATATAAGCAAAATAAATGCAATTAATATGAATGTGATTTCTAGATTAAAATTATTTAAATCAAATGTTGACAAATTTAATTTGGGCAAATATGATTTAATAGTATCTAATCCTCCTTATATTGAGAATTTTAAAATAAAATATTTGGAAAAGGATGTCTCGCAATACGAGCCGTTATTAGCTTTAAATGGTGGATTAGACGGATTATCAGAAATCAGAAAAGTAATTAAGAAATCGTCTGAACTGATTAAAAAGAAAGGTAAACTTATTTTAGAGATTGGTTTTAATCAAAGAAATGAGGTAAGTAAAATATTAAAAAAAGAGGGTTTTTATATTAATAGAACATATAAAGATCTAGCAAATCTAGATCGATGTATTATTAGCACCAAAATATAATTTAATAAATTATGGTAACATTTAGAAATAATAACAATAGTAGCAATAGAAGAAGTAATTTTAGAAGGAATGATCGAAACTTTAAAACGAATGGTGATAGACAAAAATTTATCTCAAATTTTTCTAATAATGATAATTTTAAAAGAAAGTCTCCAGGAAGAAATAATCACAATGCACCAAAACTCATTGAAAAATATAATGATTTAGCTAGGGAGGCATTATCAAATGGAGACAAAATTTTATCAGAAAATTATTTACAACACGCTGATCATTTCACTCGAGTTTTAAATGAAAAAGAAAGTTTCAGAAAAGATAAATCTTCAGAAAATAAAGTGAATTCTGAAGAGATTTTAAGTGCGTCAGATGAAATATCTAAAAATGAAATAGTAGAAAAATCTGAAAATGAGGCAGAAGTAAAAAAAAATGACAAACTTCAGGTCGAGATAATTTAATTTATTCCTAAAATTTTTTCAGATTTAAGGACATCTAATTTAATCTTTTTAGTCTCAAATAACTTTCGTTCTTTACCTTTTAATATTTTGCCTGATGGCAGTTTGAGTTTTTGGGAATTTACTTTTTTTCCATTTACAATTACTTCATAATGTAAATGAGGACCAGTTGATTTTCCTGTTGACCCGACATAACCAATTGTCTGTCCCTGTTTAACTCTTACTCCATTTTTAATACCTCTCGCAAATTTAGACATATGAGCATAGACTGTCTGATAAGTTGAATTGTGTTTTATTTTTACACAATTTCCACCACCTCCACACCATCCAGCTTTTTTAATAACGCCATCGCCAGAAGCCATAATTGGTGTTCCCATAGGAGCTGCAAAGTCTGTTCCTCTATGCATTTTATTAAATCCATCAATAGGATGTTTTCTCATTCCAAAAGGGGAAGATAATCTTGCTCCATTAATTGGGGTTTTCATTAACGCTTTCTTGACACTTTTTCCATTTTTATCATAATGCCCCTCACTTCCTTCTTTATCAAAATAATAAAGTGAATTATCTTGTCCACTGATTTTAAGATTAGCATATAGAATTTCTCCAGTCTCAACAATTTGGTTTTTTTCATTTAAAAAAATTTCATACATAATTTGAAATTTATCTTGTTTTCTTATATCCCTTTGAAAATCAACTTGAAAACCATAAATACCAGCAAAATTAATTATAGTACTTGGTGGTATTTTTTGATCAGTTGCAGACTTATACAGACTTTGGATAATTATATTTTCTTTATATACTATTTTTTTATTAAGTTTTATTGATACAATCTCTTCATTAAATGCATCACTATCAATTTTTCTTTTTAAAAATATTTTTTGAGTATTTGAAATTTGAAAAATAAATTCGCTAATTTGATTATTGGTTTTATCAATACTAAATTGAATTATCTGTTTTGTGGTAAGTTTGTTTAAATTAATTTTATTTTTAAGTGAATTTTTAATTTTTATTATTTCAGACTTTTCAATTTCGTAGCTTTCTAGAATTTTATCAAATGTCTCTCCAGAATTTATTTTATGTTTAATTTTTTTATACTTTGGTTCGAGATTACTAACTAAATGATTTAGAGTTTTTTTTAGATAAATGTTATCTATAAATTTGTCATATATTTTACTCTCAAGATTTTTTTTATAATTATAAAAACTGGTCGAAATTAAAGTTATAACAATCAAAAGTATTAATGCGGGTATTTCTAAATTTTTTTTGACTTTGGTTTTAATATTTTTTAACATTTGATTTAAAGTGAATTTCAATTATTAGTTTAGAGACGATTAAAAATCAAAAAAAACCCTTAAATATCTGGTTTTTTTATCGAATTTTTTAATGTTAAAAGCTTGATTTCCCATAATTTTAGCCTATAAGCACTGAACTTTCTCATTAAAATATTGTGAACACAATAAAAAAAGTGAGGATTATTGAGCTTTTTTGCTCAATTAGCTATTTTAAAAGTTGAAAATTTAAGAAGAGAAGTGTGGACGGTTAAGGTTACCAAAATTTGTCGTACACACTTCAACATCATATAAATTTTATTCTTAGAATTTATATGGAAGCTAGTGTGCGCCGTTTTTAAACTTGAGAGTTTGATCATGGCTCAGAACGTACGCTGGCGGCACGCCTAATACATGCAAGTCGAACGAAGTAGCAATACTTAGTGGCAGACGGGTGAGTAACATGTAGGTATCTGCCCTTTGGCCTGGAATAACACGAGGAAACTTGTGCTAATACCGGATAAGTCTTTACGGAGAAAGCTTTATGCACCATTGGATGAGCCTGCACTTGATTAGTTTGTTGGTGGGGTAATGGCCTACCAAGACTGTGATCAATAGCTGATTTGAGAGGATGATCAGCCACATTGGGACTGAGACACGGCCCAAACTCCTACGGGAGGCAGCAGTAGGGAATCTTGCACAATGGAGGAAACTCTGATGCAGCGATGCCGCGTGAGTGAAGAAGGCCTTTGGGTTGTAAAGCTCTTTCGTCGGGGAAGAAAATGACTGTACCCGAATAAGAAGGTCCGGCTAACTTCGTGCCAGCAGCCGCGGTAATACGAAGGGACCTAGCGTAGTTCGGAATTACTGGGCTTAAAGAGTTCGTAGGTGGTTGAAAAAGTTGGTGGTGAAATCCCAGAGCTTAACTCTGGAACTGCCATCAAAACTTTTCAGCTAGAGTATGATAGAGGAAAGCAGAATTTCTAGTGTAGAGGTGAAATTCGTAGATATTAGAAAGAATACCAATTGCGAAGGCAGCTTTCTGGATCATTACTGACGCTGAGGAACGAAAGCATGGGTAGCGAAGAGGATTAGATACCCTCGTAGTCCATGCCGTAAACGATGTGTGTTAGACGTTGGAAATTTATTTTCAGTGTCGCAGCGAAAGCGATAAACACACCGCCTGGGGAGTACGACCGCAAGGTTAAAACTCAAATGAATTGACGGGGACCCGCACAAGTAGTGGAGCATGTGGTTTAATTCGAAGATACGCGCAGAACCTTACCAACACTTGACATGTTCGTCGCGACTCTAAGAGATTAGAGTTTTCGGTTCGGCCGGACGAAACACAGGTGCTGCATGGCTGTCGTCAGCTCGTGTCGTGAGATGTTGGGTTAAGTCCCGCAACGAGCGCAACCCTCACTTTTAGTTGCCATCATTAAGTTGGGCACTCTGAAAGAACTGCCAGTGATAAGCTGGAGGAAGGTGGGGATGACGTCAAGTCCTCATGGCCCTTACGTGTTGGGCTACACACGTGCTACAATGGTATCTACAACAGGAAGCAAGACGGCGACGTCAAGCAAATCCTTAAAAGATACCTCAGTTCGGATTGCACTCTGCAACTCGAGTGCATGAAGCTGGAATTACTAGTAATCGTGGATCAGCGTGCCACGGTGAATGCGTTCCCGGGTCTTGTACACACCGCCCGTCACACCATGGGAGTTGGTTCTACCTTAAGGCAAGGCATAAAACCCTTGACCACGGTATAGTCAGCGACTGGGGTGAAGTCGTAACAAGGTAGCCGTAGGGGAACCTGCGGCTGGATTACCTCCTTTCTAAGGATGAATAAAAGTAAAATTTTATTCTAAATAATACACAGGATAATGTTGACCGTCCTCATTTCTCTTCTTAATTAGTGTTTCTCTTGCATGGGGGCCGGTAGCTCAGTTGGTTAGAGCACACCCTTGATAAGGGTGGGGTCGAAAGTTCGAGTCTTTCTCGGCCCACCAATTTAAAGATCATGGGGGATTAGCTCAGCTGGGAGAGCGCCTGATTTGCATTCAGGAGGTCAGCGGTTCGATCCCGCTATCCTCCACCAGAACACTTAGTTATAAAAAATCGTTAATAAATTAATAATTAATATCAATATCTATATCCGAACATTAGTAATTTTATTAGCTAATGTTCAAAATAAAAATTTGATTCTACACAGAATTTTTTTCTGTGCATAAATCAAGCGTTTAAGGGCGTGTAGTGGATGCCTTGGCACTGAAAGCCGATGAAGGACGTGATATACTGCGATAAGTTTCGGGGAGCTGTATGTAAGTTTTGATCCGAAAATTTCCGAATGGGGAAACCCACCACTTTTTGTGGTACTTTAAACTGAATACATAGGTTTAAAGAGACAACCTGGAGAACTGAAACATCTAAGTAACCAGAGGAAAAGAAATCAATTGAGATTCCGTTAGTAGTGGCGAGCGAACGCGGACTAGGCCAGTAGTTTTGTTAAAAAAATTTGAATAGTTTGGAAATGCTAACCATAGAGGGTGATAGTCCCGTATGAGTAATGTTTAACAAAATTCTTGAGTAAAGCGGGACACGTGAAATCCTGCTCGAATATAGGGGGACCACCCTCTAAGCCTAAATACTCTTCAGTGACCGATAGTGAACTAGTACCGTGAGGGAAAGGTGAAAAGAACCCCTATTAGGGGAGTGAAATAGAACCTGAAACCGCATGCCTACAATCAGTCGAAGCTCTTTTTAGAGTGACGGCGTACCTTTTGTATAATGGGTCAGTGACTTAATTTATTAAGCAAGCTTAAGCCATCTAGGTGTAGGCGCAGCGAAAGCAAGTCTTAATAGGGCGATCAGTTTAATGAATTAGACCCGAAAACGAATGAGCTTACCATGAGCAGGTTGAAAGCAAGGTAACACTTGCCGGAGGACCGAACCAGTTGACGTTGAAAAGTCTTTGGATGACTTGTGGTAAGGGGTGAAAGGCCAACCAAATTCGTAGATAGCTGGTTTTCCGCGAAAACTATTTAGGTAGTGCGTTGAATAAATAGACATTTAGAGGTAGAGCACTAAATGGGCTAGGGGGAAGAGATTCTTACCAAACCTAATAAAACTCCGAATGCTAAATGTTGTTCTTCAGCAGACAGACTGTGGGTGCTAAGGTCCATGGTCGAGAGGGAAAGAGCCCAGACCACCAGATAAGGTCCCCAAATTATGATTAAGTGTGAAAGGATGTGGAAATTCCTTAACAGCCGGGAGGTTGGCTTAGAAGCAGCCATCCTTTAAAGATAGCGTAACAGCTCACCGGTCTAATAGAGTTTCTGCGCCGAAGATGTAACGGGGCTAAAATCATATACCGAATCTGTGGATTTGTAATTTTTTCGAAAATTGCAACTGGTAGCGGAACGTTCTGTAAGCCTGTGAAGGGATACCCGTGAGGGATCCTGGAGGTATCAGAAGTGCGAATGCTGACATAAGTAACGATAAAAGAAGTGAAAAACTTCTTCGCCGAAAATCCAAGGGTTTCTGCGCAAGGTTAATCCGCGCAGAGTTAGTCGGCACCTAAGGCGAGGGCGAAAGCCGTAGTCGATGGAAATAAGGTTAATATTCCTTAACCAGATGGTAGTGACGGATCTTGTAAGTTGTGAGTTCTTAATGGATTGAGCTTGCCGCGAAAAGGTTCCAAGAAATAGCTCCATCATTAGACCGTACCCTAAACCGACACAGGTGGATTAATAGAGTATATTTAGGCGCTTGAGAGAATGATGTTGAAGGAACTCGGCAAAATACTTCCGTAACTTCGGGATAAGGAAGACCTTTTAGTAGGCAACTATTAGAGGGTGGCACAAGCCAGGGAGAAGCGACTGTTTATCAAAAACACAGGGCTCTGCTAACACGTAAGTGGATGTATAGGGTCTGACGCCTGCCCGGTGCTGGAAGGTTAATGCGGTTGGTGCAAGCTAACTTCTGAAGCCCCAGTAAACGGCGGCCGTAACTATAACGGTCCTAAGGTAGCGAAATTCCTTGTCGGGTAAGTTCCGACCTGCATGAATGGCGTAACGATTTCTCCGCTGTCTCCAACATCAACTCAGTGAAATTGAATTCTCCGTGAAGATGCGGAGTTCGCGTAGTTAGACGGAAAGACCCCGTGCACCTTTACTGCAACTTTACATTGGTATTAGGAAAAACATATTTAGTATAGGAGGGAGACATTGAAGCAAAGGCGTTAGCTTTTGTGGAGTCGCCAGTGAAATACCTCTTTTGTTTTTCTTGATATCTAACTGATCGCCGTTATCCGGCATCAAGACATTGTATGGTGGGTAGTTTGACTGGGGCGGTCGCCTCCCAAATAGTAACGGAGGCGTGCGAAGGTAGGCTCAGAACGGTCAGAAATCGTTCGTAGAGTGCAATGGCATAAGCCTGCCTGACTGTGAGACTGACAAGTCGAGCAGAGACGAAAGTCGGTCATAGTGATCCGGTGGTTCTGAGTGGAAGGGCCATCGCTCAACGGATAAAAGGTACGCCGGGGATAACAGGCTGATACTGCCCAAGAGCTCATATCGACGGCAGTGTTTGGCACCTCGATGTCGGCTCATCACATCCTGGGGCTGGAGCAGGTCCCAAGGGTTTGGCTGTTCGCCAATTAAAGTGGTACGTGAGCTGGGTTCAGAACGTCGTGAGACAGTTCGGTCCCTATCTGCTATGCGTGTAGAAGAATTGAGAGGAGTTGACCCTAGTACGAGAGGACCGGGTTGAACATACCACTGGTGGACCGGTTGTAGCGCCAGCTGCAGTGCCGGGTAGCTAAGTATGGACGAGATAACTGCTGAAAGCATCTAAGCGGGAAACTCACCTCAAAACTAGTTCTTCCTATAGAGCCGTGGTAGACCACCACGTTGATAGGCTGGATGTGGAAGCGCAGTAATGCGTGCAGCTGACCAGTACTAATAGCTCAATTGGCTTGATTTATGCACTGAAAAAAATTTTAAGATATTGACTGTTCATTATATGAACGATACGTTTTTTAAGTGAACAAAAAATACATCAGAAAACTTCCAAAAGAATTTTAATTTTTTTAGATATTTACACAAGAATCTAAATGTATCTCTGAGGGTTTTAGCACAAAATTTAAATAAAAATTTGAATTACTTCACTTGTGGAGATATATCTGAAAAAAATATTGTGGACTTAACTATATTATACATCATTGTATTTCTTCTTAGTCTAACCCAATCTATAGCAGGTGTTGGAGTGTTAGTGCTTGGAACACCAATTTTGCTTATTTATAATTTTGCAATGTTAGATATAATGTTCTTTTTGTTACCAATATCTGTAATAACAAGTTTGCTTAATATAACCTTATTAAGGTTTTTTTATAATTATACCAAGAAAGTAAATCTTAATTTAATAAAGTATTTTTTTATATTTTGTATTCCATCAATTTTAATTGGAATATTTATGTTAAAAAAATTTTCTAATGAAATCAATTTCAATATTTTAGTTTCATTAATAATTTTTATTTCAATATTTTTAAAAATAAAGTTTAACAATAATGACACTCTCACAAAAAAATCAAAAAAGATTTTCACTATTGTGATGGGCTTTGTACATGGTCTAACAAATTCTGGTGGGACGCTTCTATCACTTTTTTTGTTAAGAAATAATAAACAAAACAATAATCTTACAAAATCTACTTTTGAGATACATTTTTTCTATGCACTTTTAGCAGGTACTCAATTTCTTATTTTAATTTTATTAGACGAAAATCGAAACAAAATAGATACGGATATTATAACATTGATTATATTGATATTTTTATCGACTATTTTTGGTAATTTAATATCAAATAAAATAAAAAAAATAACAGAATTAAGTATTTATATTTTAGCAATACTTTCTGCATTATTTCTTTTAAAAAATTTTTTCATTACATAAATAAAGGTAATTAAGCTATTATTACTCTTTAACCACACATATAGTAATTGAGGAAACAGGTTTTAATTAATATTTAAATAAACACTTGTGTATGTGATTTGTTTTTTGATATAGATGTAGCTGATGTTTTCAAAATTATACCATAATTAGTAAAATTTAAGATTTGCAAATGTTAACAAATAAAACAATTTTAATCACAGGTGGAACCGGATCTTTTGGACAAAAATTTACTGAAATTTTATTAAAAAATTTTAAACTAAAAAAAATCATTATTTATAGTAGAGATGAATTTAAGCAGTTCCAAATGCAACAAGATAGTAGATTTAAGAACAATCAAAAACTTAGATTTTTTATTGGAGATGTAAGAGATCTGGATAGAATAAATTTTGCATTAAAAAAAGTAGATATTGTAGTTCATGCGGCTGCTTTAAAACAAGTTCCAACTTTAGAATATAATCCATTCGAAGCAGTAAAAACAAATATATTAGGTTCGCAGAACGTTATTTCTGCAAGTTTAAATAATAAAGTAAAAAAAATTATTGCCCTAAGCACAGATAAAGCAGCTGCGCCAATTAATTTATACGGTGCTACTAAACTTACTTCTGATAAATTATTTGTTTCCTCTAATAATTATGTAGGAGACAGAAATTTTGCTGCATCTGTTGTACGTTACGGAAATGTTATGTCTAGCAGAGGATCTGTTATTCCTTATTTTAAAAGCAACAAAGATAAAAAATTTCTCGAAATAACAGATTTAAAAATGACAAGATTTAATATTACACTTGATCAGGGTGTAAAATTTGTTTTGGATTGTTTAAAAAAAATGGTGGGTGGTGAAATTTTTGTCCCAAAAATACCTTCTTATAAAATTACTGATCTTGCTAAAGCAATTTCACCAAATTCAAAACTTAAAATTATTGGAAAAAGACCTGGTGAAAAAATAAACGAGGAGATGATTACAAGCTCAGATGCCTTATATTCAATTGATTGTAAATCTTATTATGTAATATTGCCTTCATTAGGGTACTTATCTAAAAATCACATAAAAAAAATTATTAAAATTAATAAAGGTAAATTTTGTAAAGAAAATTTTTCTTATAATAGTGGTAATAATGAGCATTTTTTATCAATTTCTGAATTAAAAAAATTGATCCAAAAATAAGAATTTTACATGAAGAAATTCTATCAATTGGATTAAAAGATGGATTAACAATACCTAAAATGAATGATCTTAAATTATTAATAAATATTAGTAAAAAATTTATCTCAAATATTTGGTATATATTATTAGCAATCTTATTATTTTCATTATTAATAAGTTTCTTAACTATTCTGCAGCCATTGCTATTTGCATCAATGGTGAATGCGCTAATGCCAAGTTTTGATTTTGAAAATTTATTAAATATCAAAAATACCCAAAGTGTTGAAAATTTTAAGTTATTTAATTTGAATTTAATTGGAGAAAAATTCTTTTTATTTATTACAAATAATATTTTTGGTGAAAAACCAACCGCACTTCAATTTTTTTATATTGCTGTTCCAATTTTTCTAATTTTAGTTACTTTAATTGCTGTAATAGATTTCATTTCCAAAGCACTTTTGCATTATGCAAATACTAAACTCATATTAAATTTTAGGAAAAATTTATTTTCAAAACTATTAGATTTAGACTATGCTTATTATAAAATTATTAGCTCGGGCGATGTTATATCTAGATTAATTCAAGACACAAGAAGAGCTTCTTCAAATATATTACCTATATACTCAACTTTTTTTACAAATTTTTTATTACTTTTATTTTATTTTACTTTTCTAGTCAGTACAAATTTATATATTACAGTAGTAAGTTTAGCTATTATATTTGTTCAATTTATAATTGTCTATTTATTAAGAAACATAATTAAAAAAATATACACAAACTTTGTAAATAGTTCAGCAAAAACACTTTCTCTTTTAACTGAAGTTTTTTCTTCAATTAAAGTAATAAAAATTTTTCAAAATAAAACTTTTCATCAAAATAAAACAGAAGAATTAATGGAGAAAGAAAGGAAAAATGAATTTTTATCTAAGTCATTAGATGATGGGCTTGAGCAACTTACAAAAATAATTTCGGCAATAACAACAGTCGTAATAATTTTACTTTTGTATAAAGAATTAAGTTCAGGAAAAATGTCTATAGAGGGTGCTTTAATGTATTTAGTGATCGGTAGATTAATGCTAACTCCCGCTCTAAGATTTATTAATATCTATACTGATGTTTTAATGGTTGCTTCTACTTATAAAAAAATTGATTATTACCAAAATTTACCAAATCAAATTATTGAAGGAAATTCAAATATCATCAGCTTTAAAAAAAATATTAAAATTAATAAATTAAATTTTAGTTATGATAATAAAGATTTTTTCACATTTGATGATTTAACAATTAATAAATATGACAAAATAGGATTGTTAGGAACAAATGGTAGCGGCAAAACAACTTTAATTGACCTCATTTTGAGACTTTTGAAACCTTTATCTGGAAATATTGTTATTGATGATAAAGACATAAAAGAATTTACAATAAAAACATATAACTCACTTTTTGGGGTAGTTCCACAAGATCCATATCTTTTTAATGATAGCATAAAAAATAATATTATTTTTGGGAGAAAAAATATATCTGATGAACAAATTGATAAAGTAATTAAAATATCAAAAGCTAACGATTTTATTGAACTTAAAAATAAAGGCTTAAACTACATAATTGGCGAGAAAGGCACCAATCTTTCTGGAGGAGAAAAACAAAAAATTGCAATTGCTAGAGCTTTGCTCACCGATCCTGAAATTATAATTTTTGATGAAGCTATGAGTTCAGTAGATAATAGAAATATGAAGTTTATTAATGAAAATTTTAACAAAATATTCGAAGATAAAACCATGATAATTATTGGACATTCTTTTAGTGCTTTATCCATATGTAATAAGTTTGTAAAGATAGATGGAGGAAAAATACAAACTATAATAGAGAGCAAAGAAGAAATAGAGAAAAAAAATATAATTCAAAATTTATTAGGAAGTTAATGACAAAAAAATGTATTAGCAATTATTCCTACAAGATTTAGTTGATTTTGAAATGGCTAAATTGAAATTTAAAAAAAAATTATGAGTAAATATAATAATTTTTCATCAAATAGAAGTTTTGGGATTGTATTTTTTGTATTTTTTATAACAATTGGTTTTTATCCAGCAATTCATGGGAATGAAATAAAAATTTTGTTTGTAGCTATTGGTATTTTATTTCTTGTACTTGGACTATTTAATTCAAAAATTTTAACTCCCATAAATAAATTGTGGTATAAATTTGGGATTTTTTTAGGTAAAGTTATATCTCCAGTTGTTATGGCTTTTGTTTTCTTTTTTGTTGTATTTCCCACAGGAGTAATTGTCAAAATTTTTAAGAAAAATTTTTTAGGACTAAAATTTGAGGAAAAGGCACAATCATATTGGATTGAAAAAATGGACTCAAAAAGTACAATGAAAGATCAGTTTTAATATGAGTTTTTTAATAGAATTTTTTAAATTTTTAAGTGTAAGAAAAAAGTATTGGTTGATGCCAATAATTATAGTTTTAGTGTTATTCGGTGGACTAATTATTTTGGCTGAAGGCACTGCTATAGCACCATTTATTTATACTATTTTTTAAGTGAAAACAGTTTTAGGCATATCTGCATTTTATCATGATAGCGCTTCAGCTATAATTAAAGATGGTGAAATTTTAGCGGCTGCACAAGAGGAAAGATTTACTAGAATTAAGCATGACTCAAGCTTTCCAAAAAACGCAATAAATTTTGTTTTGAATTTTTCAAATTTAAAATTATCACAAGTTGATGCGATAGTTTTTTATGAAAAACCTTTTTTGAAATTTGAAAGACTCTTAGAAACGTATGTGGCATTTGCACCAAAAGGTTTTGCTCAATTTTCAAAAGCAATGCCAAAATGGTTAAAAGAAAAATTATTTCAAAAAATTTTTCTAAAAAAATCTTTAAAAGAAATTGATAAGGAATTTAATGATGAAAAAAAAATTTATTTTTCAGAGCATCATTTAAGCCACGCAGCGAGCGCATTTTATCCTTCACCTTTTAATGAAGCAGTAATTTTAACTGCGGATGGAGTTGGTGAATGGGCAACGACTACTATAGCTATTGGTAAAGGCAAAGAATTGGATATAAAGAAAGAAATTCATTTTCCGCACTCATTGGGATTAATATATTCAGCATTTACCTATTATTCTGGTTTTAAAGTTAATAGTGGAGAATATAAACTTATGGGATTAGCGCCTTATGGCGAACCAAAATTTGTTAATATAATTAAAGATAAAATAATTGACATTAAAGAGGATGGTTCCTTTAGGCTTAATCAGGATTACTTCAACTATGCAACAGGGTTAACTATGACAAATAAAAATTTTGAAAGCTTGTTTGGTAGAAAATTTAGAGACCCTCTTAAAGAAAACTTAGAACAGTTTCATATGGACATTGCTTCTTCAATTCAAAAAGTTACTGAAGATGTAATGATTTTAATATGTAAAAATTTAAAAAAAGATTATGGTCAAAAAAATCTTTGCCTCGCTGGTGGGGTAGCTCTTAATTGTGTAGCAAATGGAAAGATTTTAAAGGAAGGAATTTTTGAAAATATATGGATCCAACCTGCTGCAGGAGATGCGGGAGGATCATTAGGTGCCGCACTAGCCTTTTGGCACAAAGAATTAAAAAATAATCGACAAAGCAAAAAAAATATAAATAGTGATGACATGAAAGGATCCTATTTAGGACCAGAATATTCAAACGAAACAATCAAAAAACAGTTAATAGAGTCCGGAGCCGTGTTTGAATATTTTGAAAATGATAAAATACTTGATGTTACAGCCAGATGTATTTCAAATGGAGATGCAGTTGGTTGGTTCCAGGGAAGAATGGAATTTGGCCCAAGAGCTTTAGGCGGAAGGTCAATTCTGGGCGATCCAAGATCAGAAAATACGCAAAAAAATTTAAATCTTAAAGTAAAATACAGAGAAAGCTTCAGACCTTTTGCACCATCAGTAATTTTTGGGGAACAAACAGAGTGGTTCGAAATGAAAGAAGATAGTCCTTACATGTTATTAGTTTCAAATATAAATATTAAAAAAATTATTGAAATGACAGAGGAACAAAAAAAATTATTTGGTATTGAAAAATTAAATATTAAAAGATCCCAAATTCCTGCTGTTACTCATGTTGATTATTCTGCGAGAATTCAAAGTGTTCACAATGAAACAAATCCAAAATATTACAATTTAATTAAAAAATTTAAAGAAATCACAGGCTGCCCAGTTGTGGTTAATACCTCTTTTAATGTTAGAGGGGAGCCAATAGTCAACACACCTATAGATGCATTTAATTGTTTTATGGGAACAGAACTCGATAAACTTGTCATAGGTAATTATTTTTTGGAAAAATCAAAACAAAACCCAAATTTAAAAAAAGATTATAAGAAAAATTTTGAATTGGACTAATAATATATATTTTTTAATATGATAAAAAAATACTTTTCCCCAGTCCTATTAATTATTTCACTTTTTTTGTTAGTTTACACTATTTACAAATCTGAAATTCGTTGGGATGGTGCTAATAGAGACTATTATTTTATATATTATATACTTTCATCAGTATTTATTTTTTTTTCTATTATCTCTTTTTTTTTTAACGAAAAAGTAAAAATTTATTTTTTAATTTTAACTACAAGCATTATTTCATCTCTTTATATTTTCGAAGTCTATTTGACTTATGTGGAGATTAATAAAAAAAATATTGATGATAATAAATTAAAAAGGAAAATGTTAGTCTACAAGCAAAAAAGTGGAAATGATTATGACACGAGATCAACTATAGAGGTTTTTGAATCATTAAAGGCAGATGATAAAAAAATTGTTTTACCCGTCCATCCCTCAACTTATTTGTCAAACGAGGACGTGGAAATATTTCCACTTTCAGGAATTTCTAATTCCAAAACTCTAAATTGTAATGAAAACGGATTTTACTCAATTTATCAAAGTGATAGATTTGGATTTAATAACCCTGATACAGAGTGGGATAAAGAAAAACTTGAATACCTTTTAGTCGGTGATTCCATGTTACATGGTGATTGTGTAAACAGGCCAGATGATATTACATCTGTATTAAGAAAACTTTCAGGAAAATCTGCAATTAATCTTGGATATGGTGGTAATGGACCATTGATAGAATTTGCAACTTTAAGAGAATATTTAAGGCCAAATGTTAAAAATGTTTTGTGGTTATACTACGAAGACAATGACTTAAAAAACATAGGATGGGAGCTACAATCTAAAATTATTTCTAAATATTTAAAAAATGATGAGTTCAGCCAAAATTTAAAATCTAAACAAGATTATATTAATTTAATTTCAATAAAAAAAATTGAAAATGCTTTAAAATTAAAAAAAAATGAAAATAAAGAAGTCAAGAAAAAATTTTATTTTTCCGATCTAATTTTATTTATTAAAATAAGTAAAACAAGAAAAGTTTTAAACAACTACTTGCCAAGAAAATACAAACCAAAATTTATAATTCCAAAACCTCCAAACGAATTTAAAGAAATTTTAAAAAAAGCAAAAGCATTGTCCGTGTCAAATAAATCAAACTTTTATTTTGTTTATTTGCCTGGATATGAAAGGTATAAGAGAAAATTAAATATCTCGTACGTGGATATAAAAAATATTGTAGAAGAATTAAATATTCCTTTTATCGATATTCACGAAGAAGTCTTTAATAAAGAAAAAACCCCGTTGCAATTATTTCCTTTTGAAGATAGAGGACATTATAATATTGCTGGATACAATAAAGTTGCTGAAGAAATTTATAATTTTATTCTTAATAATTAGAATTAGTTTAATAAATACTATAAGAGTATTGATTGAACGATTTAAGCATAATAAATATTAAATCTTTTTATGAATAAATAGAAAAATATGAAAAATCATATTATTATTTAACATAAGAAATAATTAAAACCTTTTATAAAGATGTTTCTAAAACTAGATTTAAAATATAAGAAAATGAGTATTATTTTATTTAAGTTTTAATCGAAATAATGAACGCGAAAATAATTTGGTTAACAGGTTTATCTGGCGCTGGTAAAACAACAATATCAAACGCTTTATATAGAAAAATTAAATCAAAAAAATTTAAAGTAAAACAAATTGATGGAGACAACTTTAGAAAAAAAAGAAGTAATAAAAATTCATTTTCAAGAAAAAATATTATTAAAAATAATATATCTATAATTAGTTACGTAAAAAAAATAAAAAATAAATATGATTTTATTTTAGTTTCAGTAATATCTCCGATTCTTAAAACTCGCGTATTTGCGAAAAGAACCTTTAAAAAAAAATATTATGAAGTTTATGTTTATTGTGGATTAAAAACATTAATTAAAAGGGATACAAAAGGTTTATACAAAAAAGCCAAAGAAAAAATTATAAGAAATTTAATTGGCTTTAACTCTGAAATAAAATATGAAAAATCAAAATATAAAAAAATTTTTATTAATACAAAAAATTTAAACTTAAACAAATCAGTAAAAAAAATTTATGATAATGTTGAATTATAACTTTTTAAAATAAAAAGATTTGTATTTTATTTATGTTTTTTTGCCTAATCCTTGTAGCCCTAATGAAAAGGTTGGAACCTTACTATGTATATTGCAGTTTTCTTCTTCCAATTAAATATCATATTTACAAACTTTAAATAATCATTATTAAGACAAAGTAAATAACTTAATAATTAAAATTTATGATTAGCCTCGCAAAATCTTTTAAAAAAAAAGGTTATGTTATAATTAATATCAAAGATAAAAGTTTTTTTAAAAAAATTGATGAAGAAATTAATAAATCAACAATATTAAATATAAATAATTATAAAAAGTTTAGTTCAAAATGCATTGAACTTCAAAACAAAATTTATAAAACAAAACATCATATTAAAGTATTAAATGACAATTTTACTGATATAAAAAAAGCTATTGGTGTAAAAAGTAAAAAAGAACTTGCCATTACTACTTTTGTTCATTTTAGGGGTGTCCAAAAAAAAACAAAAAGAGGTAAAAGAAAATTTGTAGGTCTCCATAGAGAAACTTTTTATTCAGATTTTGATTATACTAAACACCAGATTAATATATCTTTACCTATTCAGAACTATAATAAAAACAATAGTTTAAAAATAATTTCAGGATCACATAAGATTCCTGACAAAAAAATTTTAACAAAAAAACTTAGTAGCTTTGAGTCGGGGGTTAAAAAATTTTCAGTTGATCATAGACTTGGATTACCTTACAATCCAAAAGTAATTGTATCAGGCATTAATACCTCAAAAGCAAGAAGGACAAATCTTAAAACAGGACAAATTATTTTATTTAGCGCCATGTTAATTCATGGAAATGGAAGTAATAATTATTCAAAACCTAGATTTAGTATTGATTTTGGTTTAATTAAAAAAAAATATTTAAAAGGAAAGAAAATTAAAGACCATAGCCATATTTCTTATGCAAAAAACAAAAAATACTGGTCATCACTATAAAAATTTAAATTAAAACTATAATGAAAAAAAAAAATCACGAAATTAAAATTTTATGTACCTTAGGTCCGTCTACCTTAAACTATAAGTTTATAAAATTTGCGCTTAAAAACAAAGTATCCCTCTTAAGATTAAATTTATCTCATATAAAACTAAACCAACTAGATGTGCTTCTTTCGTCAAAACTTAAAAAATATAAAAATAAAATTTGTATTGATACAGAAGGTGCTCAAATTAGAACCAAAATTTCAAAAAAAATTTTTTATAAAAAAAATTCTTATGGAAAAATTTATGATAAAGGCAATAAATTTTCTTTATATCCAGAAAATGTATTTGAAAAATTAAAAGTAAATGATCATCTGGATATTGGTTTTGAAGGATTAAAAATTAGGTTAATAAAAAAAAGCGATAATAATTTTAGTTTTATCACAATTAAATCAGGTTATTTAGAAAAAAATAAAGGTGTTCACGTCTATAATAGAAAAATAAATTTAGACTATATTACCAAGAAAGATGAAAAGGCAATAGAAATTGCAAAAAAACATAAAATAAAAAATTTTGCTCTTTCGTTTACTAATTCTGTAAGTGATATCAAAAAATTTAATAAACTATTACCTAATGCTACTAAAATTTATAAAATCGAAACAAAAAAAACTTTGCAGAATATATCAAATATTCTTAAAGAAGGAGAAAGTTTTTTAATAGATAGAGGTGATTTATCAAAAGAAATTGGGATAGAGCAAATTCCAGTGGCCCAAAGAAAAATCTTAAAGATTTCTAAAAAATATCCACACAAAAATATATATATTGCCACTAACTTTTTGGAGAGCATGATTGAAAACCCTTTTCCAACAAGAGCTGAGGTGAACGATATATTTAATGCGTTAGAAATGGGATCCAAAGGCTTAGTATTAGCAGCAGAAACCGCAATAGGAAAGCATCCAACTGAATGTGTAAAATTAATTAAGAAAATTATTTCAACTTACAAATCATACAAGCCTTAGATACTTTTATTCCATATAAGAAAGATTATAATCAAAAAAATTGCACATCTCACTGATGTTATATTTTTTAAAGTTATATAAATATATTTCCTTTAGACATTTGGGTAAATTTTTCCAAATTTCTTCAGCCTTAATTGGATTTTTTCTGTGTACACCCACTCTGTCAATTTTATCAAAACTTAACTGACTCATTAGTAAGTTATTTGCACCTTCGTCCTTTTCAATTTTGTTTAAAAGTTTATTTTGAAAATATTCTTTACTCTTTACAAGTTCTTCCATTTTTAATCCTTGAACTTCATTTTTACAGTTTCTGAACAGGTCCAATTCTTTCTCGAAAAAATTTCTACACATAGCGTCAAAGTATTTAATTATATAATCTTTTTCATCGAAACTTTTGGAACTATTTTCATAATCATTTTTATTTTTCATTTTTAAAACTAAATTTTTTATATTTTTATAAATTAAATTATTTTTTGGAATGATTTTGTATAATTTACTAAATGATTTTAAAAATTTCAAATTATCATTCGGAGAGTTTCCCTCTAAGTAATTTCTTGAAACCTCCGTGTCATCGAAAAGCGAAATTACATGCTGAAATATATTCTCATTATCTATTTTTTTATAATCTTTATAAATTCCATGCCATAAATCTGCAATAAATACACTGTGGATTCTCTCTAATGGTTCTCTAGTGATATAAAAAAAAACACCACCATTTTCTTCACAATCTTTTTTAATTACTGTTCCATGATATCCATGTATTGATCCAAAATTAAGTAAACCTCTACAAGATTCTTCACATATTAATAAACTTTCGATATATTTTTTAGGAGGCATATATTTCACCCAACTATGCTTTGGGTAAGCTTTATTGGGTTCTATAGGAGGAAATGATCGAGACGAAGTAAAACATGTTATTTTACCATGTTTGTTAAGCACATTCGCAACCCAGTTGTTAGCACTTGATCCTCTAGATGAAATATAAAACATTTTTACCTTTAATTTAAATTTTTCAACATAACATTATCATATTTTTGAAATAATCTTATATTTGGTTTTGTATTTTTAAATACAGTTGTATTAGAACCAACTGATACATTTTTTTTAATTTCAATATTATTAACCACCACACAATTTGCACCTAAAAAAACGTTGTTTCCAATTTTACATTTTCCAAGTATTTTAACACCTGGAGCAATAAAACAATTTTTTCCAATTTTAGTATCATGTCCTATTGAAACATTATTGTGAATTATTGTTTGATCTCCAATTTCTACATTGTCACCTAAAAAAGTATAATCAAATATTGCAATACCTTTTCCAAGTTTACAATTCCCTAAAGATGCTTTGTTGGAAATTAGGTTTATAAAATTTACTTTATATTTTAAAAGTTTTTTTGTTGCTTTATTTCTTAAAGTCATATTTTTTCCAACTGAATTAAATACTAAATATTTTTTATTTTTTCTTAAAATATTCCATTTTCCTAGTATTAAACAATTCTTTTTTTTTTTGATTTTATCATCAATAAATCCAACAAAATATTTTTTTAAATTATTATTATTATTTATTAAAGTTAAAATGTCATTAAAACCAACACCAGCAACTACAAATTTTTTATTTTTCATTTTTCTAAATCTTTAATTTTTTAACATAGCTAGAGTACTGCATACCTCTTCCCCACCATACTTTAAAATCAATAAATAATTTTCCTTTATTGTTTTTTATATATTTGGGTAAATCAACAATATAGTTTTTAATAGATTTTTTTGTTTGTTTAAATTCATTAGGAAGTAAATTATTTAACTTTTCTAAATTTTTTAAAAATTCACTTATTTGTTTATAATTATTATCTTTAATTATTTTATTATGAATGATAATTAATTTTCTTGAAAGTTTTTCCATATTTTTAATTTTTTTTAATGTATTTTTTTTTAGTCTAAAATTTTTAAATTCTAGCCTATAATCAATTAAAAAAAGAGAATTTAAAATATGCTGCTTTTTATAAATTTTATTTGTGTGATTTTGGTTTTTTATATGTTTGTGCCAAGTGTCGTCGATTAAAAACTTTGGATGACTGTTGTAAAAATAAAAATTTTTTTCTAAGCATTTTAAAGTGTCCAAGGTATCAAAGTCATACTTATTTTCAAATGAATGGTCATGCAAAATTACGTCAGAAACCCAATCTTTAACAGGCCTTGTTGTAGTTTTTAAGGTTGCAAGATGGGATTTAAAAATTTTACATGATGTTTTTAATCTATTTTCAAAACTAATATTTGAGTTATATATCTTGATCCGCAATAATCTTCTACAAACTTCAGACAGCAAAGAAAAAGGTGAATGTGTAGTTGTTATTAGCACCCCTCCATTTTTAACACATTTTGAAATTATCTTAAGCATTTTGTTAGGATATTTTTGATTTGGTATTGTTCCCTCAACAATTGCTATGTCATACTTTTTTTTAGTTTTAAAATTAAAAATATTTCTTTTAATTAATTTTATAACTTTAGCATTGATTTTTTTATTTTTTATTTTTTTTCTTAATTCGTAGATACTTTTTTCTGATCCATCAACAAATGTGTAGCTTCGAGGTCGAAAAAAACTTGTTGCTTGTGCATTCCACCCACCACCAGGACCAAACTCAATAATGTTTTTGTTGCTAAAAAAAGATAAAGGAATCCCAAGATTAGAATACAAGTGATTTCTTTGGTATAAAAAACTCTTTACATTTTTTACATTTTGAGATGTAGGAATAATGTTGTATTTATTATAATAATCTATAAATGGTTTTTTCATTAAACAATTTTTTAAATTACTTGTAAGAAGATAAAAATGATTTGCAACCAAAGAATACATAATGTTTAAAGAAAAAAATACATATAATCCACTAAAAGAATATCTAGATAAAAAAAAGGAAACAACAATGGGTCTTATGTATAGCTTTACATGGAACAACGATCCTAAGCATGTTGGTTTCACAATTTCAAGATATAAATTTGTTTCAAAAATGTTAGAAGGAAAAAAAAATGTTCTAGAAGTTGGTTGTTGCGACGGGTGGCCTTCTAGAGTTGTAAAAAGTTCTGTAAAAAAACTTACCGCGGTTGATTTTGACCCAAAATTTATTGAAATAGCAAAAAGTAATATGTCAAAAAAATATAAAACTAATTTTTTAGTTCATGACATGACAAAGTCTCCACTTCTAAAAAAAAAATTTGATTCTATTTATTCTGTTGATGTTCTAGAACATATACCTAAGAAAAAAGAAAAAAAATTTATTAAAAATATTTTATCAAACTTAGATAAAAAAGGATCCTTAATTATAGGCACTCCATCAAAAGAATCACAAGGAAGTCCAAAATTTAGAAAAGCAAAAGGACACATTAATTGTAAAACAGGATATGAGTTAAAAAAGATGCTAAGTAAATATTTTTCAAATGTTTTTTTATTTTTAATGAATGATGAATTAATACATACTGGTATGCCAAAGTTATCAAATTATTTATTTTGTATTTGTACAAATAAAAAATAAATATTTCATTTCTTATCTAAATTAAACTAACTTAACCACTCCTCATTCTTTTTTAAAAATGATGTTGAAATTTTTCCTAAAATCTCTTTTTCAATTATATTTTTTTTTATAAAGTAATCGTATGGCTGATTGATTTCTTTCAAATCTATTTTTTCACATGTTTTTTTAACCATATCCCAAAATTTTTTTTGAATTTCTGCATCATTTTTAATTGGAGAATTATTTATTCTATCTATTAATTCCAAAGCAGCATCTCTCCATTCTTCTGGAGTATTATCTTTAAAAACTATTTCTTGATTTAAGAAATTTTCAGCCAAACCAATATTTAAATTTTTATTTTTAAAAAAATCTGCCATTTCAGACAGTTTTAAGTTCCTATTTAATTTCTTTGAAAAATGGTGTCTATTTATATTTAAAATTTTATTTGAATGAGTTTCAAAAAATGGAAAATAAGAACAAGTTAATAAAGGTTTTCTAAATAAAATGCCTAATGCATCTAGCCCAGTAGCTGTGCTAATTACAAATTCACAATTAGCAAATAAATAAAAGTCATAAAAATCATCATTTACATCTAATGAAGCATAATCAATAATCATTTTATTTCCATTATCAAATTTTTTTTCAGCAGTTTTGCCCATCCTAAGCACTTTATATCCCAACTCTGTTAATTTATTTGCTGCTAAATAAAAATTTTCAATATTGTGGTCTCTGTAATCATGATAAGTGTAATCTTTATTCGGAAAGAATTTTTTTAAGTATGAAGAATCTCTTATGCATAGACATACATATTTTTCGTTATCTTGTAAATTAAGTTTTCTTAAAAAACTTTTACCTTTATCTATCTCCTCTTTATTAAATGTAAAAAAACATTTATTTTTATAAATTGAATTATTATAGTCATACTCATGCTCTATTGTGTTTATATCTAAAGTATGTATTTTAAGAGTTTTAAAATATTTTGTTAAGAATAAGTGCAATCTAAGCAGTTTTGAAGAAAAAAAATGTGGAATTATAGTAATTTTTTTTTTAAGCATTTTTAGAAAATAGTAATTTGAAATAACTTTTCCTTCGCAAAACAAATCTATGCATCTGTCATTTTTTTTTTGATTGGTTAGGTACAAGTCCATATTTCTAACAAAATGACCAATTCTTTTTGCAGGTAAACTACATATTCTGATTAATACAATTGGCCTTATTAGGTAAATTGCTAACAAAAATAACAATAAGGGAAATGTCCAAATATATCTCATTTATTCTTTTATTATTTGTTGCACTATTTAAAAACAGAATCTGTTTTAAAAAAAGGTCCTTGCCTTATTTCATGAAAAATTACATACTTTGTTAATGGCACAATTTGATGATAAGTATTTTTTCTCATCCTAAAAATATTTTTTTTTTTATTTAAAGTAATTTTCCTTTTTTTACCTTTTTTTAAATACTCAATTTTCATTTCTCCTTTTATGATATGGTATATTTCATCTTTGCTAATATGTTTGTGATAAATATTTTTTTTTTTTTTATTTATAAGATTTATCATATTATGTATTTTTGACTTTCTATTTGAGTGCATGCAAATTCTTATATCTTGAAGATTTTTTTTTTTTGAAAACATAATCAAATGATTAATAATTTTTTCATCAATTATTGAAAACTGATCTTTTAAAAAAATGGCTAACGTTTTTCCACTTTTGTCGATTTTATATTTTTTTTTATTATTAAAAATTGTCATTAAAATGTCGGTGTATTAATACTTTCTTTTTTTAATAATGGCCATTTTTTTTGTATTTTTTTAAAAGTTTCTAAAAATATATTTAAATTTTGTTCTAATTCTTTGTGTGAAATATTTAAAGCTAATGGAAAAGCGACCCTATGCCATTTTGCATCTATAAAAATTTTTTTATTTAACATTTCTTTTTTTATAAAATTTCCAAATTTTTGATTATTGTCAGTATTATATTCTAGTGAATTTCTTAAGCCTCTGCCTCTAACATTATAAAAAAAATCATTACCTGATAATTCGCTCGTTAAAGTATTTCTTAAAAAAGACCCTTTTTTGTTAACATTTTTTAAAAATTCATTTTTATGAATAATTTTTTGAACTGATAAAGCGGCCGCAACAGATAAAGAATGACCTTGGTGCGTATTAGAATAGAAAATTTGACCAGACTTTTTTGAAATCAGATCGGTTATTTTGTTATGTGTAATTACGGCACTTAGGGCTCCATATCCAGCTGCAAGAGTTTTGCTAATAAAAACAAAATCAGGGGCAATATTATCCCAATCAAAACAAAAAATTTTACCGCTAGTCCCTGTGCCACACCATACCTCATCTAAAATAAGATGAATGTTATATTTGTTACAGATTTTTCTAATTTTTTTCCAATAATTTTTGCTAGGAGGAACATCTCCTATAAGACCACCCGCAATAGTTTCTCCAACAAACGCACAAATTTTTTCTGGTCCTATTGATAAAATTTTCTTTTCTAGTTCTTTAGCTGATCTCTCTGAATATTCTTCGTCATTTTCATTATTTTTCTTGTAACGATATTTGTTATGTTCATTTATTTTAAAACAATTTTTACTAAGGATTTTATTATAAAAGGAAAGATTTGGTCTATCCCCCAAGCTTAATGCATGAGTAGTGCAGCCATGATATGATTGTTTTCTAGATATAAAATATTTTTTATTTTTATAACCTTTTTCATAAAAATATTGGTAACTCATTTTCATTGCAGCTTCACAGGCCTCAGCTCCAGAAGATCCAACTAAAAAAAATTTATTTAAATGTTTGCTTTTTGCTAATAATAAATTAGCCAACCTTTCCCTATTGGGATCTGAAAAAAATTTATAATCGATGTGACAATACTTTTTTGCTTGATTATAAATTGCTCTTTGAATTTCTTTATTTCCCCAACCTAATATTGCGTGTCCAGTATAACCCCCTGTAAGATCAGTATATTTTTTACCTTTGGAGTCATAAAAATAAATTCCATCAGCTTTTTTAATCTCAATATTTTTTTGATTTAAAAATGTTTTCAATAATTTTTTCATTTTATTTGAAATATATAAATTCGTAATCTCCTTTGTAGCCAAAATGATTATAAATCCAGATCCATTCTTTCTTTTCAAAAAAAGATTCACAAGTTAAAGCCCAACATTGCAAATTAAATAATTCCTTTTCGTCTCTGTAGCTTTCAAGCATTATATATGATTTTTTACCAACTCTTTGTATTTCTTTTAACGCTTTTTCAATCTCAAATATTTTTAAATTGTGCAAACATCCTAAGGAAATAACTAAATCAAACTTATTATTTTTAAATGGATATTTGTCCTGAGCTCTATGTAAGAATAAAAATTTTTTTATTTCCTCTCTTGTCGAATTTAATGCATATTTTGATATATCAAATCCACAAATTTTTATTCCCGGTATAAGTTTTTTTATTTCGTAAAGTAAAAATGCTTTACCACAACCAACATCAAGAATACTTGAATTTTTATTTAGTTTATAATTTTTTATTATGGATTTTGCTACATTTTTCCATCTTCCAGGAATATATTTGTATCCACCATACCCATATTTTCTGTTCCCGTCCCAATAATCCTTTCCATATTTTTTGGAAACATTCATGCAGTGAACTTTCTTATCCAGCATCCTAGATATATAATTTCTTTTGGTAGAATTATGCAGCTTAGATACGAAATTTTTTAATTTCCCCATAAATCCTTAATACTTGGACATCTAAACAAATTTTTTTTTACTAACCATATCATTTCAACTCTGTCTGATTCCATTTTATTAGAAATTTTGAAACCCTCGTTAGCAAAATATAATGTTTTATTTTTGTTAATAAATTTTGAGTATATAGTTTTTCTTTTTAAATTATTTTCTGGTAGTTGAAAAATGCTATATGCAACAACTCCGTGCATATTTTTAATTTCATCAATTATTTGATCAAAAATTAAGCTTGAATTCTCCATAGAATATTCAGTAGAACTTAACATGTAATGTAAATTCATAGTCTTGCAGTACTGTCTTATAACAATATTTTGAATATGTTGAGGAACTCTTTCCCCCATAAATTGTCTACTAAAATTATATCCTCTAACTTTTTTCATCTATTTTAGGCAAAGAATAATTCATTGCTATTTCAGATATTTTTTTCATAGTGATTGGTTCAAAAAACTCACCAATTTTTTTATCTCTATAAGGAGTAAAAATTCCTTTAAATCTGCAGTTAAAAGACCACCTTGTTTCCTTTTCTTTATTAATTCTATTTCCATGAGGTAAAGTTTGATTAAATAATAATACTTGCCCATAATTAATATTAATCCAATTAATATCCTTTTTGATAAACTGGTATAATTTTTCACTAGAATTTTTTTTATTTTTATAAATCATTGAATTAACCTTTTTAAGTTTTGATGGATTTAAGATGTACATCGATTTTGTTTTGTAACAATTTACTAATGGGAGCCAAACAACTATTTCAAAGGCGGAGTCCCCGGACCAAACGTCGGAATGGACGGGAAGTAATGAGCTTTTATCATTTGGTAACTGAATACTTAAATTAATTCTAGTTTGCATCGCCAATTCGTTACCCACCAAAATATCCAGAAACGGTTTGGAAATTAAATAATACAATTCCTTCAATTTTTTATTATTATTTAAATCTTTAATAATATCTAGTCTAATTGAATTTAGATTTGTTCTATTAATTTTTTTATGGAATAGATCTAACAGTTTGTTTGGTTCAAGTTTATTTTTTATTTTTGCTCTTTTATTAATTGAATCTATTAATATTTTTTTAATTTTTTCTAAAGACTTAACATCACTAACATCTTGAACTATATAACCTTTTTTCTCAAAATCTTTTGATATTTTTTTCTCTATTTTTGATGCAAAATTCAACATTTAATTTACCAATTTTTACCAATTCTTTTATCGCTTTTTAAACTTATAAAAGTTGGTCCCTTGTTTTTATAACATTGATACGTAAATTTTTCAGTCTCAAGACTACTATTTGGAAAAAAAGACTTAACATTTTTGAATAATTTCATTAATTTTTTTCCATTTAATTCAGAATGACTTGGTCCAAGAGAAGGGTAGTCGGCGAAACCTACCAATTTCACATTCGCTTTTTGTTGGTCAATATCAAGTTTTATCTGTTCAAAAGGTCTCTCAATTAAAAAAGGAGTTATAGTATAAACCCATGGCTTAAATCCCTCTAGAGCCAATCCTGCTGCAAAACCAATTAAACTTTGTTCGCAGATTCCCATGTTGATGAATCTTTCTGGATTATCTTTTCTAAAATCATCAAAAATTCCATAACCTATATCCCCGACAAGCAATATTATTTTCTTATCTTTTTTTGCTAGCTTATTTATTATTTTTCCAAATTTCCTTCTCATTTATTTTATTCCTAGCTCTTTTTTTCCTATTTCAATTTCTTTTCCTTGCAATTTCCTTGCATGCCAAACTGGATCATTTTCGAATTGTTTAATTCCCTTACCTTTAATTGTATGAACTAAAAGTACCACAGGTTTACTCTGATTTTTTATCTTTTTAAATGCTGAGATAAGTGAATTAAAAGAATGTCCATTTTTTACTTCAATACATTTCAAATTAAATGATTTAAATTTTTTTGATAAGTTATGGAGAGGAAGTGCATCTCTCAATCTGGACAATGCTTGAATTTTATTATAATCTACAATTATAACTAAATTATTTAATTTATGTTTTGAAGCTATTAATAAAGTTTCCCAGGTAGTTCCTTCTTGACACTCACCATCACTTATCATTGCGTATATTTTTCCATTCGATTTTTTCTTTTTTAAGCCATATGCCATGCCAGTTGCAATCGGTAGCCCATGCCCTAGACTTCCAGTTGTACAATGAATTCCATTTTTTGGATCTAATTCAAGGTGAGTAGTGAGTTTAGTTTTCAAACCTTTTTTTCTTAGCAATAAACATAGAGGAAAAGAAGAGTGTGATTTACTTAAAATGAATTTATCATTTTTTTTAATTACTACTTCAAACAAGCTGACGAGAGTCTCTATCATTGAAAAACTTCCACCAAGATGAGCTTCACCTTTTTTTATAAAAGCTAAAAATGTTGATTTTCGTAAGTCAGATGCTTGTTTAATTAAATTTTTATAATTCATTATTTTAAATTAATTGATTGCATCCTTTTAATATTGAAATATTTTTCATCATCAAGTGAGTTTGGAAGAAGTTTTTTTTGAAATGCTTCTGTTAAATCTTTAACAGCATCTTCAACAGTAAAATTAGGCTTGAAATTCAATATTGTTTCAAATTTTGATGAGGATATATGATAGGACCTGTCATCATTACTATGTTCATTTTTAATTCTAACATCTTTACCAACCACTTTCTTTACTGTCTCAGCTATTTGGTTAACTGACAAATTGTCGTAGCCAACATTAAAAATTTCTCCTGAAATCAAATTTTTTGGAGCCTCTAGCACTGTTAAATAAGCACTTACCATATCTGATATATGTATATTTGGTCGTAATTGTTTACCACCAAAAACTTTTATTTCTCTTTTATTAAAAGCTAAATTAGTTAAAATATTTACTACCAAGTCAAGTCTTTGCCTAGGAGCGTATCCACATACCGTAGCAGGTCTAATTATTGTTGTTATAAAATTTTCTGATTTGTATTTTAAAAGTATTTTTTCGCAATCAGCTTTAAATTTGGAATAATCTGTTAATGGCTCTAAACTCATATTCTCATTTACATTTTCTTCATTTTTAATTCCATATACACTTGAAGATGAGGCATAGATAAAATGTGTTATTTGACTATCTCTTGCACTTTTCACAAGCGGTTCAAATGAGTCTAAATTTATTTCTTTTCCTAATGTAGGATTTAACTCAAAACTCGGATCGTTTGAAATACATGCCAAATGAATAACTGCATCATGATTTTGCATGCTTTCTTTCAATAGAGTATAATTTCTCAAATCACCTTTAATTGTTTTTAAATTCTGGTGTGGTTTTAATACTTCCTGCCCATAAATCATTAAATCATAAACTGTTACATAATAATTTTTTTTTAAAAGCTCAGGTACCAAAGATGATCCAACATATCCTGCGCCGCCGGTTATAAAAATTTTTTTAATCATTTCTGTTTATTTTAAATATTTAAACCAATTTTTTGTTGCAATTTTGATTTTATCTTTTGTCCATACTGGTGCATTTTTCCAAAAATCTATTTCTAATAAAACTTTTTTAACTCCTTGTTCTATACTAACTTTTGGTTTCCAATTTAGCTTTTTTTTAATTTTTTTAATGTCAGCTAAAGTTATATTTGGCTCACCAGGTCTTTTAGGTATATAAGTTTTTTTACCTTTTATTAATTTAGCCAAGTAATTAATACTTATACTTTTTCCTGTTCCTAAATTAAATATTTCATTTTTAATTCTAGATTTTGCTACTGTAATAATTGCATCCACTACATCTGTAACATATGTAAAATCCCTTTTCTGATTTCCATCACCTACAATTGTAAAAGGTTTTTTTTTTAATTTTTGAGCAAGAAAAACTCCCATAACCGCTCCATAGGTACCAGAAGTTCTGGATTTAGGACCATAAATATTAAAACATCTAAGTGACACCACGGGTATTTTATAAACCTTTCCCCAATGCATTACTATTTCTTCGCCTAAATATTTTGTGAGTGCATAAGGATACTCAGTTTTAATTTGAGAATTTTCTTTCGTTGGATAAAATTTTGGTATCCCGTAACAAGATGAGGAACCAATATATATAAATTTTTTAATTTTTTTATTTTTACATAATTCAATAACATTAAAAGTACCTATTACATTACTAGAAAAATAGTTCTTTGGATTTTCAATGCTTGGCACTATGTCGGCCAATGCAGCTATATGAAAAACCCAATCTACATTTTTAAAATACTTAGAAATTTTTTCTTTATTAGCTATATCAGCTTTAACAAATTTAACTTTTAAATTTTTAATATTTTTAATATTTCCAGTAGAAAGGTTGTCAATAACAATGACTTCGTGATTTTTCTTAACCAAATGTTCAACTAAATGACTTCCCAAAAAACCACATCCGCCTGTAACAATACATCTCATTTAAACCTATCTTAAAAAAGTTGAGAAAAATTTATTTAATTCTTGAGCCTCAACCACATTTTCATTTCCATATTTTTCTAGAGTCTTTGCCCCGAACATAGATCCAGCAATCAAAGATATTTCATCTTTTTTACCAACAGCAAAAAATAATGAGATAATAGATAACATTATATCTCCTGTTCCTACTTTATCAATTACATTGTTTGCAATCCCGGGAATTTTAATTAATTTATTTATTTCATTTCTATACATTAAAACACCACTCTGGCCTTTGGTTACAATTATATTTTTAATTTTATATTTTTTTGAAAATACTTTTACTAATTTTTCTATGTGAGTTATTGAGTCTCTCATTTCATATCTCAGCTCTGTTTCATTTATAATTAAACTTTCCACTCCTTTATATTTTAAAATAGAATGACTACCCCTGCTATTTGCATTTATTTGGCAATTTAAAAATATATTTTTTTTTCTTTTAAGAATTTTTTTAATAATTTCGTTGTTTAGCAATCCGTGACCATAATCAGCAACAATTATGATATCATAATTATTTATGTTTTTAATAAATTTACAAAACGTTTTATAGTCTGAACTATGTGTTTGTCCTTGATCAGTATCATAAATTCCTAAAACTTTAGTATTTGACAGTTCATCAACGTATCTTTTTTTTTCTATAGTTGAGTAACCTTTTGCTTTGATATATTTAAAATTTATATCTTTAAGTTTTTTTTTTATATAATTTATATAATTATTTTTTAAACCAAGTTTTGAAAAAAAAGTTACGTTATCACATAACTTGCTTGCATTTTGAGCTATTGATGCAGCACCTCCTAAAAATATTTTTGAATTATTTTCTTTTATTACAAGCATTGGATCCTTGCTTGCTTTTCCAATTGTTTCACAAAAAGAATATTTGTCTATAATTGTTTCTCCAATAACTAGTACTTTTAATTTTTTAATTTTTAGAAGAATTTTTTTGAGATCCAAAAGCTTGAACTTGTTGGATATTTTCTTAAAATATTGTGTCAACTGGTCTGAAAATATCATATTGTTTTTAAACAATAATTCTGTTGAACTATTTAAAGCTGTTTTAGTAAATATTATTTTTCCACCATATTGTTCGACTGCTTTTTTTTCATCTATGATTTTTTTGCTAATATCGTCTGATAAATTTTTATAATCACTTCCTTTAATATAAAAATTTGGTTTTATATTTTTAATTATATTTTCAGCAGAACCACTATCGCTTTCAACAACATAATCTACAATATTCAAAGAGGAAATAGATTTCATTCTTTCCTGAAGTTTAAAAGAAGGTCTTCCCGGTCCTTTACTAACAAATCTATCAGAGGTTACAGAAACTATTAAAATGTCTGCATATGATTTTGCTTCATTGAAATGCTCAATATGACCAATATGTAATAGATCAAAAACTCCATGGCATAATACGATCTTTTTGTTTTTTTTGTTTTTTTTTAAAACTTTTTTAAGATTTAAAATTGAATAAATTTTTTTCATAAAATAAGAATATATTAATTAACATAAATAGATGTAAATATAAGTTTTTATTTTCAAAATTAAATAAAAAAACGATTTTTCCTTTGACTGTTCACCAAATGAACATTATGTTCATTTTATGAACAAAAAAAAGCCCTTACAAAAACATTTAGACGTTTTAAGAGTGGTTCATAATAACCCGAATTCCTCACAAAGAGATCTTGCTGAAAGTTTAGGAATAAGCCTTGGTAAATTCAATTATCTTTTAAAAGCGATGACAAATAGAGGTTTAATAAAAATTCAAAATTTTTCTAAAAGTAAAAAAAAAATTAATTATATCTATGTTCTTACTCCTAAAGGATTAAAGCAAAAATTAAGTCTCACTTTAAGATATATGGAAATTAAAATGAAGGAATATGATGAATTAAAAAAAGAGGTAAATAATGTGGATAGTCGCAAAAGTTAAAAAAGACAACTATAATTTATTTTTTAATGAACTTAAAAAAAAAGTAAGTGATGTTAAAATTTATTATCCAAAAATTTCTTATAAAAATAAAAACAAGAATATTTTAGGTGATTATGTATTTTGTTATCATGATAAATTTAATCAAAATTTTCATTTACATTTTAATTATTTAAAAGGTTTAGAGTTTTTTTTAAATAATAATAAAAAAGATCAACCTGATATAATTAAATTTATAAATTACTGTCGTTCACATGAAGATAGATATGGATTCTTAAAAAGTTCGTTTTTTAAAAGTAATATCTATAAAATTGGAAAATTTATAAATGGACCATTTGCTAATTATTTATTTGAATTAGTTTCTAAAGAAAAAAATAAACTGAAAATTATTTTAGGAGATTTTAATTTAACTGTTTCAGATAATAATAATATTTTGTATCAAAAGATATAAATTAATATGACTATAAAAAACTCTATTTTACTTGTGGCGGAGCTATGTCAGAAATAACCTCAAAAAAAAATATTCTATTAATAGGCGGTGGTGGCTATATCGGAACATCGATGATGGATGACTATTCCAAAAATACAAAAATATCAAAAATTAATTGCATTGATAGACTTATTTATAAATCCCAAAATATAGATAAAAAGATTATTAGAAATAGAAAAATAAATTTTTTTAAGGGCGACTTCAGAAATAGAAAATTATTAAATAAAGCTCTCAAAGGTGTATCAGATGTAATTATTTTAGCAGGATTAGTTGGTGACCCAATAACCAAAAAATATAAAAAATTATCTGAAAATATTAATTATATAGGAATTAAAAATTTAATAAAATTTTTAAATAAAAATAAAAATTTAAAAAAATTAATTTTTATTAGTACATGTTCAAATTATGGAATTGTTAAAAATAAATTAGCAGATGAAAATACAAAGCTATTACCAAAATCACATTACGCAGTGTCAAAAGTTAATATAGAAAAGTATATTTTAAACTTCAAAAAAAAAAATTTTTGTCCAGTAATTTTGAGATTTTCAACTGCTTTTGGTTACTCACCAAGAATGAGATATGATCTAACAATAAACGAGTTCTGCAGAGATATTCACAAAAATAAGGAATTAGTAGTTTATGATCCTTATACATGGAGACCATATTGTCATGTAAAAGATTTTTCAAGGATTGTGTTTAAAGTTTTAATTTCAGATAATAATATTGTTAGAAATCAAGTTTTTAATGTTGGATCAAATCAAAATAATTACAGAAAAATAGATTTAGTAAATTTATTAAAAAAATATAAAAAAAATTCAAAAATTATTATCTTAAAAAAAAAGGTAGATCCAAGGGACTATAGAGTAAATTTCAATAAACTTACGAGAATATTAAAAATAAAACCTAAATTTTCAGTAAAATATGGAATTAAAGAAATATTTAAAAAAATTAAAAATAACAAAATTTCCAAGGATCATGGTAATCACATAATAAAAAGTGATGTCAAAAAGTAAAATAATATCAGAAGAAATCATTAATAATATAAAGCATGCGATTAATGATAAAAAAAGTAATTTTCACCATCTTCATGAGCCATTAATTGAAAAAAAAGATTTAAATCCGATTAAACATGCTATCAACTCTGGTTTTGTATCCTCAATTGGGAAGCATTTAAAACTTTTTGAAAAAAAAATTAAAAAATTAACAAAATCAAATAATGTTGTGCTTACAAGTTCAGGATCTACTGCCTTACACACGGCTCTACTAGCATTAGGAATAAATAAAAGTCACGAAGTTTTAATTCCAAATTTTAACTATATTGCATCGGTGAACTCAGTATTAATGTGTAGCGCAACACCTCATTTGATAGATATTGAGGAAAAAACTTTAGGAATTGATGTTAAAAAATTAGATAATTATCTTAAAAAAAATACTTATCAAAGTAAAAAGGGCTGTATCAATATTAAAACTAAAAAAATAATCAAATCATGTATTGCTTTACATACATATGGTTACCCATGCGATATAATAAATTTAAAAAAAATTTTAAGGAAAAGAAAAATAGTATTAATAGAGGATTCAGCTGAAGCTGTTGGTAGTTTTTTTAATAAAAAACATCTTGGAACCTTTGGTTATGCTGGGATATTTAGTTTTAATGGAAACAAAACTATTACATCTGGAGGTGGAGGAGCAATTATTTCTAATAATAAAAATTTTATTAAACGTTGTAAACACCTTTCCACAACAGCTAAAGGAAAACATAAATATTTATTTTTTCATGATACAATGGGTTATAATTATAGAATGCCAAATATAAATGCTGCACTGGGTTATGCACAAATATTAAAACTAAACAAAATAATAAATGCAAAGAGAAAATTAAATCAAAGATATTTAAATGCTTTTAAAAATAGCAAATATATTAAAATATATCTTGATAGAAAAAACTCAAATTCTAATAATTGGTTAAATATAGGAATTTTGAACCATAAATATTCAAAATTTCGTAATACAATAATATCTTCATGTATAAAAAATAAAATATTTGTTAGACCAGGATGGAGTTTAATGTCAGAAACTATTTATTTAAAAAAATGTCCAAAAATGAACTTATCGAATTCAAAATCTTTGTTCAACAGATTAATATGTTTCCCAAGCAGTCCATATTATAATTATAAAAAATAATGAAATTTTTTTACGGCAAGCAATATATAAATTCTAAAGATCAAAAAAAAGTTTTAGAAGTTCTTAAATCTGATTATTTAACCCAAGGACCCAAAATTGATATTTTTGAAAAAAAATTGATTAATAAATTTGGTTCTAAATATTCGATAGCTGTATCAAGTGGTTCCGCAGCACTACATTTAATTGCAAAAGCTCTAAACTGGGGTAAAAATGACACTATTTTAACTTCTCCTATTACATTTGTTTCAACGGCTAATTGCATAGAGCACGTTGGAGCTAAAACAGACTTTGTAGATATTGATGAAGATACTTATACGATTGATCCAAATCGTTTAGAGGATAAATGTAAAAAAGCTAAAAAGAAGGGAAGTAAATTTAAGGCAGTTATAGCTATTGACTATGCTGGCCACCCTTGTGATTGGCAGTCTTTAAAATATTTAGCAAATAAATATAAGTTCCAGTTAATCAATGATAATTGCCATGCTATTGGAGCTAAATATAAAAAAATGAGTAATTATGCAGCAAAATATGCACTTGCAGTTTCACACAGCTACCATCCGGTTAAAAATATCACAACTGGCGAAGGGGGGTCAGTATTAACAAATGACAAAATACTTAATAATAAAATCAGATTATTAAGAAGCCATGGAATGCTAAGAAATGACCCAAAAAAACCTTGGTTCTACAGTGTGGATGATATTGGATTTAACTATAGGATAACTGATATGCAGTCAGCGTTAGGCATAAGCCAGCTAAGCCAGTTAAGTAAATTCATAAGCAAAAGAAATACTATAGCAAGTTATTACATGTCTTATTTTAAAAATAATGAAAAAATTAAGTTACCAATTGAAGGAAAAGATATTAAACATGCATATCATCTTTTTCCAATATTATTAAATTTAAAAAAAATTAAAAAAACAAAGTCTGAGATTTTTATGGATTTAAGAAAGAAAAATATATTTTTACAAGTTCATTATATACCTGTGCATATGCATAGTTATTATAAAAAAAAATATGGATTTAGAAAAGGAGATTTTCCTGTTTCAGAAGATTTTTATGAAAGAGAAATTTCATTGCCTATATACTTTGATTTAAATTTAAAAAATCAAAAATATTTATGCAAAACAATAGAAAAGATTTTATAATTTTTAATGCAAATTACAAAAGAGATAAATCTGGTCAACAAAGCCATCAATAGTAATCTTGAGACTAAAGTAAAGCTAGGAAGTAAAACAAAAAAAATATCTATATATTTTTTAAGAAATGATGCTATTGACCTTTTTACCAATAAAATTGAAAATTATCTTTCAATTTCAAATTACAATGCAAAATTTATCTTTTCTGATTATAACGATAGTTTAAAAATTCCAAATAAAAAATATGATTTAATATTTATTTGGCTTGATTATACAAGATATAAAATTAATAAAAACTTTTTTACTTGGATACGTAATAAATTTAAGGAATTAAAAAAAAAACACGGGCCAAAAATTGTCATTAATTCTATTTTGCTTCCAAAAAAAAATAAAAGTATTAACTACAATTTAAATAAAAAATTAGATAAAATTACTAAAGATGAAGGCATAATATTTTATAACTACTTCGATACGTTTAAAATAGATTTAAAAAAATTCTGGGATATAAATAGAAGTAAAGTTTTAGGAACAAAAATTTCATTTTTTGCACAAGATATTTTGGCTAAAGAAATAGGTTTAAAATTGATACCATCAATTTTTGAGCAAAAATTAAAAGCAATTATTTTTGATTTAGACAATACACTTTATAACGGAATTGTAGGAGAGGATGGAGTAGAAAAAATTAAACTTACGAAAGAGCATAAAATCATAGAGTCAAATATTAAAAATTTTGTAAAAAATGGCATGATAGTATCAATATGTACCAAAAATAATTCCAAGGATTTAAATTTAATTTTTAAAAAAAAAATATTAAATAAAAAATTATTTTTTCCTGTAGAAAATGGATGGAATAGAAAATCTGAAATGATTCAAAATATTCAAAAAAAAATTAAAGTTAGTTTTAAAAATATATTATTTATTGATGATAATATAAATGAAGTCTTGGAAGTAAAAACTAATCTAAAAGAAATAAAAGTTTTTCATACACAGAGCCCAGCAGATACTTTAAATTGTTTGAAATTTTATCCAAATTTATATGATTTCTATAATTCAAGAGACTCTATAGCAGAAAAAAGAGTTGCAGACTTAAAATCAGAAGAAAAGAGAGAAAAACTGAAAATAAATTTTTCCAATGAGTATGAATACTTGAAAAAACTTAAAATGATTACTGAATTTCAAGTAAATTCGATGAAAATGTTAGAAAGAGTTTTTTCATTATCAAACAAAGTAAATCAATTTATTTTTGATTATAAGAGATTTGATAAAGAAAAAATAAAAAAATATCTGATTTCAAAAAAAAAATTTATTATTACATATTCGTTGAAAGACTTTATATCAGATTCAGGAAACATCGGAGTTACATTTGCAACAATTTATAAAGATGATTTATATATAGATGATATATGTATAAGCTGCAGAGCGCTAGGAAGAGAAATTGAAAATACTTTGGTATTTGAACCAATTAAAAGAATTTGTAGAAAAAATAATTTAAAAAACGTTGTAATAAAATTCAAGGTCGGGGAAAAAAATGAACCAGCTATTAATTACATAAAATCGATATTTAAAATTTACAATAAAAAATTTCATACTAATACAAAAAAATTAGATATTAAGGTTGATGAATTAAATAAAATCAAATCACTATATACAAAAGTAAAATTCAACTAATAATGAAAATAGACGAATTAGAAAAATTATTTATATTTTTTTTTAAAGTTAAAAAAAAAAATGTTAAGAAATTAAATATGAAAACGTTTTCAAAGTGGGATTCACTTAATCATATAAAATTAATAAGCAATATTGAAAATAAGTATAAAATTAAAATGACTAATAAAGAAATTAGTCAAGCAACAACATTTGAAAAAATTTACAAGGTTTTAAATAAAAGAATTAAAGAAGTTAGGGTAAAATGATTAAAATAAAATTAATAAATAAAATAGTAAATTTAAATGATTGGGTAAAATGGCTTAACGATAAAGAAGTTACTAAATATAGTGAACAAAGATTAAAAAGACATACTCACGCATCACAAAAAAAATTTTTAAATAACAAAATCAAAGCAAAAGACTCAAAAATTTTTCAAATATTTTTTAATAGTAATTTTGTTGGAATTGTTGAGTTAGGAAATATTGATAAATTCCATAATACCTGTGAAGTAATGTACTTTATAGGGAATAAAAAATATTGGGGAAAGGGTGTAGCTGCTAGTGCTATTAATTTAGCACTAAAGTATGCTTTTAAAAAACTAAAAGTCTATAAAGTTTTTGCTGGCACCTACAAAAAAAATGTGGCTAGTCAGAGAGTTTTAACAAAAAATAAATTTAAACTTGTAGGAAAGATGAAAAATCATCTTAGAGTTTTAAAATCATCAAAAAAAATAAGAGATGATAAACTCATATACGAAAAATTAAAATAAATTTTATGATTAAAACAAGTATAATGGGACTTGGAAATATTGGATATTTTTATGATGTTCAAAATCAAAATAAAAAGCTTACCCACTTTAGCTCTATAAACAAAAGCAATAAATTTAAACTAGTATCCTTGGCAGATAAAAATTTAAAAATTTTAAAATATTTAAAAAAAAAACACAAAATACCGATATATAAAGATATAATTCAGGCCATTAACAATCACTCATCTAAGTTTTTAATTATTGCATGTAAAGTAAATTTCAAAATTATTCTTAGAATAATAAAAGAAACAAAAATTAAATATATTCTAGCTGAAAAACCTTTTTTAATTTCAAAAACAGACTTTGCAAAACTAAAAAAAATTTTAAAAAAAAAAAAAATCTTTTTTTCTTTAAATTTTCAAAGAAATTTTTCTGATAAATATATTAAATATTTTAGAGATATTAAAAGAGGACTTATAGGAAAAAAGCTTAAAATATTTTGTTATTATAACAAAGATTTTTACTCAAATGCCACTCATTTGCTTAATTTAGTTTTGTTATTAGGAAAAAAAAATTTTAGTTTAAAAAAGATTGGTTCCAAGTCTTTATATTTTAAATCTAAAGATTTTGAATTATACTTTTTTAACATTAGTGAACAATATAACCACAATTCATTAGTAGTATTTGGATCAAAAGGTAGATTTGAATTTTCATCTAGACCCGAAACAGGTAAAATATATTTAAAATACAAAGATACAAACTACAAGGATGTAAATGTTTTAAAACTAAAAAGAAAGGTAAATTTTATAGAAAAACATCCACAGCACAATGTTTTAAAAGATGTTTATAAATCATTAAAATATAACAAGTCCCCATCTCTATCTATGAAAGACATTTCTTTATATTTAAAATGTATGGAAAAAATTCAAAAAATAATATGAAAATAAAAAGATATAATTCTATTGGAAAAGAAGAAATTGCTGCTGCAAAAAAAGTTTTAAAAAGTGGAATACTATCTGATTTTGTTGGCTCCAAATCAAAGAAATTTCTTGGAGGGCATTTTGTTCAAAAGTTTGAAAATAAAATACAAAAATATTTTAAAGTTAAATATGCTGTAACAACAAACTCATGGACTAGTGGGTTAATAACAGCTTTGGGTGCACTTAAAATAAAACCAGGTGATGAGGTAATATGTACTCCTTGGACAATGTCAGCTTGTGCTATTTCTATTTTACATTGGAATGCAATACCAGTGTTTGTTGATATAGATAAAAAAACGTTTAACTTTAACTTAGAGAATTTAAAAAAAAAAATCACTAAAAAAACTAAAGTTATTTTAGCAGTAGATATTTTTGGACAATCAGAAAATATAAATGAAATAAGAAAAATAATTAAAAACAAAAAAATTCATATTCTTTCAGACTCAGCTCAAGCTATTGGATCAAAGTATAAAAATAAATTTTCAGGCACCTTTGCAGATATTGGGGGATATAGCCTCAATTCCCACAAACATATAAATACAGGAGAGGGAGGAATTATAGTTACAAATCAAAAAGATCTTGCAGAAAGGTGTAGGCTAATAAGAAATCATGCAGAATCTGTTACTAAATCAAATTCCAAAAAAGAATTAATTAATTTAATTGGATACAACTTTAGACTTGGCGAAATCGAGTCTGCTATAGGAATTGAGCAATTAAAAAAATTAAATAAAATAATAAAGTTTAGGAAAAAATTAGCTTTTACAATTATAAATAAGATAAAAAATTTACCAGGTTTACAAACGCCCGTTCTAAAAAAAAATTTTACACATTCATTTTATGTAATACCCTTTGTATTAGACCTGTCTAAGTTGAAGCATAATAGAAAAAATATTATTCAAATTTTATCTAAAGCAGGAGTAGTGGGATTAAACGAAGGTTATCAAAATCTTCACAGATTGCCAATATTTAAAAAAAAAATTGCTTACGGTCCAAATGGATTCCCGTGGAATAATTTTAACAAAAAAATTACTTATAAAAAAGGTGATTGCAAAGTTGCTGAAGAGTTACAAGATAAATCCTTCTTTTATTTAAGCTTGTGCTCTTATGATTTTAAAATTGAGCACATGAAAAAATTTGCAAATATTATTAATAAAAAATGGAAAAACATTCAGAAAAAAAACTAAAAGATAAAACAGTTGTTTTTTCTAATGATCCTGGCGGTGCACAAGTTCTTTCATCATATTTTTATTTTAATAAACTAGAAATAATTTACCTATGTTGTTCAAACAAAGCAGAAATTTTTTTTAAAGAAAAAAAAATTAAGTACAAAAAAATTGGTTTTAAAAAAGCTATTGAAAATGGAACTATTTTTTATACCTCTACTAGCTGGAAAAGTAAATTAGAGATCAGAGCAATTGAAAAATTAAAACAAAATAACAGAAAAATTATAACTTTTATCGATGGGTGGGATAATTATAAATCGAGGTTCAAATATAATAAAAAATACTTTTATCCAGATGAAATTTGGAATTTTGATAGATTAGCTAATAAATTTTGTAAAAAAATTTTTCCAAAGATGGTCAAAATAAAACAAAAAAGAAATTATTTCATGAATTACGCAATAAAAAAAATTAAATCATATAAAATTAGTAGTAATTATAAAAATAATTGTCTATTTATAACAGAGCCACTTACAGCCACATTCAAAAAATTGTATAATAAAAAACCACCTTATTCAGAATTAGACTCATTTTACTTTTTTTTAAAAAATATAAAAAAAATAAAAGAAATTAAAAATGTCAATGTGAAGATTCATCCAAACGATGAAATTAAAAATTATAAAAAAATTTCAGATAAATTTAATAATTTAAAGATAAGATTTGTAAGAAAAAATATTTTTTATCTTTTAAGAAAAAATTTTTACGTTGCTTCATGCTCTAGCTCTCTAATGTACGTTGCGTGGAAAAATAAAAATAATATAATTTGTACAATTCCAATTAAAAATTTAACACCTAAGCTTCCAATTAAAAATTTTAAATATTTATATAATCTATAAAATGGGAAAAAATATTGGAATCATAATTGATAGAAATAATGATTACGATTATTTATCTTCAATAATAGATATTTTTTTAAAAAATGGTTATAAAATAATTTGTTTTCATAATTATACTAAGATTGAAAATAAATATAAAAATTATAGTTTCCCAAAACTTAAGTATTCTCCATTTTATAAAAAAAAAAATATTAAATTTATCAAGTTTGAAAAAAATAATTTTTTAAAAAAATTTAATAAATATAATTTTATACAAATTTTTTCCATTTATTTCCCAGTTTATTTTATTAATGAAAGTAATTTTGATAAAAAGACTAAATATAAAATTTCAACAAAATGGTGCACAATTATGTCTGTAGATATATTCAATTTATGTGAAAAGTTAAAATTTATGCCTAAAGATACCTCTTTAAAATTAATTTTACATTCAAAATTTTATGAGAAAGGTATTAAAAAGCATTTAAAAAAATACGATTATAATTCGTATTCATATTTATTAAATAATGTAAAAATTTTTATATTCGGACTTAGTTCTCAAAAACTTATTAAATTAAATAAAAAAGAGATAAAGAGAAAATTGAAAATTAATACAAATAAAAAAATTTTACTTTACTTGCCATTTCCAGTTGAGCTTGCGAGAAACAAGGGACCTTTTTCTAATGGGTTTCAAATTCAGTATTCTGCAATGGATATTACAAAATATAAAAAAAACAATGTGAAGAATTTTTTATATAAATTTTGTATTTTTTTAATAATGTTGTTTTTTAATTTTAAATATTTTATAAATTATTTAAAAAATCAAAAAGAAAATACAGTTTTTAAAAAAATTAAAAAACTTAATACTTTCTATATAATTTCAAAGCCTAGATTTAAACATATAATTACAGATTTAATAATTTCTAAATCAGACCTTTATTTAAACGATAAACAGAAATATCACTACCCATCATTATTAGAAGAACTTATATTTATCTCTGACATAGTAATTGGGTATTCGTCTAATGCTTTAATTAAAGCCGCGAGCATGAATGTAAACACATTAAATATAAAGTCTGATCTGCAAGATTGGGAGAGCCCCCAACATTTTAAGTATGCTGGTTATAATAATAAATTTTATAACTATAAAAATGTTATAAAATCAATCTCAATAAAAGAATTTTTAAATAACCCACATGTGCTTAAAAAAATTATTAAGAATAAAAATAATAGTTTTAATAGCTATAGAAAAATATTTATTGGCAATGCCTTAACGATTAAAAATTTACAGAGAATAATAAGTTATAAATTTTAGAAAAAAATAAATGAAAATAGGAATTACCATAGTAACCCATCATAAACCTTTTCTTATTAAATCATCTTTAAATTCTTTAAGTTCTCAATCATTTAAAAATTATGATTTAAATTTTATTTTTATTAAAGGATCTGGAATAAAGAAAACCAAAACTTATAGAAGATTTAATTTACTTGCTTCAAAATTAAAAAATTCAAGATATCAGCTTTCAATGGACTCTAAAGAGGTTTTTAATATTATCAAGAATCACAAAAAGACTAATAAAATACATATTTACGATAATAATCAATCTTTAGATAGTGGAGCATGGATAAAATATATTTCTAAAAAAACATGGAATAAATATGATTATACTTTTTTTTTGATGGAGGGATTTTTATTTAAAAATAAATACGCTTTAGAAGACGCTATTAATTTTATTAAAAACAAAAAACCAAATATGATAATGTTGGGATCTGAACTAATTTTTCATACAAAAAAAGTGATTAAAAAATTAGCTCATAATCCGTACGAAAAAAATATTAATAAAAAAAAAATGAATGACTATCATCAACATAACATTGATAAAGTTTTAAAAGAATTTGGAAAAGTACATAATTTAAAGATTATTATTAACAATTGGAAGAAATATAATTTTTTTAGGAAAGACAACAATGATATTGTAATTAATTTCGTAAGCCCAAACTATTTTAATTTTTTTAAAAAAAATGAGACTATATGTAAAATATATTATAAAGGAAAAAAATATTTTTAACCCTTTTCAGAAAAAAATATTTTATAGTGAAGGAGATTTTAGGTATTTAATTCCAACTAAATTTTTAAATTTAAAATTATTTAAAAAAAATATTTATTTAAATAATATTTCAGCACATTTAATTAACTCACCTTTCTTTTTTGTAAATGGTTGTCAGCATATTTACAGTAGAGAGTATTTAAATATATTAGCAAAAAATTTTAAAAAGTATAATTTAGTAAATTTTGTTTATAATACTCCTTTTTCAGGCTCGTCATTAGAAATTATATGGGGACTTTTGCCCAGTGCATTTAAATTTGAAAAATGGTATTTAGATTGTTTGCATAGACCAAGAAAAAATTTTTATAATTATATGAGAGAAGATACCAAAAAAGGTATGAAGAAATATATGAAAATGTATGGAATAAATCATGAGTGATACAAAAATTATAAGATGTAAAAAGTGTTTGTTACCAAACACCAAACCAAGCTTACAATTTGTTGACGGTGTCTGCTCAGGGTGTTTAAGCTTTGAAGAAAGAAAAAAAATAAACTGGAAATATAGAGAAAAAGAGTTTTCAAAAATTGTTGATAAAGTAAAAAAAGAAGTTAAAGGCAATTATCATTGCATAATTCCTTGTAGTGGAGGAAAGGACAGCTTTGTTCAAACTTTAAAAATTTTAGAATACGGTTTAAATCCATTATGTGTAGTAGCCTCTACCCAAAAATTGTCAAATCTTGGAAGAAAAAACATTGAGGCTTTAAAAAAACTTGGTGTCGATGTTCTCGAATTTTCAGTAGACCCAATTTTAAGAAGAAAAATAGATAAGTTTACCTTAGAAACAGTCGGAGATATTTCATGGAGCGAACATATAACTATCTGGACTATCCCAGCCAGAGTGTCAGTAAATCATAAAATACCTTTAATAATTTGGGGTGAAAATAGTGAAAATGAAAATGGAGGACCTCTAAAAAATCAATCAGGTACTGAAATAAATTTAGATAGAAAATATATAGATGAGTTTGGTGGGCTTTGTGGTTTAAGAACATCTGATATTTCTGAAATTTTAAAAATATCAAAGAATAAACTTTTGCCATACACTTATCCTGATCTTAAGCAATTAGAAGATATTAATTCTAGAGGGATATTTCTCGGACAATTTTTTTCTTGGGATGGTCATGAAAATGCAATGAACGCAAATAAATATGGTTTTTCTTTTTATGAAAAAAATGAACTTGAGGGTTCAATAGTTAATTATGAAAACTTAGATAATCTTTACATGAGAATTCATGATTATTTTAAATACTTAAAATTTGGGTATGATAGAGTAACCGACTGGTGTTCGTGGCATATTAGAAGAAATCGAATTACTAGAGAAGAAGCATTAAAATTAAACAACGAAAAATGCGGACAATATCCACACGAATATATGGGAACTAAATTAGATGAAATTCTTAAGGAGATAGATTTAACCAGGCCTGAGTTTGACAAAATATGTGACGAATATACAAATAAAAGTATTTTTAAAGTTAATAATGATGGTCAACTGATTATAAGTGAAGATAAAAGACTTTTTCTTAACGAATAAATTTTCTAAATGATACTTATACTTGATTATAATGTGGGCAATGTAAACTCTATAATTAGAGCAGCAGAACTTTATTCATCTAATGTAAAATATTCTAATAATATTGAAGATATATTAAATGCAAAAAAAATAATAATGCCAGGACAAGGTAGTTTTGATTATGCGATGGAAAATATTCATAAATTAAATATTTATGAAACAATTCGCTCTGTTGCTTTAGAAAAAAAAACTCCAATTTTAGGAATTTGTTTGGGCATGCAGCTTTTAGCTACTTCAGGTACAGAAAATAAGTTTTGCAAAGGTTTAAATTTAATAGAAGGTACCGTAAAAAAATTAAATTGTCCAAGCAAGTATTTGCCTCATATTGGATGGAATAGTGTAAATTTTGAAAAAGAAAATAGTCTTTTTAATGGTATAGAAAATAAGTTAGATTATTATTTCTTACACAGTTTCCACTTCGAATGTGAAGATAAAAAAAATACTTTAGCAACCTGTGAATATCATTTTAAATTTAATGCAATTGTTAAAAAAAAAAATATTTTAGGAATACAATTCCATCCTGAAAAAAGTCTAGAGAATGGCCTAAAGTTATTAAAAAATTTTATTTTAAATGATTAGTGACAAAAAAATAAGAATAATTCCATCTATTTTATATAATAAGTTAAACGCTATAAGAGGCAAAAACTTTGAAGGCTGGAGAGTAATAGGGAATGTATTGCAGACAACTAGACTTTATAGCAAAAGAAATATAGATGAACTTTTTTTTTTAGATACCGAGGCAACAAGATCACAAAAAATAAATTTAGAAATAATAAAAGAATTTACAAAAGATTGCTTTATGCCAATTACTATAGGTGGTGGAATTAAATCTATTGAAGACATTGATAATCTTCTAAAAATGGGTGCTGATAGAGTATGTTTAAATACATCTGCATTTAATGACAGTGAATTTTTAGCAAATGCTATAAAAAAGTTTGGCAGTCAGTGCATAGTTGTGTCAATTGATTATAAGAATATAGATAAAATTCCAATTGTATTTATTGACTCAGGCAGGATACAAACAAAAAAAAATTTATTTGATTACATAAAAAAAATTGATGAATTAGGGCCATCTGAAATTGTTTTAACTTCAATAGATCATGATGGAATGATGAAGGGATATGATATTAAAAATTTAAAACTTTTAAAAAAAAAAATTCAAACTAGCATAATAGCTTCTGGAGGAGCTGGATCATATGAAGATGTATATAATTTGATTAAAGAAACTGGGATACAGAATATTTCTGCTTCAAGCATTTTTCATTTTACAGAGATCACTCCAAATACTTTAAAAAGATATTTAAGCGATAAAGGTCTTAATATTAGAAAATGAGAGTAACTATATTTTTATAGATTTAATTATGACTAAATTTTTGTAAAAGTAGAATTTTAAAAATATATAATATAAACATAAAAAAAATGAAAAATAACTATTTTAAATTTATAGATAATTATAAAAACGATCTTTTAAAATTAATTAAAGAAACAAACATTAAAAAGACTAATGAATTGAAGAGAAAACTTGTTACCACAAATAAAAGAAATGGAAAAGTTTATATATTCGGAAATGGAGGTAGCGCCTCAACAGCAAACCATATTTCTACTGATTTAACAAAGAATGCAAAAATAAAATCAATATCAGTGTCTAATGACAATTTAATCTCATGTTTTTCAAATGATTATTCTTTTGAAACCTGGATGCAAAAATATGCAGAAAATTTTGTAGAAAAAAAAGATACAGTTATACTTATTAGTACTAGTGGTAATTCAAAAAATATACTGAATCTCGCTAAATATTGTAAAAAAAAAAATATAAACTTTTATTCTCTCACAGGATTTAAAAAAAATAATAAATTAAACTTAATTTCAAAAAATAAAATTTGGGTTAATTCAAAATCATATAACCAAATTGAAATAATGCATTTTGTGATTTTAGCCATGGTTGTTGATTTGATAATTGGTAGAAAGTCATATGGCCCCAATCTGTAAAAAAAAAAATAATGTCAAAAAAAATCAAAAAATTTTGTTTTGATATTGACGGTGTAATCTGCTCAACAAGAAAGAGTGATTACTTTAAGTCTAAACCAAAAAGAAAAGTTATAAATATGATAAATACACTTTATGAAAAAAATTATATTATCATATTTACAGCAAGGTATATGGGAAGAAACAATCAAAATTCTCAAAAAGCCAAAAAACAAGGATATAAAAAAACATTTAATCAACTTAGTAAATGGGGTTTAAAATTTCATAAATTAAAATTTGGAAAACCATCTTACGATGTGTTTGTGGATGATAAAAATTTTTCATACAAAAAAGATTGGGTCAAAGATTTTAAGAAAAAATTTTTATAATTAAAAATGAAAAAAAAAATAATTATTATAGGTGCGGGAGGGCATGCTAAGTCTTGTATAGATGTAATTGAAAATCAAGGAAAATATAAAATTTATGGAATAATTGATAAGAGCAATAAAAATAAATTACTAAATTATAAAATTTTAGGTAATGAAAAGGAGTTGCCACTTATTAGAAAAAGAATTGACAATGCCTTTATTGCAATCGGGCATTTAAAAGATAATTCAGTAAGGTTAAAAATTCAAAAATTATTAAAAAAATATTCATTTAAATTACCAATAATTATTTCGAAAAAAGCCCATGTTTCAAAAAATTCAAAAATTGGGGAGGGAACTATTATTATGCATAATTGTGTAGTAAATTCATGCGCTACTATTGGTAAAAATTGTATAATAAATTCAGGCGCTATAATTGAACATGATACTAATATCGAGGATAATGTTCACGTATCAACAAATGCTACAGTTAATGGTTCAGTATTTATAGGCCAAAATTCCTTTATTGGAAGTGGATCAGTTGTAAAGCAAAATATCAAAATCAAAAAAAATTCATTTGTTAAAGCAAATACATTTGTAAAAAAATAAAATATGTTAAATAAAAGTAAAACTCCTTTAATTATTGCTGAAGCAGGCATAAATCATAATGGAAAGTTAATTAATGCTCTTAAACTAATTGATGCAGCAAAAAAAGCTGGAGCTGATTACGTAAAATTTCAAATTTATAAAACCGAAAACCTGGTTGATAAAAAAATTGGTTTGGCAAATTACCAAAAAAAAAATCTAAAAAAAAAAATTAGTCAATATAGTATGTTAGAGAAATACAGTTTAGAATTTGATAAATTTTTAAAAATTATTAAATATTGCAACAAAAAAAAGATTAAATTTATTGCAACTCCTTTTGACTTAGATAGTTTAAAATTTTTAAAACAAAACAAAGTTAACATTATTAAGATATCGTCATCAGATATTAATAATTTTGAAATTTTAAGTGAAGTTATAAAATTTAACACAGATCTTATTTTATCTTCAGGTTTATCTGATATTAAAGAGATTGAAGAAACATTAAACTTTCTTTATAAAAAAAAATTTAAAAAAAATAAATTGACATTGCTTCACTGCACATCAAATTATCCAACTCCTATAATTGATGCAAATTTAAATGTAATTAAAAGTTTAAAAAAAAAACTTAAAATAAATATAGGATATTCTGACCATACAAGAAGTCTATTATCGGGAGCTATAGCAGTTTCATTAGGAGCAAATATTATTGAAAAACATATTACACTTGGAAATACACTGCCCGGTCCAGATCATAAAGCCAGTCTAAATCCAAAAGACTTTAAAATATACGTTGATAATATTAATGAGGTTAAAAATTTATTAGGATCATATAAAAAAAAATTAAATAAATCTGAAATATTAACTAAAAAAATTGTTAGCAGATTTATTGTTGCAAAAAAATCTATAAAAAAGGGAGAAATTTTCACAAAAGATAATATTACCTGTAAAAGAACATTTTATGGAATTAGCCCAAATAAGTGGCTGAAAATTCTAGGAAAAAAATCAAACAAAAACTTTAAAATTGATGAAAGAATTTCATTAAAATAGAAAATGAAAAATAAAATTTGTTATATATCAGGAGCGAGGTCTGAGTTTGGAATAATTTCAGGTCTATTAGAAAATTTAAAAAAAAACAAAAGTTTTAAATTAGATGTAATATTTACTGGATCGCATTTATCTAATTTTTATGGCAACACAATTAATGAAGCTAAAAATATTGGATTAAACAATTATTATAAAGCAAAAATTCTGACAGTTAAAAATAATAAAATTGATACTGCGAATTTAATTTCCTCCTCTATATCTAAAATTAATAGATTGCTAAAAAAAATTAATCCAAAATTGGTAATTTTAGTAGGTGATAGATATGAAACTTTTTCAGCAGCCATAGTGGCTTATAGTAAAGGAATTCCAATTCTTCACTTTCACGGTGGAGAAAAAACTTTAAATTCTTTAGATGATAATTACAGACACTCCATAAGCAAGTTATCTCATTATCACTTTGTCTCTAATAAAATTTATAAAAAAAGACTTATTCAACTTGGTGAAGTTCCAAAAAGTATATTTATTTGTGGATCGCTATCATTAAAAAATATAGACAAAAATAATCTCTTTTCAAAAAAAATTATAGAAAAAAAATTTAAAATTTCTTTCAAAGAACATAATATTATTGTTAACTTTAATAGTGAAACTTTAAGCAAGAAAAAAACTGAAAATGACATAAATATAGTCTTAAGCTCCTTAGAAAATTTAAAAAATACTTGCATAATTTTTACTATGCCTGGAGCAGATGTTAATAATGATATTATTTTTAAAGAGATAAATAAATTCGTAAAGGATCACAAAAACTCTTACTTTGTTAAATCTTTTGGATTTAAATATTATTATTCTATTCTTAATATTGTGGATTTAATGATTGGAAATTCATCAAGTGGAATTATTGAAATGCCTTTCTTTAATAAGCCGACAATAAATCTTGGGAAAAGACAACATGGAAGAGTAATGCCAAAATCAGTTATAAATTTTAAAATCTCAAAAAAATTAATAGAACAAAAAATTTCTAATATTTTAAAAAATAAGAAAAGTATTAGTGGTAATAAAAATCCTTACTATAACAAAATGACTTTTAAACAAATTGAAAATATAATAGAAAATATTTTAAAAAAAAAAGTATCATTTAAAGTATTTAAAGATTTAAGTTTTTAAAATGTTTTTATCAAATAAGTTTTTAAAATCGGCTACTATATCTAAAGAATCAAGAATAATTGATGCAATAAAATCATTAAATAAGTCAACTATCCAGATAGTATTAGTTGAAGATAGAAAAAAGAATTTTTTTGGCACCATAACTGACGGTGACATAAGAAGAGCCTTAGTAAAAGGTAAAAATTTAAATTCAAAAATAGATACAATAATAAAAAAAAAACCCTACATTTTAGAAAAAAAAGAAGACATAAAATATGTTCAGAACATTTTACATAAAAAAAATATCAAACATTTACCTATAATTAAAAAAAGAAAAGTTATCGGTATCTATTCAAGCATTTTACCAGTTGGAAAAAGTAAAATACTTAAAAATAGGCTTGTAATAATGTCTGGTGGTTTTGGAAAAAGATTAGGAAGTTTAACTAAAAAAACACCAAAAGGAATGTTAATATATAAAAATAAACCATTACTAGAACATATAATTTTACTTGCAAAAGAAAATGGAATTAAAAATATTTATTTATCAGTATATTATTTAAAAAAAAAAATTGTTAATTATTTTAAAAATGGAAAAAAGTTTAATTTAAATATAAAATATTTAAATGAAAAACATCCACTAGGAACTATAGGATCCATAAGATATCTTAAAAAAGAAAAAAAGCCATTCGCAGTTATTAATTGCGATGTAATATCAAATATAAATTTTGATGAAATGTTTAAGTTTCACAAAAAATCTAGATCAGTTATTACAGTCGGGCTAAAAGAATTTTCTTATGAAAATCCTTATGGAGTTATTAAAAATTTAAGGAATAAATTTTTAACATTTGAAGAAAAACCAATAATTAATTTTAAAATAAATGCAGGAGTTTATATTTTTAATAATAAAGTTATTGATATAGTTAAAAAAAATAATATTAGAGATGTCCACAATCTTATTGATTTTTGCCAAAATAAAAAATTTAAAATATCAGTTTTTCCAATAATTGAAGATTGGACAGATTTTGGTCTTGCAAAAAAAATACTGAGATCAAAGTAAATTTTTCTTGAATTAGTTTTTTTTTTTAATAATAATGATACATGAATTTTCTTAAAGGAAATTATAAAATTAAAAAAAAGTTTAAAACAAAAAAACTTTCGAAAGAAGAGGAATTAGAAAAAATCTTTGAAGAAAATGCAAAAAAAAGAATTGGAGGTAGTATGGTTTACGTCTCCAAAAAAAAGGTAAACTGGGATCTTGAAGAGTAGAAGAGAGTAGAAGTAAAAATTGTTTTTCCAAAAATTGCAAAAAAAACTTGGTAGTATAACTAATACATCTTTATCTAAAGAGATATATAAAAATATTTTAAGAAATAGTAAAATTGTAAAAAAACATTTTTCAATTAAAGAGTTGAAAAATAAAAATTTTAATAACTCTAAAGTGGCGCTTATTGTTGCAGGAGGGCCTAGTTTAAGAAAAAAAGATTTTAGAAATTTAATAACTAAAAATAGAAAAAAATTTCATATTATATGTGCAGAAGGAACACTATTTTATTTGTTAGAAAAAAAAATTATTCCAGATTTAGTAGTTACTTTAGATCCACATAAAAAACGAATTGTTAGATGGTTTGGAGATAAAAATTTAACTAAAAAAGATTTAAAAAAAGATGATTATTATAGAAGACAAGATCTTGACTTAAAATTTAGAGATGAAGTTTCTACTAATAAAAAAATTTTAAAATATACTAATAAATATGGAAAATTTTTAAATGTTGCTCCCTGTACATCTTCAAGTTCATTAGTTGTTAAAAGACTTATAGAAATGAAATCTAAACTATTCTGGTGGAACCCATTTCTGGATGAACCAAAGCAAAAAAATAGCCTTTCAAAAAAAATATATAAATTGAATAAACTTCCTTTACTAAATAGTATCGGCAATGTTGGATCTGCATGTTGGGTAATTGCTGAAAGTGTATTTGGATTTAAAAAAATTGTTTTAATAGGGATGGATTGTTCTTATTATATTGATACACCAATTAAAGCCACACAATATTACGATATTTTGATTAGAACTTTTGGAAAAAAAAATATCAATAAGTTCTACAAAAAAATTTATAATCGAAAATTAAAAAAATATTTTTATACAGATCATGTTTATTATTGGTATAAAAATTTATTTATCGATGCAGTTAAAAATTCCTACTCAAAAACTTATAATTGCACTGAGGGAGGAATCATTTTTGAAAAGCCGATTATAACAAGAAAATTTAAAGATTTTTGTAGCATTGAGTTAATTAAATAGATTTACATGAAAAAATAATATTATATATACTACATCGATGGCAAAAGTTTTATTTATAAACCCTACTGTAAGAGAAGAAGAAGAGCCAAAACATATTCCAATGGGAATGGCTCAACTTGCTGCAATTGCAATTAAAGAAGGACACGACGTCCAAATTTTTGATCAAAATGCATGGAGGCAAGAGGATGATGTTGTGAGAGATGTAATTAGCTCAGATAATTGGGATTTAATTGGAATTGGAGGAATTACAACTGCTTATGCCTCAATTAAAAAATTAGTAAAGATTTGTAAAGCTTGCTCACCAAAAAGTCTTATTAGTTTAGGAGGTGGTGTCTTAACGTCAATCCCAAAAGAAGTGATGTCTTGGTTACCTGAAGTGGATTTTGGTTTTGTAGGAGAATCTTACAAAACGATTGTAGATGTTTTAGATGCTTTGGATACTAAAAATTATGACCTTAAGAATGTTGATGGACTTATTTTGCGAGGAGACAATAACAAAATTATTTTCACTAAACAAAGAACTCTTTTACATGACTTAGATTTGTTACCTTATCCTGCGTATGAATTATTTCCTGTGAAAGAAGTATATTTCAAAAATAGTGCAATGATGTATTCAGAGGAAGGAATGTTAGCTACTAGAAGAATGGATATAAATGGAAGTCTTGGATGCTCATTAGTATGTAAATTTTGTTATCACCTGGGTATCACTGGCGATATGAAATATGAAAAAAACAAATCTGGAGAAGTAGAGAATGTTTCATTCGATAAAGAGGGAAATTATACTAGAAATATAAGATTCCACAGCCCAGACTATATAATCAATCAAGCGGTTTATTTAAAAAAAAAATATGATGTGAATTTCATATATTTTTTAGATGAAAATTTTATGACTATGGATGTTTTCTCAAAAAGAACTTGGTTGCGGGATATATGCAAAGGATGGAAAGAAGCTGGTTTAGTTCCAAAGAAAAAGAAAGATGGAACATGGGACGGTGTTTATTGGTCTGGAACTAGTCATGCAACTCTTTGCAACCCAGAAGTATTAGGAATGATGGCAAAACATGGTTGCTCACATTTAGTTTATGGTTACGAACATTTTGATGATAGAATTTTAAAAACTATTGGAAAAGGATCTAATAGAAAAACAAATTTAAGAAGTTTTTTCTGGACATTGAAAGCAGGCATAAGGCCAATACCAAACCAAATTATTGGATTTCCAAACGAAGATTTTGACTCACTAAGAATGCAGATGAAAGCATGGGATGATCTTGGTATCGTAACCAAACCACATTTTGCAACTGCTTATCCCGGCTCATTATGGTTTACAGAATATAGAGATGAAATATTAAACCAGTATAAAGGACAAGGAAAAAAACTAGGGCTACACGATGATTTAGAAGCTTATATATATGATTTAGGGGATGCATCAAGAGTTTCTGGAGTAATTTCTAAAAATTTTAACGCAGTAGAATTGGTAGGTTTAAGAGAAATGATGCTTCATAGACAATATGATAAAATTGATCAATATGAGAAGGAGTGGAGAAGAAAACACAATATTAAAGATGGAGAACCTTCAACACTGATTAGAGAAAAAATAAGTAAATTTAAAAAAATTGAAGTAGCTTAATTATTTTTTAATATAATTTTTTGCAACTTTAAAATCTTCCAAAGTATCAATATCTACAGATGATTTCTTATCCATTACATAGAAAATTGTTTTATTTGTATAAAAATTTTTAATACTTTTGAATTTAGATATAAATATTCCACCATTTGGTAAATATACTTTACTATTATTTTGTCTTCTGAATGAATTACTTTGATTAAATGCAAATTGAACATATTTATTTTTTTTCTTTAAAATCCAAAAATTTTTTTTATCAGTCTCAGAAACAGAAATTAGAGTTTTACAACTATTTATATTTTTCTTAAAAAGCTTTATAGAATTATCTATGTGATGAAATTTTCTCAAAGGTGATGAGCCTTGTAAAAGAACAATTAGGTCAAATTTATACTTTTTATTTCTTAAAAATTTTATAGCGTGTTTTATAACATCATAAACTGAACTAGTATCTTTAGAATACTTAGCAGGTCTAATAAATGGTACATCTAATTGATATTTTTTTGAAATCCTTATTATCTCTTTTGAATCTGTACTTAAAACACAGTGGTCTAAGTTTTTACATTTTTTTACTTCATCAAATGTCCATTCTATACATTTTTTGCTTCCCAATTTTAGTAGATGCTTATTTTTTAGTCCTTTAGAATTTTTTCTAGCAACAATAAGACCTAGAACTCTTAGTTTTTTCATTTATTAAGTTTTAATTTGGGAAAAGATTTTTAACAAAATTTATTTTTATAATTCCTTCAATTACAATTGAAAATAAAATAGTAGATATCAATGTATTACCAAAAAACGGTATTGCCATTATATAACAAGTTAGCAGACCATTAAATGTATATCCATAAGAACCAAGAGTCCATACTCCAAAGTTTGTTATTAAAAAAAATATAATTGCAGCTGCAATAGCACCAGATACTCTTTTTATTAAACTATTAAAGAAAAATTTGGATAAGTATCCAATGATAAAAACACTTCCCCAGGTAAATAATGTAAGGCTATGAAAACCAATAAATAAATCTGTAATTAAAAAACATAACATTACTGCAAAAATATATTTAAAACCAAAAATTGCAGGAATATAAAAACTTAATGCAATTAAACTAGTAAAATTTGGAGGATGAGGAATAAATCTACTTGCAGCTAGGGCAATGAATATTCCAAAACTTATTTTGATGTACTCTTTCATTAGATTTTTCAATTTATCATAAAATTTAATGATCTACTAGTAACTTTATATTTATAAACTTCAAAATTTATTATTTATCATAAAATTTAATGATCTGCCAGGTGCTTTGTATTCATAAGCCTCAGAGTATTTTTTATCAAAAATATTTTTGGCTGAAAAATTGAGATTATATTTATCAGATAAATTATAATTTATTATATAATCTGCTGTAAAATAGTTTGAAAGTATAACATCCTCAAAATTATTATTTGTATTTCCATAATCTCTCCTTTCACCAACATATTTTAATTTGACAGTATGTTTTAAATTATTATTAAAAAAATTTGTTCCTATTAAATGAATTTGATGTCTTGGAACTCTAACATTCATTTCATCATTACAACGATTAGCTCCGGGACCGCCGGTTGCATCAGGATTGTCACATGTTGTACCATCACGAGATTTCGTTCCAGTATATCCAAGGCTCAATATATAATCATTATTAGGTTTCCAATTACCTGAAAACTCTAATCCATAACTTTTAGTGTTTGAGTTACTATTATCTAGTGCATAATTTCCACCTCCAGAATAATATTTTTCACCAACACCACCAGAATGAGATTTCCATCCTTTAATATCATTCTTATATTTAAGATAAAAAGTAGTTAAGCTCATGTTAATATTTTTTGAAGGGAACAATTTATCAATACCAAAATCAATACTTCGACCAGTCTCAGGTTTTAGAGACTCTTTGTTAGTTAAATGATTACCATGATGAAGAGAATATAATGCAGGAAATCTCACTGATGTACCAATATTCGCTCTTAATTTTGTGTTACTATCTATTTTATGTGATCCCGTTACTCTACCTGTGTAATATTCACCAACAGTTGTGTGTTCATCTCTCCTTAAGCCGAAAGTGGCATAAGTTTTTTCGCTAGTTCTAGTTTGTATATCAAAATATTGAGAAAATATTGCCTCATCACTCTCAGCGTATGCACTATCTGTATAATAATTATAAAGCTCTGCTTTATCAAATTCATTGTCTAGACCAAATATAATTTTTGTATCAAGATTTAAATTATACTCAGACAAAAGATTTATTGCATCTCTGTAACCATAATAATTTCTTTTTGTATTGTTATATTGAGTAGTATTTCTTAATACATAAGTATTATTATAGAATAATGTATTTTTTAAGTTTCCTTTATTAAAAATTAGACGCCCTGAATAAATTGCTTGTTGATCATCGGTAACGTCATTAAGATCTGTATAAGATTTATTTACAGCGTCATATTCTAAAAAAGAGTCATTATAATATAAGTAATTTTCAATTCTAAAATTTTCATTAAAATTATAACCATAATTCATTGTTAAACCGTCACTTCTGTAACCATCTTTTTCAGAATTATCCGTCATAGCAGACTCACCATCAGTTGAGAAATTAGTATAATTTACAAAATAATCATAGTTGTTGACTTTCCCATCAAAACTTAAATCAATTTTTTTGGTACCAAAAGAGCCTGTTGATATGTTAATATCTTGATTGTTTCCGTCTCTACCTTTCTTTGAAAATACTTGAATTGTTCCAGCCAATGCGCCACTACCATATAGAGAGCTTTGTGCACCTTTTAAAATTTCAACTTTATCAAATGATCCAGACAATAAATTATTAAAATAATAATCATTGGATGGAGTAGAGGGATCTGAAACTTTAACACCATCTATATAAACTGTTGAATATCTTTTTGGCTGACCTCTTAACTGAATTCCTGATATTGTTCCATATCCTCCAGATTGAAAATAATTTATACCATTCAAATTATTATCTAAAATATCACCCAAAAAGAATTGGCTTGAATCTGCAATGATCTTTTTGTCAATGATATCAACGTCGCTACCAACAACACTTTCAGATTGATAAGTTTTTCCTGGTGATATTACGATAACTGGTATTTCACTTGCAAATGTTGATAGTGGAAAAAATAATTTTAATATAAATAAAACAAATATAAATGATTTAAACATAACAAAAGCAACCTTCCTAGTTAGTTAATGCTATTGTTAATTTTCGTTAAAGGAAAAAATAACAAAAGCATTTGTCTTAATTTCAACTGTGCCTTTGTTAACTTCAGATTGTAGAACTAGACTTTTCCTGGCCATCATTCGACAAAGGTCTTTACCGGGTGGCGCTCGGACTTGAAATAAATTCTTACCGTTGCAGGAACAGTCAATGATTTACACATTGTTTCCCACCATGCATTTCGGCAAGTTAATAATAGATATAATAAAAAATAAGTCAAGAATAGATCGAAATAGTAAATAATTTTTTTATATTCTTGCTAGAGGTGTTAAAATTTTTTATATGTCCATAGGTTTATATATATTTAGAAATTAGTAATGTCATACAAACAATCAAATCCTAAACTTTCAGAAGTTTTTTGGTGTAATAATTGTTTAAACATGTCCACAAGACCAAGAATCAAATTTGATGACAAGGGATGGTGTAACGCATGTCAGTGGATGGTAGAAAAAAAAACAATTGATTGGAAAAAAAAACAGCTGGAATTTAAGAAACTGTTAAAAAAATTTAAATCTAAAGATGGTTATGATTGCATTGTGCCGGTAAGTGGAGGAAAAGATGGATCATCAATTTGTCATACATTAAAAACAAAATATGGAGTAAATCCTTTAGCGGTGACAGTAAGACCTCCAATAGAGCTTGGACTTGGAATTAAAAATTTACAAAATTTCGTCGCAAAAGGATTTGATCATATTCATATAACTCCAAATAGAAATGTAATGCAGCAACTTGACAAACTTGGATTTTTAAATCAAGGCTTTGCATATTTCGGTTGGTACGTAGCAATATTTACTGCTGTAACTAATTTAGCATGTAGAATGGGAATCAATTTAATTATTTATGCAGAAGATGGAGAGATTGAATATGGAGGAAAAAGATATGCCGATAAAAAAATGCTTTTTGACGTAGAACACCAAACAAAAATATTTTTTGAAGGAGGTTATTATGATTATATAAAAAAAGTTAAAGCAAGCCCCTCAGAAAAATGTTTTTTTCTTTATCCACCCAAAAAAGCTTTGAAAAAATTAAAATATGTATTTTTTTCTCATTATCATTCATGGGATCCATATAAAAATTATTTGATTGCAAAAAAACATTGTGGCCTCAAGGAATTAGAGCATACAAATCAAGGTACTTTTACAAATTTTGCTCAAAACGATCAATCATTATACTTGTTGCACTGTTACTTAATGTATTTGAAATTTGGATTCGGAAGAGCAACACAAGATGCGGGTATAGAGATAAGAAGAGGAGCCATGACTAGAGAGCAGGCAGTCAACTTAGTAAAACTTTACGATGGAAAATTTCCAGAAGAATATATTGATAGTTACATTAAATACTACAAAATAAATAAAAAAACTTTTTTTAATACTCTTAATAAATTTTGTAACAAGAATTTGTTTGAGTTTAAAAACAACAAATTTATTCCTAAATTTGAAATCAAATAATGTTTAAAATTACAATAATAGATTATGAATCGGGTAATTTATATTCAATCAAGAACGCTATTGAGTTTTTAGGTTACAAAGCTGAAATAACTGATTCACCTAAAATTATATCAAAGTCTAAAATTTGTATTTTGCCTGGTGTTGGCGCCTTTGATGCATCAATTAAAATGATTAAAAAAAAAAAAATTTATGATTCAATTTGTGAGGTAGTAGAAAAAAAAAACAAAATATTAGGAATTTGCTTAGGAATGCAACTACTATGTAATTCGTCCACAGAAAATAAGGTTACTAAAGGTTTTAATTTTGTAAATCTTAAAGTGGATAAATTTAAAAAAAAAAATAGATTTCAATTTCCTCATGTTGGTTTTAACAATATTTCAAATAATAAAAATATGAAAATGCTAAAATCATTACCAGAAGATCCAGATTTTTATTTTGATCACTCTCTTAGAATTTCAATGGCTAAAAATGTTGACCTAAACACATCTATTACTGATTACAGTGAGAAATTTATATCCTGCTTTGAAAAAGATAATATTTTTGGAACACAGTTCCATCCAGAAAAAAGTAAAACAAATGGTTTAAAACTTTTGTCTAATTTTATTAAATGTTGAAAAAAAGATTAATTTTCACTCTTTTATATTGCGAAGGTTATTTTGTATTAAGCAGAAACTTTAATTTACAAAAAATTGGAAATTATCAATGGCTTATTAAAAACTATAATTTTAATGATATTTATAAATTTATAGATGAATTAATTGTATTAAACATTAGTAGAGACAAGAGTTTAAAAATATTTAATGAATATTGTGATATACTTAAAAATATTTCAAAAAAGTGTTTCTTTCCAATTTCTGGCGGAGGTTGTGTGGAAAGTTTTGATATGGCAAAGAAAATATTTAATTCAGGATGCGAAAAAATTGTGCTCAATACAAATTTTATCGAAAATTTAAATCTAGTTAAAAAAGTAAAATCAAATTATGGAAAACAAAGTATTATTTGTTCTATTGATTATAAAAATGAAAAAAAAAAATATAATATATTTCATTTTAATGGTGAAAAAAAATATCATGAAAGTTTTGAAGAATATATTAAAAAAATTTCAAAATTTGGAGTTGGCGAAATAATGGTAAATTCTATAGATAGAGATGGAACAGGAAACGGGTTTGATCTTAATATATTAAATTTTGTACCGAAAAATTTTCAAACACCTATTATTTTTTCAGGTGGAGCCGGACATGGTAGCCATTTTATAGACGCCCTAGAAGATAGTAGAGTAAATGCAGTTTCTACTGCTAACCTTTTAAATTTTATCGGAAATGGTTTAGAAATATCAAGAAAAAAAGTAGAGAAAAAAATTAAACTACCAATTTGGCTTTAATGAAAGTTTTTTATAGTAAAAAAAATTTAGGCGACTTTGCTAAAATAAAAAAAACGCTACAAAATAAAAATTCAAGCCTTTTAAAAGAAGTAAAAGAAATTAATAAATTTTATTTAAAACAAATTAAAAGAAAAAAATGTAAAAATTGTAACCGAACAATTAAAAATGTATCTTTCCAATCTTTTGGTGTCTCTTATTCACTTTGTAAAACTTGTAATCATATTAATGGGATGAATGAAGACACAAATAAATTTTTAAAATATTTATATTATACAAATAAAGAGGATGAACACATAAATTATTCAAAGAGATATTTGGAAGATTTTGATATTAAGGTTAAAAATATATATTTACCAAAAGCCAAATTTTTAAAGAAAGTAATTAAAAAAAGAAATGTAAAAATTTTAGATTTAGGATGTGGGGCAGGTCATTTTTTAAAAGCTTGTGAGAAACTGAATATGAATGGTATGGGATTTGACTCCAATAAAACATTAGTCAATCTTGCAAAAAAAAAATTACGAAAAAATAAAGCAAAATTTTCAAAATTAGAGAATTTGCGCGATATTGTTTTAAATAATGGGGGTGATTGTATTTCTTTAATATCAGTTCTTGAGCATATCCAAAATCCATCAGAGTTTTTTGAAATTTTCAAAAAATCAAATTTTAAATATCTTTATATTTCAATACCTCTTTTTAGTTTTACGTCTTTGATCGAGCATGCGTTCAACAACATATTTCCCAGAAGCTTATATGGGCCACATACTCATATGTATACGAAAGAATCCATTTATTATATTTGTAAAAAAAATAAATTAAAAATTGTTGGTGAATGGTGGTTTGGCTCTGATTTTAGTGATCTTGCTAGATCTTTAATTTTAAGTTCAAAATCTAAAAATAACACAGATTTTAAAAAATTATTTGACAAATACTTTTATAATAACGTAGACAAACTGCAGTCGGTTCTAGATAAAGAAAAAATGTCATCAGATCTTCAATTAATTATTAAGAAATAAAAAGTGTTAAAATCAAAAAATATCAAAGTTTGTATCTTGCAAACATCAATTTATTTTGGAAATGAGAAGTCAATCTTTTTATTAGAAAATGAATTAAAAAAAAAATTTTCTGAAATTAAGTATGTATTATTTTCAAATAAAGTATTTGAAAATTATAAAAAAATTTTCACAAAAAAAAAAATATATAAATATTTTCCATCCACCTTTCCAGCATTTAGAGAAAAGTTTAAAAATGATGACGAATTTAAAAATAGGTCGATATTTTGGTGCTATTCATGGAATGATATAAAAAAACAAATTTCTGACGCAGATATAGTTATAGCAGGATCAAATAGAAATAATGAATTATTAGTAAAGTTCTGTAAAGAAAATTCAATTTTTTTAGTTATCCAAAAAAATCCCGCCTCTCTAGATCCCGATACAAATATTTTGCCAGATTTATACTTGTTAAATAATAAAGATTTTTATAATAGATTAATAAAATTTAAATATTTTTCAAAATCTGATTATAAAAAAAAAATTAAAGTTACTGGATCTCTTCAGTATTTATATTTATTAAGGTCCAAGAAATTAAATCCAAATTATTTTTACAAAAAATATAAATTAAAAAAAACAAAAAAAATAATTATTTTTTTTGGAGAAGGTCCACAATTTTTTGATGATAAATATCTTAAAAGTATGAAAGAAATAAAAAATATATTCAAAAAAAGTAATTTTCAATTACTATACAAACCACACCCAAGCGAATATGCAAATAGAAAAAATATTCATAAAAGAGATATTCATAAACTAAGTTTCAAGAAAGATTTGCCTATTTGCTCAGAGGAAGATTATCCAACCGCACTTAAACTTTCATCTGGTGGAATGTCTTTTCTTGGTTCAATAAGCTATGAACTTAATCTTTTTAAAAAACCAATTATATATGTAGATAGATTAAGATGGTATTACGAGGAAGCGAATCAATGGTCTACAAAAAATTTAAAATACATTCCAAAAACTAGCACAAACTACAATACAAAATTGAATTTACATTCTTTTAAAGAAATACTAAAGGACGGAAAGCATAATCAATTAAAAAAAGAAACTATTTGGTATTCACAATCCCCTTCCGAAATGTATAAAGCTTTTTTTGGTCTCGACACTAGTATCGAAAATCTGGGCTCAACATTAAATTATCTAAATAAAATTAATTTTTCGGAAAAAAAAATATTTAGATTGTGTCAAAAAGTAGGTCACATTAATGGCAATTTAGACAAAAAAATTGTCGATTTAATTGAAAAAAATTACATTAATTATAAAGATAATATTAGTATTAAATTGTTAAGATTTTTATTCTTTAAATTTTACTTTTTGTTAAGAAGTTTATTCATTGGATTAAAAAGAAGGATCAATACCTAAAATGAAATATTTTAAAATTAAACAATGATTTTTATAGGACATTCACTATCATCATTGTCTATGTGTAATAAATTTGTAAAATTAAACAAGAAAAATTGATTCGATCAATTCTTCAAATGATTAAAACACAAAAAAATTTTATAAGCGAAAATTAAGTAACTAATATTATGAATAAAAAAACACTAGCAATAATACCTGCAAGACATGGAAGCAAAAGAATTAAAAATAAAAATATAAAAATTTTTTTTGGAAAGCCTATAATATATTACGCTATCAAGAGTGCAATTAAATCCAAAGTTTTTAGTGACGTAATTGTAAGCACAGATTCAAAAAAAATTGCAAAAATTTCTAACAAATTTGGTGCAGAAACGCCATTTTTAAGGTCAAAAAAACTTTCTAATGACAACACAAATACTATCTCTGTAATAATCGATGCAATTAACCAAATGGAAAAAATTGGAAAAAAATATGAAATTGTTTGTTGTATTTATCCTGCAAATCCATTTTTAAGTTCAAAAAATTTAGTTAAAGCATTTAATATAATCAAAAAAGAAAAAAATATTGATTATGTATTAACAGGAATTGCTTATCAGCATCCTATAGAAAGATCATTCAAAATAAGAAAAAATAAAATAGTCTCATTACAACAAAGCAAAATAAATTTGAGAACACAAGATTTAAATGACAGCTTTCATGATGGTGCTCAATTTTATTTTGGAAGAACAAATAAATGGAAAAGTAGAAAACCTATAATTTCGAAAAATTCAAAAATTATCATTTTAGATCAGCTAAAGAGTCAAGATATTGACTACCCAAGTGATTTTGAGATAGCCAAAATAAAATTTAGAAAACTAAAAAATTTAAATTAAAACATATAAACAAACAATATATTTATGAATATTTTAGTTACAGGTGGAGCGGGCTATATTGGAAGCAAAGTATCAATAGATCTTCTTGAAAAAGGGCATAATGTTTTTATTTTAGACAATTTATCTAAAGGAAAAAAAAAATTAATACCCAAAAAATCTGTTTTTTTTAAATTGGATATTTCAAACAACAAAAAAATATCAAATTTAATTAAAAAACATAATATTGAAGTGGTATATCATTTTGCAGCTTTTATATCAGTTCCGGAATCTCTTAAAAAGCCGAAATTGTATCTAATAAATAATTATTACAAATCCAAAATTTTTATCAATAATTGTATAAAAAATAATGTGAAGTATTTTATTTTTTCATCCACAGCTGCAGTTTATGAAAATCCAAAAAAAATTATAAAAATTAATGAAAATTTTAAAAGAAATCCGAAAAATCCGTATGGTTTATCTAAATTACTTGTAGAGAATTATATACAGAGCTTACAAACAAATATGAAATTTTGTATTTTAAGATATTTTAATGTCGCTGGAGCTGATAAAAAATTAAGGACGGGTCAATTAGGCAATAACTCAAACTTATTTAATAATTTATCTAATGCTATACTTTATAAAAATAAAGTATTTGAAATTTATGGAAAAAATTATTTAACAAAAGATGGGACTGCTGTTAGAGATTTTATACATTTAGAGGATTTATCAAATATACATATTAAATGTTTGTCATTTCTCAAAAATAAATTAAAGAGGAATTTAATACTAAATTGTGGATATGGTGAAGGTTATTCAGTTTATGATATTGTTTCAATTGTAAAAAAAAGATATAAGTTAGACTTTGTATATAAAAAAAAAAGACCAGGAGATCTTCCATTTATTGTTGCTAATTGTAAAAAATTACAAGAAAAATTGAATTGGAAACCAAAATTTAATTCTATAGAAAAAATAGTTGACTCATCAGTTAGATGGGGAAAAAAGCAAAAACATTATTAAAAGGTCAAATTAATATAAATTTTGATATTATAAAAAATATATGTAAAAAAGCTAATTTAGTCTTTTAATTAATTGATTTTTGGTTATACATCACATCATGAAAAAAATTGTTATAACAGGTGGCTCAGGTTTTATAGGTGGTCATATAGTGGAATTTCTTTTAGATAAAAACTTTAAAGTAGATGTTATTGATTTATGGGAGTCCCCCGAAATCAAAAATTTTAAAAAAAAATATAATTCAATCAAATTTCATAAATTTAATTTTCTTAATTTTGAAAAGTTTAGAAAAGTTTTAAGAAATAAGGATGCACTCATTCATATGGCTGCAATACTTGGAACCTCAGAAACCATTACAACTTATGATGTAGAAGATGTAGTAAGAACAAATGTTTTAGGTACAACAAAAGTTCTAAAACTTTGTAATGAATTAAAAATTAAAAAAGTTCTAATACCAACTACACCTGATGTGTCGTGGTTAAATCCATATAAAATTACAAAACAAGCAATCGAGAGACTTGCTCAACTATTTAATAAAGAATATAATTTAAATGTTAGATGTTTAAAACTTGGAAATATATATGGTTCTCGTGAAAGATGGTTAGAGGCAAATAAAACAGACATAAAGGCACCATTTAATTATCAAAAAATAATTCCATCTTTCATCATGGATCATCTAAATAAAAAACCAATCACAATTTATGGTGATGGAAAGCAAAAATCAGAATATATATTTATTGATGATGTTGTTATGTCATTTTATTTATCATTAAAAACAAAAAAAAGATTCGGAACAGAAGTAATACATGTTGGAAGAGGAAAAAATAACTCAGTTGTAGACATTATTAACGCACTTGAGAAGGCTTGGGGCATTAAATTTAAAAAGAAATTTGTAAAAATGAGACCTGGAGAACATAAAATTCAAATTAAATTAAACCCAAAACCATTAAAAAAATATTTGAATTATTCTTTACAATGGAATTTAGTTGAAGGATTAAAAAAAACTATTCCATATTATTTACAACAGTATAAAATTTCAAAAAAGTGAAAAAAAATAATCCATTAGTTCTTAGAATGGATGATGTTGGTGCAAGTTCTAAAAAATTTAATATATACTCTAAATCAAGAATAGGAAATTTTTTATTTTTAAAAAGAATTAAACCTTTTAAAGCTTGGGGTCCATACGATGAAATTTCAGCTGAAAAATGGAAAAAAATAATTGACCTTTTGAATCTTTATAATTTTAAATTAACTATTGCAGTAACAGCTACCTGGGTTGATGAAAAAAATAATCTTATACCTTTTCCAGAAAAATTTCCCGGACAAGCAAATGTATTAAAGGACGCTTTTAAAAATAAAATAATTGAAATAGCAAACCATGGGTTGACACATTGCGTTGTAGGAAAACATCTTCCTAGATATTTTACATCTGTAAGGAAATATCATAGAGAATTTTGGGATTGGATACCACATGATACACACAGAATACATCTAGAGAAATCAAGTAAAATTTTAAATGAATGGTTAGAAAATAAAATTGATATTTTTGTTCCTCCAGGAAATGTTTATTCGGAACAAACCATCGGTGCTTTAAATGAATTGAATTTTACAGGGATAAATTCATCAAAAAAACTAGATTGTAGTTATAAAAATTTGAAATTTATAGATGAAAAAAATGTGTTTGCATTTCATGATAAAGAAATTTCATTATTTGGTATAGATTGGTTTGAAACCCAATTAAAAAAATTTAAAACAACCTATACTGCAAGTTTTTTAAAAGAATTATAAATGGATAGTTTTCGTAGACAAAAAATTGATAAATTAATTTTAATGAATATTAAGTTTATTAATGGCGAAATATTGGATATTGGAGGTACAAATAATACAAAAGAAATTTTAAAATCTTTTTTACCCAATAAAACTAATATAAAAATATTAAATAAAAATAAGAATTATCAAGCAGATATTTTAGCAGACTTTGACTATTATAATAATTTTAAAAAAAAATATGACACTCTTCTGTCTTTTGAATTGCTAGAATACTTAGAATACCCTAAAGATTTTTTTAATAAGGCATATAAATTGTTAAAACCAAAAGGTCATATTATCTTGTCAATTCCATTTTTAAACCCAATACATGGAGATAAATTAGATAACTACAGAATAACTAAAAAAAAATTAATTGAAATTATTAAAAGAGAAAAATTCAAAATTATAAAATTTCAAAATGTTGGTTCTGTAGGTACAGTGATAAATGATATAATAAGAGCTAGCTGTGGATATGCTTCAAAATCTAAAAAAGGAAAAATATCGATAGTTATATTATTTATGTTTAAATGGTTTTTTAGATTATTAGATTATTTAACAATTTATCAATCAGAATTTATAAATTCAGGCTACTTTATAATTTTAAGAAAAAAATAAATTGAAAATATTTATTTCATATAAATTTAAAGAGGAAGCATGGGGAGGTGGTAACCAATTTTTAAAAAATTTAAGAGAAAAGTTTTTAAAATCGCGGAATATTTGTGATCACCCAAAGGATGCAGATATAATTTTATTTAATAGTCATCATAATTTAATTGAAACTTTAATTTATAAAATTAAATATCCGAATAAAAAATTTATACATAGAATTGATGGGCCAATTTCATCCTACCGTGGTGATGAAGAAAAAAAATTAGATAAATTAATTTACTTATTTAATTCAAAAATTTCAAATGGGACAATATTTTTATCTGAATGGTCAAAAGACGAAAATATTAAAAGAGGATACTTATTAAAAAACGATTATAAAGTAATTTATAATGCTTCGAACAATCAAATATTTAAAGAAAAAAAATTCACATTAATCAATCAAAATAGAAAAATAAAAATCTTAACTTCATCTTGGTCTGATAATTTACTAAAGGGTTTTGATATTTTTAAACATTTAGATGAAAATCTAGATTTTAATAAGTATCAAATGATATTTGTTGGAAACTCAAAAATAAAATTTAGAAATATTAAAATAATTAATCCAGTAAAAAGTGAGTTATTATATAAATATATTGAAAACTCCGACGTTTTTATTTTTGGTAGTAAAATAGAGTCGTGTTCAAATCTTTTAATGGAGGCTATGGCAACAGGAATTCCCATTCTAGTAATAGATGGAACCAGCAATAATGAAATTTTTAATTCAAATGGATATATTTTTAAAGATAAAGCCGATGTTATCCCTCAACTTGAAAAATTGATCAATAATTATGAAAATTTTAAATTAGAAAAAAGATTTTTTCTAGATGAAACAGTAAAAGAATATTATAATTTTTTTAATCATATTATTAAAGATCAAAAACAGAAAAAAATCTCTTCAATTTTAATTTTAGAGTTATTTCTTAAATATTTTTATTTTAAAGTTCAAAACAAATTCAAATTCTGGAAAGATAACATTATAAAAAAATAATCTGAAACTTTTATATATTACTTCTATACAAAAAAATATATATAAATTAGAAAATAGGAGAAATTAAAACAAACAATGGGTTTAAAATTTTTTTTAAAAAAAAATTTTTATAATATTCTAGCTAATAATAAAAAACTGAATACTTATGAAAACAATTTAATAATAAAATCTGAAAATAAAAATTGGGTTTTGAATCAGTTAGCACATGAATATAAAAAAGTTTTTTCAAATATGTTTAGTAATATTTCATTAAATGAGAAAGATATATTTATTTCAGATAAAATTCATTTGTTCATTATGTCAAAGTATTATGCTTTAGAAAATTTAAATAAGTTTAACCACAAAATATATTTCCCTTATTTTCATGGAGTATCCGACTCAGATGAACATCAAAAAAATGTTAAATTTATTAAAAATAATCTTGATAAAATAACAAAAATTCAAGTATCAAATTCCTTGATAGAAAATTCCTTTTTAGAAAATGGTATTCCTCAAGATAAGTTTATAAGGATACCAATTACAGTTGATCTTAATAAATTTGACTTAATTCAAAAATACACCAAAAATGAAATTAGAGAACTTTACAATATTCCAAAAAGTTGTTTTGTTGTTGGATCTTTTCAAAAGGATGGGGACGGATGGGGAAGAGGAGATGATCCAAAATTAATTAAGGGACCAGATATATTTATTAAAACTATTAAAATTTTAAAAAAAAATATACCAGAAATATTTGTTTTAATTTCAGGTCCATCCAGAGGATATGTAGTAAACAACTTAAATAAATTGAAAATACCATTTAAACATTTAAATTTTTCAAACTATGATGATTTAATAAAGTTATATAAATCCTTAGATGTTTATCTAATTTGTTCTAGAGAGGAAGGTGGTCCAAGAGCGATAATGGAGTGTTTTGCAAGTAAGACACCTCTTGTTACAACAAATGTTGGTCAAGCTATTGATATAATAAAAAATAAATTTAATGCATTTAAATCTGAGGAAATAAATGAGGAAATATTAGCAAATCTTATTTTTTCAAAAGTTTACAAAAAAGATGATAAATTAGAAGAAATTGTAGAAAACGCATATATAACTGCTAAAAACAATTCTTACGAGAGTCAAATTAATCTTTGGGAAAATTTTTTTGATTTTCAAGGAGAAAAAATAAAATGATTTTAATCACCGGTGTTGCAGGTTTTATTGGTTATCATACTGCAGAATTTTTTCTAAAAAAAAATATTAATATCATCGGAATTGATAACATGAATGATTATTATGATATAAATTTAAAAAAAAAAAGAATACAACTTTTAAATAAAAATTATAAAAAACAATTTAAATTTATTCAATTAGATATAAATAATTACAAAAAACTTAACAACTTATTTATAAAATTTAAAATTAGAAAAGTAATTCATTTAGCTGCTCAGGCTGGTGTTAGATACTCTATTTATAAACCAACTGTGTATTTAGATACAAATATAGTTGGTTTTTTTAACATTTTAGATATTTCAAAAAATCACTCTATAAAACATTTTTTATTCTCATCAAGTAGCTCTGTTTACGGTGATCAGACAAAACATCCAATCAAAGAAATTTTTGAAACCAGTAAACCTTTATCATTTTATGCTGCAACAAAAAAATCGAATGAGGTTTTATCTCATTCGTATAGTAAAATATATAATTTACCCATTACATGTCTTAGACTTTTTACTGTATATGGCCCTATGGGTAGACCAGATATGGCACCTTATAAATTTACAAAAGCTGCAATTGAAAATAAAAGTATTCAAATTTACAATAAAGGTATTCATGAGCGAGATTTTACATACGTAACAGATGTAGCAAAAGTTATTTATAAACTATCTAATAAGCAAATAAATAAAAATCTTTTTCAAATATTAAATGTATGTAGTAGTAAAACAATTAAACTAATGGACTTCGTCAAATTAATTGAACGATTAACTAATAAAAAAATAAATAAAAAATTTGTTAAAAGACAAAAAGGTGATGTAATAAAAACTTTTGGTAATAATAATAAATTAAAAAAAATAACAAATATAAAAAAATTCGTATCGGTGGAGGAAGGAATGAAAAATTTTATTGATTGGTATATTAAATACCATGTTTAAAATTCAATTATTTTTTTTTAAAGTTATTTTTACAATTTTTAAAATAGGTCATCCTTTTGGAATTATGAGATGGGCTAGTAAGGAGACTTATATTGAAATATACGAAAAAGGTTTGAATAACAATTATCCTGAAATAGATAATTATGAGGATAAATTAAAAAAAAAAATAGATATTAATTGGCTTAATAAACTAGCACTGAAAACACAAGTTGTAATAAAAAAAAGCAGTATCAATTATCAGCATGGGAGAATTTTGTATGCAGAACTATGTAATTATATTCGAAATAATTCCATTAAGAATATTATTATTCTTGAAACAGGAACTGCAAGAGGCTTTTCTTCAGTTTGCATGTCTAAAGCAATAACTGATTGTAAATTAGATGGAGAAATTAATACTATAGATATTTTGCCAAATAATAAAAAAATTTATTGGAACTCTATAAGTGATATAGATGGAAAAAAAACAAGACTAGAGCTCCTACAAAGCTGGAAGGAATACACTAATAGAATTATTTTTCATACAGGTAATAGTGTAAAGGTTCTAAAAAAATTAAACTTAAAACGAGTAAATTTTGCTTTTTTAGACGGTTCACACAATAAAAAAAAATTAGAAATTGAATTTGATTGGGTTATGGAGAGACAACTCAAAGGAGATATAGTAATTTTTGATGATTATGATCCTTACAATTTTAGAGAAATTTATGATTTTGTTGAAAATTTAGAGAAACAAAAGACCTATCAAATTGTTAAATTATTTTCTGATAAAAACAGAGGTTATGCCATTGCATACAAATTTTAAAAAAAAAAATATTTTTATTTTTTTTTCTTTTGGTGTCTCATTAGTCACTTGGTCAAATCAAAAAATACTAGAAAGAGAAGTTAAATATTATCAAGCTTTAAAAAAAAATAATTATAATATAACCTTTGTCACTTATGGTGATAAAAATGACTTAAAATTTAAAAAAAATTTAAAAAATATAAAAATACTACCCTTATTTAAAAATATTAAAAAAAATTTTTTAACTAAATATTTAATTTTATTGTTTGGGCCATTTATTTTAAATAATGAACTAAGTAACTGTGATCTTATAAAAACGCATCAAATTACAGGGGGTTTATTAGCAATATTATGTTCAAGATTAAAAAAAAAAAAATTAATTATACGAGCTGGATGGGAACCAACTTTAAATTATAAAAATTGGAATATAAATTTTATTAAATATTTAATATTAATATTAAATTCATTTTTATCTTATAAACTCTCAAATAAAATTATAGTAACATCACACGAAATTAAAAATTTTATAAATACTAAATATTTTATAAATTCAAAAAAAATTGTAGTAATTCCTAATGCAGTAAATTTGAATCAATTCAAAAATTTAAAAAAAAAAAAGTACACTAATAGAGTTATTACTATTTCAAGGCTAGAGAAACAAAAAAACCTTTTTTCACTTCTTAATATTTGCAAGTTATCAGATCTAGATTTAGATATTATTGGAACTGGTACTCAAATAAATGAATTAAAAAAATTTGCAAAAAAAATTAACTTAAATGTAAGATTTTTAGGCCAAATAGAAAATAGTAAAATTCCAAATTTTTTATCAAAATATAAATTTTACATAACATCATCTAAAATTGAGGGATCTCCAAAAACTATTATGGAAGCAATGGCAGCTGAGTTGCCTGTATTTGGTCTTAAAGCTAGGGGGCTAAATCCTATAGTTCAAAATGGCAAAACTGGATATCTTCATTCTAATATAAAAAATTTGTCCAATAAAATAAAAGAATTAAAACATAATCAGAAAATTTTGAAAGAATTAGGTTTAAATGCTCGAAATTCAATTAAAAAAAATTTTAAATTAGAAAAAAATATAAATTTAGAAAATAAAATAATAGAAAAATTAATAAATGAAAAAAAATATTGATGTAATAATCTGCACAAATAAAAAATTAACAGTTTTAAAAAAATTAATCAGGCAAATTTTTTTCCAGAGAGGAAATTTTTTCATTAAAATCATTATCATTCATCAAACTCATTCAGTTGCTTTATTTCCTGATTTTTTAAATAATAAAAATATTGTTTATAGAAATATAAAAAAACAAAATTTATCAGTTGCAAAAAATACTGGTCTAAAGATAGCAAATTCAAACAATATATGTTTTTTGGATGATGATGTTTATATAAAAAAAAACTATTTTTTTGATTGTATAACTTTTTCCAAAAAGAAAAAATGTGATCTTATTTTCAATAAGATTATTCAACAAAAATCTCTTAAACCTCTTTCAAAAAATATGGGTAATCGTGATATAAAAATAAATTTCTTAAATTCAAGTTGCTGTCTATCATCCTCAATGTGGATATTTTTAAAAAATAAAAAGAAATTTTTTTTTGATGAAAGATTTGGATTGGGAGCGAAGTATGGAAGTGGTGAAGAGACAGATTATATCTTCAATAATCTTAAAAAAAAAAATTCAATATATTATTTAAGCAAGGCCTCAATTTACCATCCTGAGGATTTTTCATATCAAAAAAATTTAACTCAGGTTTATGATAAATTTTATTCGTATGGTACTGGACAAGGAGCTTTATTAAAAAAAAATATTGATATCTCTGTAATAAAAATTATTTATTTATTTATTATCTCTTTATTTAGATCTTTTGTTGCAATATTAATTTATTTAATTTTTTTTGATAAAAATAATATAATTAAATATTATTCTTTGCTTAAAGGTAAAATTTTTGGCTTTATAAATTATAATTAAAATTGGAAACAGATAATAAAATATCAGTAATTTTGCCCGTATATAATTCTCAGGAATTTATAAGTCAAAGTATTAATAGTGTACTAAATCAAACTTATAAAAATTTTGAGTTAATAATTATTGACGATGGATCGACTGATAATAGTAAAGAAATTTGTAAAAAATTAAGTAAGAAAGATGAAAGGATTATATTTATAGATAACTTACACAAAGGACTTACTATATCACTAAATAAAGCTTTAGAAATTGCAAAAGGAAAATTTATAGCTCGCCAAGATGCAGATGATGTTTCGCTTCCAGAAAGATTTGAGAAACAAGTAAGCTGGTTTTTAAAAAATGAAAAAAGGGTATTATGTGGAACCAATTGTAAAATCTTATACAAAAACAATGTTTATAAAAATAATAAATCTTTAAAATTTACAAATAGTGGAATTACAAAAAAATTAAAATACTCAAATTGTTTTGTACATTCATCAACCATGTTTTTGAGAAATAGTGCTCAAATTTTAGGAAACTATGATGAAAATTTAGAATTTGCTCAAGATTATGATTTATGGTGGAAATTGACGACTCTTGGAGAGGTAGGTAATTTGAATGAAAAATTATTAGTACTGAGAAATAGAGAAGACTCAATTTCGGTAAAAAATAAAAATAATCAAACACTAAATTTTATTAAATCATGTATTAAATTTTATGCTTATAAAAATAAAATTGTAGGTATTAACGAAAATAAAGATATAAAATTTTATGAAAATAACATTTTAACAAAAAATAAAATTAAAGTTATGAAATATTTATATAACGATAAGTTAGATGAAAAAATTTATTTTAAAAACTTAAATTTAAAGCAGTTATTCGAATTATTCTCTCACCCTAATTTACTTATAAGAAAAATAATTAAAAAAATTATTAAATAAAATGAAAATTTTATATATTACTAAGTATTTTCCACCAGAGTATGGAGGAATAGAAACTTTATCTAAAAATATATGTGATTTTTTTTTCAAAAAAAATAAAAAAATTGAGGTTGTTTGTTTCTCTAAAAAAAAAACATATTTGTCAAAATCTAATTATTATAATGTTTATTTTTTTAAGCCTCTTTTAAATTTATTTTCAACACCAATATCAATATCAATCATATTATTTATTTTAAAAAATTATAAAAAATATGATTGTATTCATATCCATACGCCCAATCCATTAATCGAATTAATTTTGATTTTTTTACCAATAAAAAAATTAATAATAAGTTGGGGCAGTGATATTGTTAATCAAAAAATATTAAAACTTTTTTTCAATCCAATTCAATTTTTTTTATTAAGAAAATCAAAAAAAATAATATGTTTGTCAAATAATTATTTAAATTATTCCCGTGAATTAAAAAATTTCAGAAAAAAAATAGTTATAATTCCTCCAATAATAAAAAAATTATCTAATACACATAAAGTTAAAAATAATCATAAAATAAATATATTAATGGTCGGAAGATTAGTTGACTATAAAGGATATGATATAGCAATAGAAGCTTTAAGCCTTTTACCAAAAAATTATAATTTAAATATTATTGGGAGTGGTAAAAATAAAAAAAAATTAATTAATCTCATTACAAATCTAAAATTAAATAAAAGAATTAAACTTTTAGATAAAGTAAATGATCAATTGAAGGAGAAATATCTCAAAAAGTCATCTTTTTTCTTAATGTGTTCGACAAGTAGAGCAGAGTCTTTCGGTATCTCAATACTAGAGGCTATTTCAAATAGTTTGCCTTTAATAATATCGAGAGTTAAGGGTTCAGGTATGAATGATATGATTATAAATAAATTTAATGGATATAAATTTGAAAATTTTTCACATATAGATTGTGCTAAAAAGATTACTAAACTTTGCGAGAGCAAAAAAAGATTAAATTTATTTTCAAAAAATAGTCTAAAACTATTTAATCAAAAATTTAATAGAAAAAAAATAGAAACCAATTTAGAAAGAATTTATTATTAAAAATAATGCTTGATAAAATTTTAATTTATTTAGTTATTTTTATACCAATATCTTTAATTTCTGGTCCATTAATACCTGAAATATTAATGTTTTTTGCTATAGCAATTTTTCTTTATAATATATTCAAAATTAAGAATTATAGCTATTTTAAAAATATTTATACTTATTACTTTATATCTTTTTTTTTATTTATTAATCTAAGAAGTCTATTTGTTGACGAAATATTTATATCCTTAAAATCAACTATTTTTTATATTAGGTTTTATTTATTATCTTTAGTAATTTGGTACATATTAGATACAAATAGTTATTTTCCTAAAAAGTTTTTAAAATTTTTTTTAATATCAATTATTATTTTAATTTTAGATGCAACATTGCAATTTAATATTGGGACTAATATTTTAGGATGGGAAAAATTTCATCCACACCGTGTATCTAGTTTTTTTGGTGATGAATTGGTATTGGGTAGTTACCTTGTTAGATTTTTGCCTTTGATTGTTGGATTATATATTTTTATTAATTTTAATGAATTTAATTTTAATAAAACTTTACTATTATTTTTAATAATTTTATTATTTTATATTGGCATATCTATATCTGGAGATAGATCTGCATTTTATTTGTCATTATTATTTTTACCATTTTTAATAAGTCTAAGAAAAATTACTTATCTTAAAAAAAAATTATTTATATTTGGAACAGCATTCTTAGTATTTCTATCTATCCTAGTATTTACCAATAACTCAATAAAGCAAAGAGTTATAGACTCTACTTTAAGCTCAATGCTTATGAAAGGTAGTGATAACAATAAAAATAATAGAATTGTATTATTTTCTAATAATCATGAAAATCATATTAAAACTGCAATTAAAATTTTTAATGACAATAAGTTAATTGGAGTTGGTGTAAAACATTTCAGATTTGTTTGTAGTGATCCAAAATATTTTGAAAATAAACATAGCTGTTCAACACACCCTCATAATATTTACGTTCAGATACTTGCGGAATTAGGTTTACTAGGTTTTCTTTTTATTATGTTATATTTTATTTATATTTGTTTTAAAATATTTAAAAACTTATTTAGCAAAAAAAACAGCCCTAAAAAATTCTTAAATTTGATGGTTCTGTCCTCAATTTTTATAAATTTATTTCCTTTTTCACCCTCAGGAAATTTTTTTAATAATTGGATAAGCATCATATATTTCATTCCAATTGGTTTTTACCTTTATTCAATTAAAAAAAACTAATGTTTTATTTTAACTGTTTACGTAATAGTAAATAAACAAAAGTATAAAAAATTATAAATATAAATATATTAGATATTAAAATATATTTATTCTGATAAAAATTAATTGAAACTAAATTAAATAATAAAATAAATAAATTAATAGATATTGCACACAAAATTTTTGAGTTAGTTTGATTATAATTATATTTAATTTGATAAAATTTTTGTATTAAGTGATGGAGATGTTTTTTATCTGGCTGATAAGGTCCTTTTTTATAGAAAATTTTTCTTATCATTGAAAAAAAAACCTCAAATGCGGGATAAATTAATAAATTTGCGTAAAAGTAAGGGTACGAATATCCCTCTAGGTTGCTTAACTTAATCACGTAAAGCCCTATAATAGCTCCCAAAACATAAGAACCAGAATCTCCAAAAAAAATTTTTTCTCTAAAATTATAAATTAATAAAATTAGTAAAATAGGCATTATTAGTAAACCTGTTTCAGTGGTATTTTCTAAGCCTAATTTAAAATAAATAAAATAATTTAAAAATGCCAAAACTAATATTCCATAAAGCAATGTAAGACCATGGACACCATCAATAAAATTTACACCATTTATCAATATTACTAAGCATATACTGGTAAAAAAAATTGAAAAAAAAGGATAGTTTATAAATAACTCATTAATTATATTAAATTTTAAATCTAATATTTGGTTATTAGAAATAATAATATAAATTATAGAAAATAAAGAGATAAGCAAAAGTCTTAAATTTGCATTAAAATTTTTTTTAATATCTGAAAAAAAACCAATTAAAAAAGTTAATGTTAAGAATAAAAAATTATTTAAATGATTAAATTTAATATAAGCTATATATAAAACTATTAAATATAAAAAAAAAATTAAACCACCCGTATTTAAAATTTTATTATTAAATTTTTCTTTGTGGTTTAAATTGGGTTCATAAATAAATATTTTAAAATGTGAAGATAGAAAATTTATTAAAATTACAATTAATATAGAAAAAATAAAAAGCACTAACGCATATATCATTTTTTTAACATTTATCTGTTATATACTTCTAAGTCAGATAGAGACATAATTTTAACTAAATTCTTAAAATTTACTGAAGGTTTCCATTTAAGTTGTTTTTTAGTTAAAGAGGCATCACCTAACAATTTTTCAACTTCATTTGGTCTATAAAATTTTTTATTAATTTTTATTATTGTTTTGTTATTTTTTTTAAGTACAAGTTTTTCATTTTCATTTTTACCTGTCCAGTATGCATCAAAATCAAAATATTTAAGAGACTCATTTATAAACTGTCTTACAGTATACATTTTACCAGTAGCAATAATATAATCTCTTGCTTTTTTTTGTTGAAGCATTAACCACATCGCATGAACATAATCTCCAGCAAAACCCCAGTCTCTTTTTGCATCAATATTTCCAACCTCAAGGCAATCTAGTATACCAGCTTTAATTTTAGATAATCCAGTTGTAATTTTTCTTGTAATAAAATCTTCTCCTCTAAGTGGAGACTCATGGTTAAAACAAATACCACTTACAGTAAATAAATCGTAGGCCTTTCTATAATTTATAGTTGTATAATGTGCAAAAAGTTTTGAGATAGCATATGGGCTTACAGGGTTAAAAGGTGTTTTCATAGTTTGGGGTGATTCTAATACGTCACCAAACATTTCCGAGGAAGAAGCTTGGTAAAACTTTGGCTTATATTTTAAATTTCTTATAACCTCTAAAATTCTTAAAACTCCAAGACCTGTTACATCTGAGGTAGAAATTGGATTTAGAAAAGATGAGCCTACAAAAGATTGTGCGGCAAGATTATAAACTTCAGAAATTTTATACTTGTTAAAAATTCTAATTATTTGAGTAATTTCACTTAATTCAAAATCCTCTATTATAATTTTATTTTCTACTCCAAGCTTTCTTAATCTCCATTTATCATCCCTAGCGGATCTTCTATCCGCACCTACTACAGTGTAATTTTTACTAAGTAATAATTTTGCTAAATAAGCTCCATCTTGACCACTAATGCCAGTAATTAAAGCAATTTTTTTCATAATTTATTTAGAGTTATATTAAATTTATTAATTATCAAACATATATATATGAAATTATTAATATTAAATTAATTTATTATTATGAACCATTTAAATTCATTAATTTTTTTTCCCTCATGCACTAAGTATTTGTTTGAATTATTTGATATTTTTGACTTATAAATTCTTTTTTCAGGAGGAAAAGGGAAATTAGTAAATTTATGGACATCTTCTCTTTTGAATTCATTTTTAATTCTATTAAAATTTTTAAAATTGAAAAATAGCGCTAAAAAAATAATAAAAATAAAATAATTTTTTTTATTTGAAATAATTTTTGAGTTATTTTTTAAAAATATTAAACATAAAGAAATAAAAAATACAATTATAATTGCAATACCGAATCTTAATTGAGGCAAATATAAAAGCCAAAATAAAATTGATAAAATTGAAGCTAGTAATAGAAAATAAAATTTTTTATTAATAGTCAATTTTTCTTTAATAAAAAAATAAATAATTAAAATAATTGGAATTAAAATAAATTCAAAAATTTTATAAAAGAAGTGATTATAAAACCATACATTAAACCAATTATTAATATTAAGATATGATTTTGTATCAGCTATAGCATTTTGTATAAAAAAACCTTTTGACCAAAGCTCCACGTGAATTGAGTGATTAATAACTCTTTGAAAATCAATCGACCAACTAACTAAACTTTTATTAAAACATGTTGTTTCTAAAAAGTATATTAAACAACCACTTCTTAAAAAACTTTCTGAAATGATGCAAAACAAGGTCAGAATTAACAAAAAATTGTATTTGTTAATTAAATTTAATTCCTTTTTTTTAAAATAATCTGAAATAAAAAAATAAATTAAAACTGGAGTAAAAAATAATGCGGTAACCTTTATTGAAACTGCATATAAAAATAATATTACATAAAAATATTTAAACAAAATATTATTTTTTTTATCAAATTCATTTATTAAATATAAAAGTACTATTTTTAATAGTATAATGTTTGATAAATAGTCATATCCAAACTCTGAAATTCTTGCCAATTTAAAAGTAAGTATAGTCAATATTATTAAAAATATTTGTGATAATTTTTGTGAACTTGAAAAAATATTTTGAATTAAAAAAATAATTGTGTTTAGGTAAACTAAATAAACTGGGATTAAAACCATTTTAAATTCAAATACTGGTAGATAAAAAAATCTTTGAATAAAGGAGAAAAAGGATGTAGATAAAATATGAATATCATCTAAATTACCAATACCAATAATAGGCTTGCCTAATGATATTTGCTGAATAAAATTGAAATGATAAGGCCAGTCTTCATGTAGTTTAGAGATTACTAGCCCTGAAAAAAAAATTAAGTTTATTAAAAACACTCTATAGATTATGTTTTTTTCACCTTTTATTAGGAAAAAACAAAAACCAATTATTATTATTAATAGATTTAAAAATTCGGAGTTTAAATTTGAATAGTATAAAATTTGACCTAATAGATTAAGTAAAATTAATCCAATAAAGAAATTTATAAAAATATCTATCCAAATATTTTCAAAAGTTTTGTTATTAAATAAAGTACCAAATCCTATTATTGAGAAGTAGCTTATTTGAGTAGCTAAAAAGAAATAAAGTGTATTTAATAACATATCTAATTTTAAAATTTTTTAAAAAATTTTTCGATTAAAAATTAAACTAATTTCAAAATTTTTTTTGATATTGAATCACCAGGCTTATATTTTTTTGGTGATTTTTTATTTAATAAATAATTGAAATACTTCGGCTCTAAACCAATATTGGGTCTTCTTCTTACGATATTATTTATATTAAATTTTTCACCTTTGTTTATAGTTTTACTAACATAAATAGATCTTCTAAAAATTTTAGATTTATCCTCGGATTTATTTCTAACAAATTTTTCTTTGCCAAGCAGCTGGTAGCTTAAATTTATTTCCTCTCTATAAACTCTTAACTCTTTTCCTTTTAAAGAAAAATTAATGTCATGACCTTTTTTTTGATTATCTAATGCAATATGCTTCTCAAAAACTTCCGCTCCTGCTATTACAGCTGATGAAGCAACTCTATAATTTCTAGAATGATCAGATAGACCTATTCTACAATTAAATTTTTTTTTAAGTAAGCCTATGTTGTGTAAATTAAAATCTTTAAGTTCCGAGGGGTAGTTGCTTACGCAATAAAGAAGTGTAATATTTTTAAGTTTATTATATTTTAAGGCAATATTAAATGAAGTTTCGATTTCTTTTAAATTTGCCATACCAGTAGATAAAATCATTGGTTTTTTTAATAAAGCAATTTTTTTTATTAGGGGTAAATCTGTTAATTCAAAAGATGCAATTTTATATATAGGACAATTCAAATTTTCTAAAAAATCAACAGCTGTTTCATCAAAAGGAGTACTAAATATTTTAATTTTGTTTTCTTTTGCATATTTAAATAATTCTTTATGCCAATTTAAAGGGGTATGTGCTTCTTGATATAAATCCCAAAGCTTATAACCTTTCCAAAGACCTGATTTAATAATAAACTTTTTATTATTTGAATTGATGGTCATAGTTTCAGGAGTATAGGTTTGTAATTTTACTGCATCAGCTCCATTTTTTTTTGCACATTTAATTAATTGCTTTGCTAGATTTAAACTACCACAATGATTTGCTGAAATTTCTGCAACCAAAAAGGGTCTTTTTCTCATTAAGACCTATTAATTTTTGAAAGTTTTTTTATTAATGAAGAAATTTTTTTATCATCATTAAAAACATTAGACATAATTTTTGCTGCATTTTTGGGATCATGTTTGAATGAAAGTTTTAGCAAGTTCATCCAATTAACATTATTTTTAGATCTAATTTTTT
>CABYVK010000005.1 GCA_902522385.1 uncultured Pelagibacteraceae bacterium
TTTTAAATCTTCAAATTGAAAATGAACTATATAATGATGATAAAATTAAAAGTGGAAAAGCAAACATTATTTATAATAAAATTAAAAGTAATATTACATACAATTTAAACAAAAATCTTTTTGAGTTTGATTTCTATGATAAGTTAGATAATCCAGAATTTTCATTCAATGGAAAATTTAATTTAAATCCATTTTATGCCATTTTAAAAGGAGAGTCAGAAAAGTTAAGTTTAGCTAATCTTTTTAATTCTGAATCTTTAATCGTTCAGTTATTAAAGACAGAAATTTTTAACAGTAAGAATATAGATTTTGAATTTAACCTAAATTCAAATACTATTAATAATTATTATAATTTTAAAAATATTAATATTAATTTTAAAATAAAAGAAGGTTTAATTGATATCGATAATACTACTTTTGATTGGAAGGAATCTTCTAATTTTAAAATATACAATAGTTTGATATTTATAAAAGAGGGTGAACTAATACTTGATGGTAAATTAGAAGTTAATGTAGACAACTATAATGAAATTTATAAATTTTTGCTAACTCCTAAAAATTATAGAAGTAGATTTAACAAGATTGATTTAGCTTTTTCTCATAATTTTAATCAGCAAAGCACGAAATTAAAAGATATAAAAATCGATGGTAAAATAAACACAGAATTAAATGTGTTAATAGGAAATGTAAATTTAAAAGAAAATAATTTGCAAAATAAAATTTATTTTAAAAATTTATTAAATAAAGTTATTAAAGCTTATGCTGGATAAATCATTTTTTTTGGATTAACAATTTTGTTATAATCTTTTTCATTAATTAATCCTGTTTTTAAAGTTTCGTCTTTTAATTTGGTATTATTCTTTAGCGCTGTTTTTGCTATTTTCGCTGCATTATCATATCCAATGTGCGGTGCTAATGCTGTAACTAGCATTAAAGAATTGTCTAAATGTTCCTGTATTTTTTTTTTATTTGCTTTAATTCCTCTAACACAATACAGGGCAAAATTGTTTGTGCTATCTGCAATCAAATCAATTGATTGTAGGATATTGTGAGCTATCAATGGTTTAAAAACGTTTAATTCAAAATGTCCATGAGATCCAGCCATTGTTATTCCATTATGGTTACCTATAACTTTAACACAAACCATTGTAACAGCCTCACACTGCGTAGGATTTACTTTTCCAGGCATTATTGAAGAACCAGGTTCATTCTCAGGTAAGATTAATTCACCATAACCTGCCCTTGGACCAGAACCTAAAAATCGAATATCATTTGATATTTTCATTAGAGCAACTGCGCATGTATTTAATGCGCCAGAGAAATTTACAATTGAATCATGTGCAGCAAGTTCAGCAAATTTATTGGGTGCTGGTTTGAATTTGATTTTTGTAAATTTAGCAATTTCTTTAACAATTTTTTTATCAAAATTTTTCTTTGAATTTATTCCAGTACCTACAGCTGTACCTCCTTGAGCAAGAAATAATATTTCTTTTAAAGCATACTCTATTCTTTCAATACTTTTTTTAATTTGAAAATGATATCCTGAGAATTCTTGTCCTAGTGAAAGCGGAGTAGCATCTTGAAGGTGTGTTCTTCCAATTTTAACTATATTTTTAAACTCGTTAGATTTTTTTTTTAACTCTTTTTCTAATATCTTTAAACTAGGTAGCATTTTAGAAATAGTTTCTTTAGCAACAGAGATATGCATCGCAGTTGGAAAAACATCATTTGTAGATTGAGATTTGTTTACGTGATCATTTGGATGAACAGGTTTTTTAGTACCTTTTTTTCCACCTAAGATTTCTATAGCTCTGTTAGCTATAACCTCATTTACATTCATATTTGTTTGTGTACCAGAACCTGTTTGCCAAACTTTTAAAGGAAAGTTTTCATCTAATTTACCTTTAATTACCTCATCTGACGCTTTGATTATTGCTTTAGAAATTCTACCATCAATTAATTTATCTTTAGCATGCACTATAGCAGCAGATCTTTTAATGATAGCTATCGATTTAATGATTGAAATATTTACTAAAATTTTTCCAATATTAAAAAATTTATTAGATCTTTGAGTAGATGCTCCCCAATACTTATCATTTGGGACATTTATATTTCCAATACTGTCAAATTCTTTTCTTAATTTCATTGATAATTTTTAAGTAACAAATAATTATTAACATACAATAAATTTTTAAAAACATACAGGAGCATTATGTCGAATTTTAGCAAAGTAGGCACTTTCATGAAAACTTTTGGTCAGGAGGTTAAAACTAAACCTTCATTTAGCACTGATAAAATAAATAAATTAAGGTTAGATTTAATTAAAGAAGAATTAGAAGAGCTAAAAGAAGCGATGAATAATAAGGATTTATTGGAAGTAGCTGATGCACTAACAGACATATTATATGTAACTTATGGAGCTGGGCACGCTTTTGGAATTGATTTGGATAAATGTTTTGATGAGGTCCAAAACTCAAATATGAGCAAGTTAGATGAAAATGGAAAACCAATTTATAATGAGTCTGGAAAAGTTATGAAAGGTCCTAACTACTTTAAACCAGACTTATCTAAGTTTGTGAATTAAATCTCTAATTTAAAATCAACAGCAGGAGCACTGTGAGTTATACAACCAACAGAAATTCTATTAACCCCAGTAGATGCAATAGCTTTAACAGATTTTAAAGAAACGTTACCTGAAGCCTCGGTTTCATAATATTTTTTTGCAATTTTTACACTTTCTCTTAAATTTTTAATATTCATATTATCTAAGAGCACCCTGTTAAATTTTAGGCCTAAAATTGATCTAAGTTGCTTGATTGTATCAACTTCAACAGTAATTTTTTTTCCTTTTCTATTTTTAATAGCTTTTAAAACCAAACTCTTTAAATCTGAACTAGCAATATGGTTATCTTTAATTAAATATTCATCGCTTAAATTAAATCTATGATTAGTGCCACCTCCTAATTTAACAGCATATTTTTGGATAACTCTTAAATTAGGAATTGTTTTTCTTGTGCAACAAATTTTAGTTTTTTTTCCTGCTAATTTAACAAATTCATTTGTTTTAGTAGCTATTCCAGAAATATGAGACAAAAAATTTAAAGCTACCCTTTCAGCAATTAGAATATTTTTCGCATTGCCTTTAATCAAAGCTATTAAATTTCCTTTTTTAACTCTAGAACCATCTTTTTTTTTAATAATAAATTTTATTTTATTATCAATTAACGAAAAGGCTTCTTTAGCAAATAATAACCCCCCAACAATTGCACTTTGATTTGAAATTAATTTAACTGTCAAGACCTTATCATTATTAATTAAACCTGAAGTGATATCTCCTAAAGGATAAAGATCCTCATTCAATGCTAGCTTAACTGTACTTTTGATAAATTCTTTGCTTAGTTTTATTTTTGACACTTATCTATCTGCCAATAGCTGCCATTCTCTCTACAGATATTCTGGCTTTATCAATCGTTTCTTTATCCATGATAATTTCACCAGTCTCATTTTCTAAACAATCTAATATCTTTGGAAGTGTAATTTTTTTCATGTGAGGGCACATATTACATGGTTTAACAAAGTCTACATTTGGATTTTCTATTTGGATATTGTCACTCATTGAGCATTCAGTAACCATCATTACTTTTTTTGGTTGATTATCTTTTACATATTTGATCATTCCAGATGTTGATCCAGCGAAATCACTAGCTTCAATAACATCTGGAGGACATTCTGGGTGTGCAATAATTTTAATTCCTGGATTATTTTTTCTTATATCTTCTATTTCCTTTTTATTAAATTGATCATGAACAATACAAATTCCTTTCCAAGAAATAATTTCAACGTCAGTTTGAGAAGCAACATATTTAGCTAAATAATCATCAGGTAAAAATATTACTCTTTTTACTCCAAGTGATTTAACTATTTTAACTGCGTTCGCAGATGTACAACAAACATCTGTTTCAGCCTTAACTTCTGCAGACGTATTAACATAAGATACAACTGGGACGCCTGGGTATTTTTCTTTTAATAGTCTAACATCTTTACCTGTAATAGATGAGGACAAAGAACAGCCAGCATCCATATCAGGAAGAATAACTTTTTTATTTGGGCTCATTAATTTTGCAGTTTCTGCCATGAAATGTACACCAGCCATTAAAATAATATCAGCTGAAGTTTTTGAGGCTTCAATTGCTAATGCAAGTGAGTCAGCAGAAAAATCTGCAACACCATGATAAATTTCTGGTGTTTGATAGTTGTGAGCAAGAATTACAGCATTTTTTTCTTTTTTTATTTTATTAATTTTATGAATATAGGGAGCATGCACTGACCATTCAATTTCAGGCATAACCTTAGAAATTTTTTGATAAATAGCATCTGTTGCTTTACGCACTTCTTGTGTAAATTCCATGTGGATTTTTACCAATTTGAAACATGATTGTCATTCATTTATTATGGGACATTTCGCGGTCGTGCTGAAATTGGTAGACAGGCACGGTTGAGGGCCGTGTGGACCTAGTCCATGAGAGTTCGAGTCTCTCCGACCGCACCAAAGTGAATTTTACAGAGGAGTTTTTGATGGATAAATTGCTTTCAGTAATATTTATGATTGGGGTTTTACTTTTAGTTTTACCAAGTTTTTTACAATCAAATTCTCAATTAAAGCAATTTCTTAAAAATCTCAGTATATGGATTATTGTAGTTTTTATTATTTTAATGATTGTTTATTTATTTAAATGAGAAAATTAGTTCTTTATCCAATCAGGTTTATTGATATTTATTGAAGCTTCTTTAGTTTTAAAATTTCCTTTTTCATTAAAGTTTTCGTTTAAGTATTTTATTAAAGCAAAAGGGTAGTCACTTTCAATTAAAACCTTACCTATTTCAATTTCATTATTATAAATACTTTCACCTTCGTGCAGTTTTCCATTAATTACATTTATTGGAAACAATCTTTTTGAAAGCTTGTTCTTTAATTTAATTCGTGCTGTATTTTCTTGGCCAACATAACAGCCTTTTTTGAAATCAATTCCATTTAGTTCTTCAAAATTACATTCAATACCAAACAATTTATCTTTTAATTTATTTAAATCTTTTGGAACTATTCCGAGACTATGACTTAATGAATAATATTCTTTAAGATTAGCATCATGAAGATCTAGTTTTTTTAAAGATAAATAAAGTTTTTCTAAATTAATAATTAATCTCGCACCCAAATCCTTTTTTCTTGGATCTAAAAATATTGGATCTTCTCTATATTTAATTGTGCATCCAGGTTGATCTTTTGCTCCATCAAAAGTTAAGAATTTTTCATGAGAAAATGCTGCAACAACAAATTCATTACTTAAATTGAGAATTTCAACTTTTGATCTAAGTTTATACAAGGATAATTGTTTAAATAACTCCTCTGCCTGAGGTTTTTCACAATCCAAAATATATCCAGACTTATGTTTTACGATTATAAATTCATATAAAAATTTACCTTGGGGTGTAAGTAAAGAACTAAAACAACTATTTACATCGCTTACTTTGTTAATATCATTACTGATAAGATTTTGAAGAAACTCTTTTGCATCTTCTCCATGAATATAAAGAATTGCTCTGTCATCTAAAATATAAACGTTTTTTATATTCATAATTGATTATTTATAGATTGTAATATAATAACAATTTCTCAAAATGTTAGATCTTATAATTAAAAATGGAAAATGTTACATCGATGGTGAATTAAAAGATGTTGATGTTGCTATAAAAGATGGAAAAATTCAGCAGATTGGACAAATTTCAGAAGAAGCAAAAGAGACAATCGATGCAGAAGCTCATACTGTATTACCTGGTTGTATAGATACCCAAACACATTTTAGAGAACCAGGATCAACGGATACTGAGGATCTTCACACAGGCAGTAGAGCAGCAATAGCAGGAGGTATTACAAGTGTATTCGAAATGCCCAATACAAATCCACCAACTTCTAACATGAAGGAATTTCAAAAAAAATTAGATCTCGCTAAAAATAGAATGTATTGCAATTATGCTTTTTATTTTGGAGCAACGGCAGACAATGCGGATGATTTAGCAAGTCTAGAGGGTTTAGAAGGTTGTTGTGGTATTAAACTTTTTGCAGGATCTTCAACGGGTAATTTATTAGTTGCTGAGGAAGATGATATAGATAAGGTTTTTCAAAATGCTTCAAAAGTAGTAGCGGTTCACTCTGAGGATGAGTCAATTTTAAAAGTGAACAAGAAGTTAATAAAAGAGGGTGATGTTCATACACATCCAGTATGGAGAAGTGCAGAATGTGCAATAGCATCTACTAGAAGAATTGTTCGAATTGCAGAAAAGCATAATAAAAAAGCTCATGTACTTCATATTACAACAAAAGAAGAAATTGATTTTCTTTCACAACACAAAGGAAACATTACATTTGAGATTACTCCCCAGCATTTAACCCTTTATGCTCCAGATTGTTATGACAAGCTAGGGACTTATGCACAGATGAATCCACCTTTAAGAGATAAATCTCATTATGATAGATTGTGGTATGGGGTAAGAAATAATTTCAATGATACTATCGGGTCAGATCATGCTCCTCATTTGAAGGAAAATAAAGACAAGATATATCCAGACACACCTTCAGGAATGCCAGGAGTTCAAACTTTAATGCCTGTTATGTTAAATCATATTAATGATGGAAAATTATCTCTAAATCAATTAATGAATTTTGTTTGTGAAAATCCAGTTAAGATTTTTGGAATTAAAAATAAAGGATTTATTAAAGAAGGTTATGATGCTGACTTTACAATTGTAGATATGAACAAAATTATTGAGATTAAAAATGAAAATATTGAAAGCAAATGTAAGTGGTCACCGTTTAATGGCTTTAAATTTAAAGGAACACCAACACACACAATTATAGCAGGAAAAATCAAAATGCAGGAAGGAAAAATTTTAGGTGATCCTGACGGAATTCCTTTACAGTTTAGCTAAGCTTACCAGTAAAACTATTTACAAGTATGACACCGATCACAATTAAGAATAATCCAAGTATTGCTTGCCAAGCTAAAGTTTGTTTAAAGAATATATACCCAAGGATTGCTATTGTAAAAATTCCTAATCCACTCCATGTTGCATATACAATTGCTATTGGAAGTTTGTTAACTACAAAAGTTAATAGATAAAAAGCTGTTAGATAAAAAGCAGATAGGGCAACTGTTGGTATAAGTTTTGTAAAGTTTTGTGACACAGGAAGCAACATTGTTCCTGCAACTTCACAAAAAATTGCTGCTATTAAAAAAATATAAGTTTTAACCATTATTTAAGATTTTGTGATTAATTAAATCCTCTGTGATTTCAGTTAGAATTGCAGGATCGTCAATTGTTGGTGGAATTTTGTATTCAACATTGTCTGCAATTTTTCTTATAGTTCCTCTCAAGATTTTCCCTGATCTTGTTTTTGGTAACCTTTTAATAACGATTACAACTTTAAATGCAGCTACTGGTCCAATTTTATCCCTGACCATTTGCACACATTCTCTAGATATAGTGTCATTATCTTTATCAACACCTGATTTTAAAACTACTAATCCAATAGGTAATTGACCTTTCAACTTATCCGCTATTCCAAGTACCGCACATTCAGCAACAGATTGATGTTCTGACAACACTTCTTCGATTGCACCAGTAGATAATCTATGACCTGCTACATTAATAATGTCATCAGTTCTTGACATAATCCAAATATAACCATCATCATCGATGTGACCTGCATCATATGTTTGGTAGTAACCTTCATAATTAGACATATAGTTTTCTTTATACCTTTGATCTGCATTCCATAATGTTGGGAATGTTCCTGGAGGTAAAGGGAGTTTTACAACAATATCTCCCATTTCATTTGGTTCTGCCAAAGATTGATCTGGTTTGATAATTTTTACATCATACCCAGGTACAGCTTTACAGGCTGAACCATATTTTGTTTCCATCATTTCAATACCAGTACAATTTGAACTAATCGCCCAACTAGTCTCTGTTTGCCACCAATGATCAATGACTGGAACTTTAAGCAAATTCTCTGCCCATTTAATTGTGTCTGGGTCAGCTCTTTCTCCAGCTAGAAATAAGCTTTCAAAACTGCTTAGATCATATTTTGAGAAAAATTTACCCTCAGGATCTTCTTTCTTGATTGCTCTAAAAGCTGTTGGAGCTGTAAAAAGAGATTTTACTTTATAATCAGAAATGATTTTCCAAAAGGCTCCTGCATCTGGAGTTCCAACAGGCTTACCCTCAAATAAAACTGTGGTACATCCTTTGAATAATGGAGCGTAAACAATATAGGAGTGACCAACAATCCATCCTATGTCACTTGCAGACCACCAAATATCATCTGTATTTATATTGTATATATTTTTCATAGTCCACTTCAAAGCAACAATGTGACCTCCAATATCTCTTACTATTCCTTTTGGAGTACCAGTAGTACCTGATGTATATAGAATATAAGCAAACTCATTCGAGTTCATCTCAACACATTCAGCATCTTTAGCATTTGAAACTACTTCCTCCCAGCTGACTTCATTTGGAGCACTTAATTTAACCTCATGACCAGATCTTTGGAACAAAATCATCTTTTCAATTTTGTGATTAGCTATTTTTATCGCTTCATCAACAAGAGGTTTGTATTCAACTGTTCTTCCTGGCTCAAAACCACAAGAAGCGGTTACCAATAATTTTGCTTTACTGTCATCTATTCTGCTTGCAAGTTCGTTTGAAGCAAAACCACCAAAGACTACAGAATGTATTGCACCAATTCTAGCACAAGCGAGCATGGCAATTACTGCTTCAGGTATCATTGGCATGTAAATAATCACTCGATCACCTTTATTTGTGCCTTGAGCAGTTAATGCTCCAGCAAATTTAGAAACTTTTGACCTTAATTCCTCATAAGTGAACTTACTTTTGTTACCTGTAATTGGACTGTCGTATATTAAAGCTGTTTTTTTACCTCTTCCTTGATCAACATGAATGTCTAAAGCATTATAGCAAGTGTTTGTGATCCCATCCTCAAACCATTTATAGAAAGGTGGGTTTGATTTATTCAAAATTTTGGTTGGTTTTTTATACCAAAAGACATCTTCAGCAGCTTCTTGCCAAAACTTTTCAGGATTTTTTATAGAATTTTGATATATTTGATTAAATTGAGAAGACATAAAAATTTGATTCGAATTCCTTATTTTTATTGATTATTAACTTAAAAATTGTATTTAATTTTAAAAATTAAGTAAAATCAATGCTTATTAGTGACAATTAAGTCTTCATAAAACTAATTTAATTTGCTATTTAACCTCACAATTGGCTTAGGGTAACCTAAGTCTAGTTTATATAAACTAAATAAAAACTAACGAAGAGGGAGTTTTTTATGAAAAAACTTAAATTGTTTGCTTTAGCAGCTATGGCCTTGATAGGTTTTTCAGGAATAGCTATTGCAGCAGACGCAACGATGTTGAGCCAAGATGATTTCGTAGGAATATCATTCTGGGTTATCTCTATGGGAATGTTAGCAGCTACTGCTTTCTTTTTCATGGAAGTGGGCAATGTCGCATCAGGCTGGAGAACATCAGTTATTGTTGCTGGTCTAGTAACTGGTATTGCATTCATACACTACATGTACATGAGAGAAGTATGGGTTGCTACTGGAGACTCACCAACTGTTTACAGATACATTGACTGGTTAATCACAGTGCCACTACAGATGGTAGAATTCTATTTAATTCTAGCAGCTATTAACAAAGCAAACTCTGGAATGTTCTGGAGATTGTTAATCGGTTCATTAGTGATGCTAATCGGTGGATACTTAGGTGAAGCAGGTTATATCAATGCTACACTAGGTTTCATCATCGGAATGGCAGGTTGGGTATACATTCTTTATGAAGTATTCTCAGGTGAAGCTGGTAAAGCTGCGGCGAAAAGTGGTAACAAAGCTCTTGTAACTGCTTTTGGTGCAATGAGAATGATTGTTACGGTAGGTTGGGCAATCTATCCATTAGGTTATGTTTTTGGTTACTTAACTGGTGGTGTAGACGCTAACTCACTTAACGTCGTTTATAACTTAGCTGACTTCATTAACAAAATTGCATTCGGTCTAGTAATTTGGGCTGCTGCAACTAGTTCTGCGGGCAGAAGAGCTAAGTAATTTAGCTAAAATTTAAATTAAGGGCAGGTACAATTTTGTACTTGCCCTTTTTTTTTGCCTTTATTAAATTATGTATAATAACTATACATAATTTTTATCTATGGATGTTAAATTAGAAAAATGGCACAAATGCCAAATTGATAAAGAAGTTCTAAAAGAACTTTCAAAGAAATCTGATTTAAAAGGATTTCAACACGTGTCAGTTTTTTTTGGACTATTATTAGTAACTGGAATTTTTGCTTATCAAACTTGGGGTACATGGTGGTCAGTGTTTTGGTTTTTAGTTTATGGAAATATTTATTCTTTCTCTAATCCATTATGGCATGAGACAGGTCACAAAACTGCTTTTCAAACTAAATTTTTAAACGAATTTTTTTATTATATTTCATCTTATATGGCAAACTTCGAGCCAACAAGATGGAGATACACTCATTTTATTCATCATGGAAATACCTACTCAACTGAAAATCCTTTTGATCACGAAATTGAATATGGAAATGATTTAAAAGAAACTCCAAAAAGATTAATTATAAATATTATTCCTTTTTTAGATTTAGTGTTTTTTAAAAAACATATTTCATTTGAAATTATTCAACATGCACTTGGAATTAAAACAAAAGTTATGCAAGATAGCATTCCAGAAAATGCACAAGCAAAAGCAATTTTTATTTCAAGAATTTATGTTGCTATTTGGCTTTTAATTATTTTATGGTCTATAATAGTTTCTTCTTGGATGCCTTTATTGTATTTTGTATTACCACAATTTTATGGAAAAACTTTACATAAACTTGTTGCATTCACTCAACATGCTGGTCTTGCAAGGAATATAAAGGATCATAGAGTTACATCACGTGAAATGTATTTAAATCCAATACTAAGTTTTTTGTATTGGAAGATGGAATATCATTTAACTCATCATATGTTCCCTACAGTTCCATCATATAATCTAGATAAATTACATCATTATATTAAAGATCAGTTACCTAAACCAAATGATGGATTGATAGATGCCTATAGAGAGATTATTCCAGCATTAATTAAACAAAAAGAAGATAAAGGCTTTTTTATAAAAAAAGACATTCCACATCCTCAAAATATATAAAAAAATAATAGGTATGATTTTACTTACTTGTTCTATTTAGATAAGAAACTATATATAACGCATGACAAAAATTGTTTACCACACTCACAAAGGCCAAACCCATAGTATTGATGTCCAAAATGGATTAAGTGTTATGGAGGGTGCTGTTCAAAATGATATTCCAGGAATTGATGCTGATTGTGGAGGAGGAATGGCATGTGCTACATGCCACGTTTATGTCAAAGAGGAATGGTTAAATAAACTTCCAGCAAAAGAAGATGGCGAGGAAGATATGCTTGATATGGCCTTTGAACCAAAAAATAATAGTCGATTAAGTTGCCAATTAATAGTTTCAGATGATATGGATGGATTAGAAGTTGATATTCCATCAAAGCAAGGTTAAATGAATAAAACAGATGTATTAATTATTGGAGCAGGGCCAACAGGACTTTTTTGCGCTCATCAATTAGGAATTATTGGATTGAGTTGTGAGATAGTAGATAATCTCGATAAAGCAGGAGGTCAATGCATCGAGCTTTATCCTGATAAACCTATTTATGATATTCCAGCAGTACCCGAGTGCACTGGCGAAGAGTTAACAAATAATCTTTTACAACAAATTAAACCTTTCAATATTAAATTTCATTTTAGAGAAAGAGTGGAAGAACTTAAAAAAGATCAAAATAGATGGCATGTTAAAACTTCTGGAGGGATTGTGTTTGATGTTGCAAGTATTGTTATAGCTGGTGGTGTGGGATCTTTTGAACCAAGAAAATTCCCAGTGAAAGAGTGTGAAAAATTTGAGGGAAGTTCATTATTTTATTCAATTAAAGATAAATCAATATTTAAAGACAAAACTATTTCAATATTTGGAGGAGGAGACTCTGCTTTAGATTGGGCAATAGAACTGTCAAATACCAGTAAAGTAAATTTAATTCATAGAAGAGACGGTTTTAGTGGAGTAGAAGCAAGTGTTCAAAAAGTAAAAGAACTAAATGATCAAGGAAAATTAAATTTATTTACAAAGTATCAATTAGATTCTCTTAGCGGAGATAAACTAATTGAGTCTGTAAAAATTAAGCATGACGAAGGAGAAATTAAAGAAATTAAAAGTGATTATGTTCTTGGTTTTTTTGGATTGATTATGCAACTTGGTCCAATATTGGACTGGGGTTTAAATATAAACAAAAAAACTATTGAAGTTAATACTGAAAACTTTGAAACAAACATAAACGGAATTTTTGCAATTGGTGATATTTGTTCATATCCAGGTAAACTAAAGTTAATTCTCTCTGGTTTTCACGAAGGAGCATTAGCTGCTAGAGGCTGCTTTAAATATGCTAAACCAGATGAGAAATTAAGATTTGAATTCACAACAACATCCAAAGCAGCACAAGAAAGACTTGGAATAAAAAAATGATTGAGCTTTTTTCTGCTAATACTCCTAATGGATGGAAAATTAGTATTATGCTTGAGGAAATTGATTATGAATACAAAGTTACTAAAGTTGATTTAGGTAAAGACGAACAGTTCAAACCAGAGTTTATAAAGTTAAGTCCTTTTGGAAAAATTCCAGTAATTATTGATCATGAAAACAACAAAAGTATATTCGAGTCTGGAGCAATTCTTATGTATTTAGCAGACAAAAGTGGAAAGTTTTATAATCAAAAAGATAGATTAATCATAAATCAATGGTTGATGGCTCAGATGGGAACTGTTGGACCAATGATTGGTCAACATCATCAGTTCCATCACTATAATCCAGGTAAAAGTGAGTTTGGTGAGGAAAGATATTTTAATATTACTAAAAGAATTTATAGAGAATTGGATGCTAGACTAAAAGAGTCTAAATTTCTTGCAGGCCCTGAATACACTATTGCAGATATTGCAACCTGGCCATGGATGGCAAGACATGAATGGCATGATATTGGTTTAAAAAATTATAAAAATTTATCAAGATGGTATTTAGAAATCGCGGAGCGTGAGGCTACAATTAAAGGCTACAGATTTATGGATAAAGATGCAAAAATTCCAAAATTTTAAAATTTATCCAAACAATCTATAAAGAGTACTAAGAATTCCATACCCAGAAAATTCAATAGCAACAATAATAATTATTATTAATATTAATTTTTTATTCATTTTAAAAACAAATATAACAAAAGCACTATCCAGAAAAAAGGATAGTAAAAATAAATATATTTCTTAGCAAATAGAAATGAGATTGACGTAGGTTTAGATGGTCTTTTTTTTTTCATTTTCTAATCATCCGCATGAACTTTTTCATCTTTTTCATGTTTTTCTTGTGCTGCAATTGTGTATTTTGCAACAGGTCTTGCCATCAATCTTTTTAATCCGATTGGTTCAGCTGTATCTAAACAATAACCGTAAGTATCTTCCCTAAGTCTTCTCAATGCTTTATCAATTTCTGAGATTAATTTTATCTGCCTATTGATTGCTTTCATCTCAACATTGCTATCAATATAAGAGTTTGCTTGATCGACAATATCTGCAGAAATATTATTGTCGTCCATTGAACCATTATAAAGAGCTTCATTATTAGCTCTTATTAATTCTTTTTTCCATTCTGTAAGTCTTATTCTAAAATAGACTTTATGTTTTTCACACATATATTTTTCAGTATCTTTTGGAACATAAGTTTTTGAAATTTTTATAGGTCCTTTTGAAATAACTTTAGCTGAAGAAATTTTTGGTTTACTAATTGCTTTAGTTTTAGGTTTTGATACTTTTTTCTTTGCTTTGGCAGTCTTTGGCATAGCTTAATTTTAATCGCTCGCAGTATATTCAGCAAATTATGGGTGTCAAGCAAGCTTAATTGATATAAATATTTGTAAATGAGCATTAATAACAAAAATATTGATAATGTTTTTTATATTTTTGTTACAGCTCATCTAATTTTTTGGACGTTGATTCCATCATTCACAAATCACAATTTACCACTGGATACTATCGAAGCTTTAGCTTGGGGAAGTAATCTAGATTGGGGATTTAATAAACATCCACCTATGAGTGCTTTTGTTCCTGAAGTTTTATATCAAATTTTTGGACCTCAGGATTGGGTTTATTATTTATTAAGTCAAATTTTCGTAATTATATCTTTTTATTATGTTTTTAAATTTTCAAATGAAATATTTAACAATAAATTATTAGGTTTAATTTCTGTATTATTAATCGAGGCAATTTATTTTTACAATTTCACTACACCAGAATTTAATGTAAATGTGTGTCAATTACCTTTCTGGTCTTTAACAGTTTATTTTTCATGGAAAATTTATAACGGTAAGGAAATAAAGTTTTTAGATTGTTTTTTAGTAGGTTTGTTTGCTGCTTTTGGATTCTTATCAAAATATTTATTTATTTATTTGTTAGCATCCATCGATCTTTTATTTATTTATTTAATTTTTTTTAAAAAGGAGAGAAAGTTTGATTTTAAATATCTCATCACTATCGAAGTTTTCTTGGTAGTTCTAGTTCCACATTTTATATGGCTATATAATAATGATTTTATTACTATTACATATGGATTAGCCAGAACTGGCTTAGAACAATCTATTTTATTAGATCACATTAAATATCCATTAATCTTTTCTCTAAAACAAATAGGAACATTAATTCCATTTTTTATTTTAATTTGGTTATTAGTAAAAAAAATTAGCTTTAAAATTAACTTTAAAGATAAAAATTTACTTTTTCTAATCGCTATTAATATTTTACCAATATTTTTAATGTTTTTAACTTCATTGGTTACTGGATCAAAAATTAGAACTATGTGGATGACGCCCTTTTATTTGTTTTTTGGCGCAATGTTTATTTATTTGTTACAAGCTCAAGTTAATCTTAAAAAATTAAAACCATTCATGATTGGGTTTATTTTCTTTTTCTTTTTGTCGCCTGCACTTTACGCTTATGTTTCAATTTCAAAAGATGATAAGAGAACTGATTATCCAGGTAAAGAAATTGCAATAAAAACTCAATATGCTTGGGATCAACAATTTAATTCAACAATTAATGTAGTTTTAGGTGACGAATGGAATGCTGGAAATTTATCATATCATTTAAAATCAAGACCAGTTTGGGAGGGATTTGTTGAAAGAGAAAAACTCGATCAATTGAAAGACTATATGTGTCTTGATAATGTTTGTGTAGGATCAAGATAAATGAAATACGTGATTTTAATTCCAATTTATAACGACAGAGAGTCTTTAAAAATACTGATTGAGAATATTAATAATGAAATTAAAGATTTAGATCATGAGATATCTTTAGTTGTAATAAATGATGCTTCCTCTCAACAGATAGTTGATACCTACCCAAATATTGAGAACATCAATTCGATTGAGATAGTCAATATGAAAGAGAACAGAGGCCATGCAAGATGTATTGCTTCAGGGTTAAAATATATCTTTGAAAAGAAAGAATTTGATTTTGTAATTCCTATGGATGGTGACGGTGAAGATAGACCTGAAGAAATTAAAAATTTTATTCAACTTTCAGCACAATCAGGCGAAAAATCAATTACTGGCGAAAGAGTTAAAAGATCTGAAGGTTTATTTTTTCAATTATGTTATCAATTTCACAAATTCTTAACCTTAGCTTTTACAGGAAAATCAATTAAATTTGGGAACTTTACTTGTTTATCAAAATCAACCGTTAAGAAACTACTAGATGAAAAAGCTACCTGGAATAGTTTTTCTGGTGCATTAAAAAAAACAGAAAAAGATTTAATTTCTATTCCATCCATAAGAGGTAAAAGATATTTTGGACCATCTCAAATGAGTTTCTTTAATTTATTAAAGCATTCACTTTCAATTATAAGTGTTTTCAGAAAAACAGTTTTAATTAGATCGGCTTTATTTATTATTTTTTATATATTATTGATCAAAAGCTATGCTTCAGTAATAACTTCATTACCATTAGTTTTGTTATTGATAATGATTTACTCAATTTCCAGTTTAGCTTTAAGAGAGAATATTGAAGAATTTAATAATTCCTTAACAAATATTCACGATATTGATAAAATAAAATAAATATGAGAAACTTTTTTAGAAAAGTTGCTTTTGGAATTGGACCTAATGAGCAAGCTCCCTCTGATCCCTTGAAGTGGGCTCTTGATCAAGTAAATGATGTGCCAGAATTATCTTGGAAAGGTAAAATATATTCTGAAAAAGAATTAAGAAAACATTATAGAGATTGGGTCTATGGAGATAGAAAGGTATTAAGAAAAAAGTATAAAGATAACAAAACACTTTACAAAACTCATAAAAATATACTTAGACATAAAACAGGACAAAAGTTTTGGGAGTCTTTAGAAATTTCGATTAGACACAATGAAGGAATTAATAGTAGTCATCCAGTTTTAGCAAAATTATGGATGTTCTGGGGGAATTTTTTTGCAATTAGTGAAAAAGATTTTTTAGCGAATTATTCAACTGGACCTTATCAACGAGAAATCATTCGACCAAATCTAAATCAATCATTTGAAAAAATGGTTTACGATGTGACTACCTCATGGGCAATGATTCATCATTTAGATAACAGTGAAAGTGCTGGACCTAAAAGTGTTACAGCAAGAGATGAATGGAGAAGAAGAAAAAAGGAACCTGCAACAATCAATGAAAATCATGCTAGAGAATTATTAGAGCTTCATACAGTTTCCCCTAAAGCTGGTTATACTCAAGAAGATGTAATCCAGTTAGCTTATATCATGACAGGCTGGCAGCATAAATGGAGCAAAAAAAATTTAGAAACAGGTAATGTCTGGTTTAATTCTGAATATCATCAGCCAGGAAAGAAAAATGTTTTGGGAAAAGAATATAAAAGAGGAAAAAAAACATTAGCACTTGTTATTAAAGATTTAGTTAATCATCCTAATTGCAGAGATTTTGTTGCAGAAAGACTTTGTAGATTTTTAATTACAGACGAACCTACAAAAGAGATGAAAAAACCCATTATTGATGCCTTCAAAAAATTTGATGGATTTATCCCAGAAATACACAAAGCAGCAATCGAAGTTGCTTTTGAATACAATGATAAATACAAAAAATTTCAGACACCTGAAAATTGGTTAATTCAAGTTGCAAAAATTGCAGATTTAAATTGGCCACCTTCACCAGATCTAATGGATAAATACGAGCTAGGTCAAAGACCGTTCGACTCGCAACGAGAACCTGAGTGGCTATTAAAAAATATTGGTCATCATCCTTACAGAGCAAAACAACCAAATGGTTGGTCAGATCACTCTGCTGATTGGATTTCTCCAGAATTATTAATTAGAAGACTGGTGTATTCAAAAGCAAGTTATAATTTTGCTAAAATGGAAAATAATAAAAATGCAGAATATTATGTAAGTATGGTTGAAAATAATTTTGACAACCCAAGTAAAATAATGAAATACTTAAATCAAAAAAATAGATCTGTTGAGAAACATACTCTACTTTTTAATCATCCGGAGTTTTTAAAAGCATGAAAATATCAAGAAGAGATTTTTTAAAAACTACAGCTTTAACCTCACTATATTTTGCTGGTTTTAGTAATCCTAGTTTAGCTCATCATCACAAAAAAAATCTAGTAATAATTATGTTGCGTGGTGGAATGGATGGTCTATGTGCTATTCCTGTTAAAGGTGACAAAAATTTCGAAAAATTAAGAAGTAAAATTAATCTTGATAGAACTTTAAAATTAACTTCAGATTTTGATTTACACCCAGCATTAAAAACATTTAAAAGTCTTTGGGATCAAAATTTAAGTGCTGCAGTTCATGCAACAAATATTCCTTATACAGGTAGATCACATTTTGATGGTCAAAATTTAATGGAGTCGGGTGGTAAAATACCTTATCAAGAAAAAACAGGTTGGCTTGGAAGAGGAATGAAAACAGCCGGGTTAACAGGTCAAGGGTTAGCTTTGGCTCTCCCTATGCCTTTATTAATCAGGGGTGTTCCAATGAATAATAATTATTTTCCTGTAGGTCGTAGCTTACCATATCCCGCAACTTTAGAATTAATAAAACAAGCATACAAAGAGTACGATGAAAAATTATTAAGTGACAATCTGGAAATAATTTTAACAAGAGACTTTAACAATAGATCAAGAGATGATGCTTGGATTTTAGCTTCAAGTGCTGGTACAGAGTTATCAAAACCCAATGGACCAAAAGTTGCAGTCTTTGAAGTGGATGGCTTCGATACACATGCAGCACAAGGTGCGACTGATGGCGCTCATGCAGATTGCCTATCAGATTATGATAACATTGTTAGATCTTTAAAATCTTCAATGTCTGAAGAGGCATTTAATAATACTTTAGTTTTAACCCTAACTGAGTTTGGAAGAACAATTAAGCAGAACAGTAGTAATGGAACAGAGCATGGTTATGGTTCAGCTATCTTAATGGCAGGAGGACTTGTTAAAAAAGCACAAGTTCATACGGATTGGCCAGGATTAAAGAAAAAAGAATTATTTGAAGGTAGAGATTTAAATTCCACAATAGACTCAAGAGCAATTTATGCTTCTGCAATGTCTACAGTTTTTGATATTGATTTCAAAAAAATCACCAAAGAAGTCTTCTGGGGAGAAAATCTACCAAATTTATCTGATAAGCTCTTTAAAGCTTAATGAAAAAAATTTTAGCAATAATTTTCTTATCTTTAATTTGTTCCTCTGTAAATGCAAAGGTGAAATCTAAGGATATTAATTTTCCAGGGAAATTTTATACTAATGAAATTAAGTTCTGTAGCGTGTTGGAAGACATTACTATGAGCTCAAGACTTTTCAGCCACATAAATACAGTTAAGAGATTTGTTGGATATGATTGGCCTAGTGATCATAGAAAAAATAGTACTTCTCTCACAGTTAAACACGAAAATATTACAGAGCCAATAAAAATCTTAATGTCATTAGCTCATAATGCTCTTGCAAATAAAGATAAATATAATATTGACGAAGCAAAAAACTTATTAATCGAAATTGCTCAAGCTGACACACTCTATGACTCAATTGGTCCAGAAGGATTGAAAAAAAAACCTAAGTGCTGGAAAGATAGTGATGTTAATGCTCCTTGCTGGTATCATGAGTATCAATTTGCCAGAGACGTATTTGGAAATTATATGATAGCTGCAATTTGGCTAAAATCTGAGCTTGATAAAAAAGAATTTAAAATTGTTAATTCTTATATAAAAAAAATGTACAAAAAGTTTTTGAAACCAAAAGAATTTGTTTCATCTGAAAGAGGATTCTATCAAATGGCTAATTCAGGTATACCAACCCTAGTATATGCTTCATGGTCTGATGACAAAAAACTTGCAGCAAAAGAGATTAATTTTAGATTTAAAGAAATTGACAGATTATTTTATGATGATGGTTATATAAATAACAATTCCTTTCGAGGTGTTAGAGCACAGTGGTATCATTCTTATGGTTTAAATCCTGCACTTGCTTATGTATATATTGCAAATTTATGGGGTGCTAAGGTTCCAGAGGTAATAATAAAAAAACTTACAAATGCGAGTTTAGTTGTAAACTTAGCTATCAAAGATTATGACACTTTTAGAGCAAGAGAATTTACCGGTGAATACAATGAGAATATGTCGGAAGATCCTAAGCATGCTAGAAAACATACACATCAAGACTCTATAGGTATCGATAAATTGATGAAATTGGTTACAGGCGTAAAATTAGAAAATGATCCAACATATTTAGAGAAAAGAAATATTACAGAATTTGACGATACAATCGGTTTTAATCCGCATTGTATTAAAGATAATTTTAGTATTAAATAAATTTTTGATTAGCAGCAACCGCAGCTTTTTTTAGCAGTTTTTGGTTGATCAACAGCTTTTGCAGCTTCTAATTCTTTTTGTTCGTCGTCAATAGCTTTTTGTTTCTTTGAAATCTTATCTTCAAAGTAATCGTAAAGAGAGGCAAATCCTAATTTAGAGGCTCTTTTTTCCTCATAATTTCTTCGCCCTTTAAGGTTTTCAATTATTTTAACTATTTCTTGGTTCTGCATACTCTCTTTTTATTTAAAAAGTTAAATAATTCAAGCTATAAAATTGGAAAACTATAAACAAGTTTTTTTGTGCTAGAATGATGTCATGAATATAAGTCAAAAAAAATTAGAGAAATCTAAAGGCAGATTAGAAATAAAAATAAAAAATCAAAATTTACAAAAACTTTATCAACAAGGATCTTTAAAAGCTTTGATGCCAGATTTTCATGAAAATTTAAAACAATTGATGCTTATCAATACTGCTGGTGGAATTACTTCTGGAGATGAATACAACTACGAATTTGAAATCAATAGTTCGAATCTTTGTATTTCAACACAAGCGGCAGAAAAAATTTATAGTGGTTTTGGTAATCCGGCCAATTTAGATATTAATTTAAATTTATTAAATAATTCAAATTTATTTTGGTTACCTAAAGAATTAATTTTATTTAATAATTGTAATTTAAAAAGAAAAATTAATTTTAACTTATCAAAAGACTCAAATTTATTCCTTTGTGAAAATATTATATTTGGACGTACTTCTATGAAGGAAGAATTTGAAAGGGGATATTTTTCAGATTTTTGGAATATTAAAATAGATAATAAACTTATTCATTCTGAAGCAATAAATACTGATTTATTCGAAAAAAGATATTTGAATAGTTTTTCGACATTAAATAATAATTCTGCAGTTGCGACAATTATTATTGTAGGAAATAAGTTTTTGAATAACATTAAAAATCTGTCTGAAACTTTAACTAACAATGAAAATACAACTTCAAATTATTCTCATTGGGATAATAAATTGATCGTAAGACTTTTATCTAAAGATAGTTATAATCTTAAATTTGCAATTGATAAAATTTTGTCTTATTTTTTTGAAGGTTCAAAGATACCAAAAGTATGGAATATATAAATGAAACTTACTCCTAGAGAAAAAGATAAACTTCTAATAAGTCTTGCAGCAATTGTTGCTAAAAATAGATTGTCAAAAGGTATAAAATTAAATTATCCAGAGGCTATCGCTTTAATAACTGATTTTGTTGTCGAGGGAGCTAGAGAGGGCAAAAGTGTTGCGGAACTGATGGAGGCAGGAGCCCATGTCGTTAAAAAAAAGGATTGTATGGAAGGTATTCCAGACATGGTGAAGGAGGTTCAAGTAGAAGCTACTTTTCCAGATGGAACTAAATTAGTAACTGTGCACAAACCTATAAGGTAATAATTATTATGAAGCCAGGCGAAGTAATTACAAAAAAAGAGGAAATTAACCTAAATAAAGACTCTAAAGTTACAAAAGTTAAAATTTCTAATTCTGGAGATAGACCTGTGCAAGTAGGAAGCCACTATCATTTTTTTGAAACAAATGAGTATTTAGTATTTGATAGGCAATTATCATATGGCAAGAGATTAAATATACCATCAGGAACCGCTGTAAGATTTGAGCCAGGTCAATCTAAAGATGTTGAGCTTATAGAAATAAATGGATCAAGAAAAATATACGGGTTCAATAAGAAAGTTATGGGGAAATTATAATGGCTAAAATTTCTAGAGCAGCTTATGCAGATATGTATGGGCCAACCACAGGAGATAAAGTAAGGCTTGCAGATACTGAATTATTTATTGAAGTTGAAAACGATCTAACCACTTATGGTGAAGAAGTAAAGTTTGGTGGTGGAAAAGTAATAAGAGATGGGATGGGCCAATCTCAAATTAGCAGAGAAAAAGGAGCTGCAGATACAGTTATAACTAATGCTTTAATAGTTGATGTGAATGGAATTTATAAAGCTGATGTTGGTTTAAAGGACGGAAAAATATTTGAAATTGGTAAAGCTGGTAATCCAGATACTCAATCTAAAGTAAATATTATTATTGGCCCAGGTACAGAGATAATTGCTGGTGAAGGAAAAATTTTAACGGCAGGGGGTTTTGACAGTCATATTCATTATATATGTCCTCAACAAATTGATGATGCTTTACACTCAGGTATTACAACTATGTTAGGAGGAGGAACTGGACCGGCACACGGTACACTTGCAACAACTTGTACACCTGGACCATGGCACATACAAAGAATGATTCAATCTGCTGATGGTTTTTCTATGAATTTAGCTTTTGCTGGTAAAGGAAATTCTTCTTTACCAGAAGGTCTTGAGGAACAAATTCTAGCAGGAGCTTCAGCTCTAAAATTACATGAGGATTGGGGAACCACTCCTGGAGCAATTGATAGTTGTTTAAATATTGCTGACAAAAATGACGTGCAAGTAATGATTCATACAGACACTTTAAATGAAAGTGGATTTGTAGAAAATACTATCAAAGCAATTAACAAAAGAACTATTCATGCTTTTCATACAGAAGGTGCTGGTGGTGGACACGCACCAGATATAATTAAAGTTTGTGGAGAAGAGTATGTTATTCCTTCTTCCACAAATCCGACCAGACCATATACAGTCAATACAATAGAAGAACATTTGGATATGCTGATGGTTTGTCATCATCTAGATAAATCTATTCCAGAGGATGTAGCATTTGCCGAAAGTAGAATCAGACGAGAAACAATTGCAGCAGAAGATATTCTTCATGACATTGGAGCCTTTTCAATTATTGCATCAGATAGTCAGGCTATGGGTAGAGTTGGAGAAGTTATTATTAGAACTTGGCAAACTGCACACAAAATGAAAGTTCAAAGAGGAAGTTTACCAGAAGAAAAAGGGGATAATGATAATTTTAGAGTTAAAAGGTATTTAGCAAAATATACAATTAATCCAGCAATTGCTCATGGAATTTCAAAACATATTGGTAGTATTGAAAAAAATAAACGTGCAGATTTAGTTTTGTGGGATCCAGCATTTTTTGGTGCCAAACCAGAGATGATATTAATAGGTGGAAGTATAGCTTGTGCGCAAATGGGAGACCCAAATGCATCAATTCCAACTCCACAACCAGTATACACTAGACCAATGTTTTCATCATTTGGAACTTCTTTAGAAAAATCTTCTGTAATTTTCACAAGCAAACTAGCTATCGAAAAGAATTCCTTAAAAGATGCAAGTATTAGAAAAGACTTATTACCTGTAGAAAACACAAGAGCCATTTCTAAAAAAGATATGATTTTAAATAATAAGTGTCCAAAAATTGAGGTTAATCCTGAGACATACGAGGTAAAAGCTGATGGTGAAATAATTACTTGTGAACCAGCTAAAGAGCTCCCTTTGGCACAAAGATATTTTATGTTTTAGCTTATGGATAATTGTTTTTTAATACTTAATAAAATTGCCAAAAATAAAGCAAAAGATCACATATCTTTATCTTATGATGAGCGATTTTTAAGAAGAAAAAAACTTGTTTCAGATAATGGTTTTGAATTTTTAGTCAATTTACCAGAGACAAAATCACTGTCAGAAAATCAAGCGTTTAGGCTTCAAAGTGGTAATTTGATTTTAATCAAAAACAAAAAAGAAAGTTTACTGGAAATAAAAGGAAAAAATTTAATGCAATTAATTTGGCATATTGGAAATAGGCATATGCCATGCCAAATTGAGAAAGATAGAATTTTTATACAGAATGATGAGGTAATAAAAAAAATGATATTAAAATTAGGAGGAAAGGTTAAGAAAGTTTTAAGACCTTTTAAACCAGAGGGAGGAGCATATGGAATTGGTAGAACCCATAGTCATAAACACTAAATTAAAAAATAAAAAAGATTTAAAAGAAGCTTTACAAATTCTTCAAACTTGGTTTTCACCATCATTTCCTGTTGGAAGTTTTTCGTATTCTCATGGTCTAGAGGCAATGATTAATGACAATTTAATTAAGTCAAAAGAAGATATTCTGGATTACTTAAAATGTATCTTAAAATATGGAACGGGTAAAAATGATGTAATTTTAATGAAATACACTTTTCTGGGAGAAGAGTTAAATGAACTAGCTCTTTCTCTTTGTCCAAGTAAGGAAAGAAAAATAGAAACTATTGAAATGGGTAATGCCTTTAGAAAAGTTTTAGCTGATAGTTGGGATTTTAAAATTCAAGAAAACACTGCCTATCCAATTGCAGTTGCTAAAGCAGCCAAATATTTTGATATACCATTAAATCTAATAATCGTATCTTATTTGCAATCCTTTGTATCAAATCTAATAAGTGTTTGTATTAAACATATACCTGTTGGGCAAAAAATTGGACAGGACTGTATAATACAGACTTATGACATCATAAGAGAACTAGAAAAAGAAAGTGAAAATTTAAATTTAGAAGACTTAGGTGGAATTTGTTTTAATAGTGATATTTATAGTATCAAGCATGAAAATTTGAAAACACGAATTTATAAGACATGAAAAATATAAATGGACCATTAAAAGTTGGAATAGGTGGACCTGTTGGTGCAGGAAAGACAAGTCTCACTGCAGAACTCTGTAAGTTTTTATCGAAGAAAATTTCTATGGCTGTAATATCAAACGACATTTATACAAAAGAGGATGCAGAATTTTTAATGAAAGTTCAAGCCTTACCTCTTGAGAGAATTAAAGGAGTTGAAACAGGAGGTTGCCCACATACAGCGATCCGAGAAGATGCTTCAATTAATATGCTTGCTGTAGAAAACATGAAAAAAAAATTTCCTGATCTTGATTTGATTTTAATTGAGTCTGGTGGAGACAATTTGGCAGCAACTTTTAGTCCAGAATTAGTCGATCTATCCATTTATGTTATTGATGTTGGTATGGGTGGAGATATCCCTAGAAAAGGTGGTCCTGCAATTCAAAAATCAGACTTGTTAATTATTAATAAGACAGATTTAGCTCCTCATGTAGAAGTTAACCTTGAAACCATGAAAGAAGATGTAAAAAAGGCCCGAAATGGCTTACCTTATGTTTTTTGTCAGATGAAAAAGCAAATTGGTGTTGAAGATGTTGCTAAATTCTTATTCTCATCAGGTGGGCTATAGAGTTTTTTATTATGCTCTAATCGTTGGTAAACAATAGAAATCAGCTGTATCAATTTTAGAAGAATACTGTCTTCGCATATTCCACTTCTTATGAACCCCAGCGCTTGCAACACTCAAGGTAGATCTTCCGTATCGATGATTAGTGTTATCAATTGATCGCATTAAGCTATCAATTTTTTTATCTTTTTCAGATGTAAATAAATTTGCTTTATCACTTGCATTCGATAACCCTGTTAGCATGACACCTGCTTTTTGATAACGGTAACCGTTTTTAAAAATACTTTCTAATATTGAAACTGCTGTCTTAACTGTTTCAATACTATTGTTTGTTGCAATTGGAAAATCAACTGTCTTTGCATTTGAATAATAACCAAAGTTTCTTTGAAAAGGACTAGTTCTAACAAATACAGTAATTGCTTTTGCAACTAAAGACTCTGATCTAATTTTTTCAGATGCGTTTAAACAATAGTTAGCAACCGCTTCTTTTAATTCTTGAAAAGTTTCAATTCTTTTTCCAAATGATCTTGAAACCACGCAGCTCTTTCTTTTAGTAGTAGTTGTCTCTAATCCAATACAAGAAACTCCTCTAAGCTCCATTGCAGTTCTTGAACTTAGAACATTTGAACTTTTCTTGATCCATGTATTAGATTTATTCTTAAGTTGTTTAGCATTGTAAATCCCATGTTTTTGATAAAACTTTGTTAGTTGCCTACCAACACCCCAGACATCATTAATTTCAACTTTTTCTAAAATAGGATCTAAATTATCTATTCCAATTAAACTTGTCACCCCTGATTGTTTTTTCTTTGCAATATGATTTGCAACTTTACTTAATGTTTTTGTATTTGCTATTCCAATGCTCGTTGGAATACCTGTCCATTGTAAAACTGTTTCTCTAATTTCTTTTCCAACTTTTTCTACTTCAGTATCAGGAAAGTTTGATAAATCTAAAAAAGCTTCATCAATAGAGTAAACTTCTATTTCTGAATTAAATCTTTTAAGAGTTCGCATTACTCTTCTAGATAAATCTCCATATAAAGAATAATTAGATGAAAATACCTCAACTTTATTTTTAATAATAATATCTTTTGCTTTAAAGTAAGGCTCACCCATTTTAATACCTAAGGCTTTTGCTTCATTCGATCTTGAGATGATACAGCCATCATTATTAGACAAAACGACAACAGGTTTTCTTCTTATTTTTGGATTAAACAATCTTTCACAAGAAACATAAAAAGAATTGCAATCAATTAGTGCTATTTTTTTAGTACGTAGAATGGATGACATAAGTAACAACCCCCCAAATAAAAATATCTTGTTCTTCATTAATTAAAATTCTGTCAGAAAACTCTTTAGACCCAGAAGTTAAAAATTTTTTATCTCGTTCTTGAACTAAAGTTTTAACTACAAGTTCGTCATGAACATTTGCAATCACCGTTGAAAAGTTTTTTGGTTTTAAACTTTTATCAACTACTAATAAATCACCATCATTAATCCCAACATCGACCATGGATTTACCTTGAACCCTGATGATGAAAGTTGCTGGAACATTTCTTATTAAATGCATGTTCAGATCAATATCTTCTTCGATATAATCGGTTGCAGGGGAAGGAAAACCAGCGCCTGCTTTATGTAGATAATAAGGGATTGTTAGTTTCATGTTCTTGTTTTGTTCTACTTTATAGACCATTTATACAATACACTCAAGAGGTTGTATTTTGAGTCTATAATTGAATCAAAAGTGAATCAAAACGTGAACATCGAAAACAACATTTGGTGGACATGTGGATAACTTTTACAATAAGTAGTCTTAAAGTGATTTGTAAAGAAAAATTATGATTTGTATTAAAGCCGATATTCCAGAAGAGTTAAACGAAATAGATGATGAATTAAAAGCAGTTTACCATAGCAAAGACACTGTTTGTTTTTTCATATTAAAAACAAGAGAATTAAGAAATAAGTTTATAGAGGAAACAAAAGGAATGAACAAAAGTGAAAGAGAAAAAGTTTATGAGGTATATAATAAATAAATCATGAATATTTTAGATTTTGTGATGGTTGGTTCTGATGATCATGAAAAATCAGGTGATTTTTATGATGCTGTATTTGAACCTTTGAAACTAAAAAGAGTTTTGAAAACACAAAAATATCTTGGTTACGCTCATTCAAGTGATCCAGAGAAAGTACAATTTTATGTAACACATCCTGTAAATGGAAAAGATGCTACGTTCGGCAATGGAACCCAGATAACTTTATTAGCAGATAACAAAGAAGCTGTTGAAAAATTTTATGAAATTGCAATCTCAAAAGGTGCAATAGATGAGGGAGCTCCAGGAGTTAGAAAAGATGGAAATTATTATGGATATATTCGTGATTTAGATGGAAATAAGATTGCAGCTAAAAGTATTTTAAAATAAAAAAGGAGTTATATGAAACTAAATTGTCATTGTGGAGCTGTTGAAGCAGAAATAAATGCTACAGTTAACGAATTAGCAAAAATTGTAAGATGCAATTGTTCTATTTGTAAAAGAAAAAACGCAACAATGGGAATGGTTAAAAATGAAGATTTTAAAGTTACTAAAGGAAAAGATAAATTAAAACTTTATCAGTATCACACTAAAGTTGCCAATCATTACTTTTGTACTGAATGTGGAATTTACACTCATCACAATCCAAGAAGTGCGCCAGCGATGACTGGTTTTAATTTAGGATGTGTCGATGAAGTCAGAGTAGAAGACTTAAAAGAAGTAATTAACTTTGATGGGCTTAATCATCCAATGGATCAAGAAAAATAAAAGTTCAATGAAATTATCTGAAGAATGTTTTAAGAAAGTTAAAAAAAATTGTTTTAAATTTATTAAGTCACAAGAAACTTCAAATGAAAAGTTTGGTAATAAAGAGGGCATGATAAAGAATTTTTTAATCCCAATATGTTTTTGGATTGCAAAAAAAGGAGATAACAAAAAACCTTACTTTGTTGGATTAGCTGGAGGTCAAGGAACAGGCAAAACAACAATAAGTTCAATAATAAAGATAATATTAGAAAAGTATTTTAAATTAAAAGTATTCAAGATTTCTATTGATGATTTTTACAAAACTAGAAAAGAAAGAATAGCTTTATCAAAAAAAGTACACCCAATGTTATTGACTAGAGGAGTTCCTGGAACTCATGATATCAATATGATGTTGGATTTCTTTAAGAAATCTAAAGCAAAAAAATTTAAAATTATGGAATTACCAAATTTTAATAAGGCAATTGATGACAGATTTCCTAAAAACAAATGGAACAAAATCAATAAAAGACCAGATGTAATTATTTTTGAAGGATGGTGTGTGGGAGCAAGAGCAGAAACTGAAAAGACTTTAAAAAAATCTATTAATTCTATGGAAAAAGCCAATGATCAAAAACTCATTTGGAGAAAATACGTAAATCAGCAATTAAAAACTAAGTATAAAAAGTTATATTCTCAGTTAAATTGCATGATTTACTTAAAAGCAAAAAACTTTAGTTTATTACAAAAGTGGAGATTAAAGCAGGAACACAAACTATGGTTAAAAACAAAGAAAAAAGGTGGCCACAAAATAATGAGTAAAGGGGATGTGATTAATTTTATGCAAACTTATCAAAGAATTACTCAAAATATGTTCAAAAATATGCCTAAATATGCATCTATAATTTTAAATTTAAACAGTAACCATCAAATTAAAACTGCTGTATATAAAGCGAAATGAAAAAAATATTTATCATAGTTATCGTATCAATATTTTATTTTAATAATGCTTTTGCAGTTACTCTTCTTGAAGCATTAAATCAAACTTATCAAAATAATATTCAATTAAATGCTGAGAGAGAAAATATTAAAGCATCAGAGGAGGATGTGAATATTGCAAAGGCAGACTTTAAACCTTCATTAACACTAAGTGGATCTCAAAGCTTTGAGAATACTAATAAACTTACCAACCAAAGTGGAGGTGATTCAACAATAAATGATGTGGATCCATTTACTACCTCTATAAAGTTAGAACAAACTCTTATAGATTATGGAAGAGATTTAACACTAAAAAAAAATATTACAGCCCTAGATCTTGCAAAAGCACAACTGGTTAAAAAAGAACAAGATGTTCTTCACAATGCCATCTACGCATATACAAACTTAATTTTTGCAAGAGAAACACTTGAAATTAATTCTAAAAATTTAAATTTATTAATTAGACAAGTTGAAAATGATAAAATCAGAAGAGACAGAGGTCAAATTACAAACACTGACTTAGCGCAATCAGAATCTTCACTAGCAGGAGCGCAAGCTCAATTTGCAAAAGCTAAAAGTGACTTATTAATTAGTAAGCTTAATTATGAGAATATAATTGGAAAAATAAGTGATCCAAATCAACTACAAAAGAACACAAATGCAATTGTTTTTTTACCATCAACTTTAGATGAAGCACTGAGTCTTTCAAAACAAAATAATCCAGATATTTTAATTGCAAAATTAGACTTAGAAAAATCTGAAAAAGATTTAGCAATTTCAGAATCTGATTTAAAACCTACAGCATCATTATCATTACAAAGAACTTATACAGATGATTTAAGTGCTACTGTAGATGAAAAAGAACAAGATGTATTAAAAGCTACTCTTAGCTGGCCTTTTTATTCAGGTGGAAAAAAACGATCAACAATTAACAAAAATTCAAATCTAACAACTCGAAAAAGATTGTTGTTAGATGATGCCGTAAGAACAAATGAAACTAATGTTGCAAGCGCATGGTCAAGTTTGCAATCTTCAGAAAGTTTTCTGAACTCAGTGAAAGTTCAAGTAAGTGCTGCTGAAATAGCTAATGAAGGAATAGCTGCAGAATATGAAAGAGGTTCCAGAACTACTTTAGATGTTATCCAATCAAATGCTTTATTACTTGATGCTCAAATTTCTCTAGCAAGTTCAGAGAAAAATTATCTAATGGCTCAGTACAATCTGCTTAAAACAGTAGGTTTGCTTAATAGCCAATATCTAAAATTGAAGTAAATATTTGATTTTTTGAGCCTGAAAATAAATATATTGCTAATGAGAACAAAATGTGTACATTTATTTCATGATTCGAGTGTTAAAAAATTTAAAAAAAGAGGCAAAAAATGACGAAAAATAACCTAAAAGTAGTTAAATCTACTAAAGATCAAGAAATGGATGTTAAAGAAAAGAACAAGGCACTAGACGCTGCGATAGCTCAAATTACAGATAATTTTGGAAAAGGCTCTGTAATGAAGCTTGGTGAAAAAAGAGCGATGGATATCGAGTCTGTTTCAACAGGTTCTTTAAGTCTTGATTTAGCTTTAGGTATAGGTGGATTACCAAAAGGAAGAATTATTGAAGTTTATGGACCAGAGTCATCTGGAAAAACAACATTAGCATTACAAGTTGTTGCTGAAGCTCAAAAAGCTGGAGGCATTTGTGCATTTGTTGATGCAGAGCATGCATTAGATCCAGTTTATGCAAAAAAATTAGGAGTAAATACAGAAGAACTTTTAATTTCACAGCCAGATACTGGTGAACAAGCATTGGAAATCGCTGATACACTAGTAAAATCAGGCTCTATTTCAGTAATCGTTATCGACTCTGTTGCAGCCTTAACTCCAAAAGCTGAAATCGAAGGTGAGATGGGAGATCATCACGTTGGTCTTCAATCAAGATTAATGAGTCAGGCGTTAAGAAAATTAACTGGTTCAATTTCAAACACAAATACAATGATGATTTTCATCAACCAAATTAGAATGAAAATTGGAGTTATGTTTGGAAGTCCAGAAACAACATCGGGTGGTAATGCACTTAAGTTTTACTCATCTGTAAGAATGGATATTAGAAGAATTGGTGCCATCAAAGATAAAGATGAAATTATTGGTAACTCTACAAGAGTGAAAGTAGTTAAGAATAAAGTAGCACCACCATTTAAAGTTGTTGAGTTTGACTTGATGTATGGAAGAGGAATTAGTAAGATGGGTGAACTAGTCGATCTTGGTTCTAAAGCAGATATAATTGAAAAATCAGGTGCATGGTACGCTTACAAGGGTGAGAAAATTGGTCAAGGTAGAGAAAATGCTAAGACTTATTTAGCTCAAAATCCCAAAGTTGCTGCAGAAATTGAAATGGCAATTAGGGAAAAAGCAGGTGTGATTTCTAAGAAAATAGAGGGAAATCCAATCGATCCCGAAAAATTGGAGAAAGAAAAGAAAGTAGCTGAAAAAGAAGAGGCTGCAAAAGCAGAAGCTACTCCTCCATCTAAAAAGAATTAATAGGTCATCTTTATTAATAAAAGGCGCTTAATTTAAGCGCCTTTTTTCCCTTCGATATCTAGACATAGAATAAAAAAGCTGTATTTTAAAAATATGGCAGACAAAACACTCAATGAAATAAGAAATACTTTTTTGAAGTATTTTGAAAAGAACGATCACAAGATTGTGGAGTCTAGTAATTTGGTTCCAAACAATGATCCTACACTAATGTTTGCCAACTCTGGAATGGTTCAGTTTAAAAACGTTTTTACTGGATTAGAGAAAAGAGATTATGTGAGAGCAACAACATCACAAAAATGTGTAAGGGCAGGTGGTAAGCATAACGATTTAGAAAATGTTGGTTACACGCCAAGACACCACACATTTTTTGAAATGTTGGGAAACTTTTCTTTTGGTGATTACTTTAAAGAACAAGCAATTCATTATGCATGGGATTTAATAACTAAAGATTTTGGAATAGATAAAAACAGGCTTTATGTAACTGTATTTCATGAGGATGATGAAGCCTTTAATTTTTGGAAGAAAATAGCGGGTTTTAGCGATGATAGAATTATAAGAATTGCTACATCAGATAATTTTTGGTCAATGGGAGAGACAGGTCCTTGTGGACCATGCTCAGAAATATTCTTTGATCATGGTGATCATTTACCAGGTGGATTACCTGGAAGTAAAGACGAGGATGGAGATAGATTTATCGAAATTTGGAATTTGGTCTTTATGCAATTTGAGCAAGTTACAAAAAATAAAAGAATAAATCTTCCAAAACCATCTGTTGATACTGGAATGGGATTAGAAAGAATTGCTGCTTTATTACAAGGTTCACATGATAACTATGAAACAGATCATTTTAAAAAAATAATTGGTTCAGCATCTGAAATTACAAAAGTCAAATCAGATAAATCTAATCTTGCAAGTTTTAGAGTAATAGCTGATCACTTAAGAGCAAGTTCGTTTTTAATTGCTGAGGGAGTTTTACCTTCAAATGAAGGAAGAGGATATGTTCTTCGAAGAATTATGAGAAGAGGGATGAGACATTCTCATTTACTTGGATCTAAGGAACCAGTTTTTTATAATTTGTTTGATACTCTTAAAAATGAAATGTCTGGAAATTATCCAGAATTAGTTAGAGCAGAATCTTTAATTAAAGAAACTTTAAAAATGGAAGAAGAAAAATTCTTAGTTCTACTGGATAGAGGAATTAAAATTTTAAATGATGAAATATCTAAAATAGATAAAGTATTACCAGGTGACGTAGCTTTTAAATTATATGACACTTATGGTTTCCCATTAGATCTTACTGAAGATATTTTGAGAAACAAATCAATGTCAATTGATACAGAAAAGTTTAATTCTTTGATGAAGGAAAGTAGAGAGCTTGCTAAGAAAAATTGGAAAGGTTCTGGTGATGCAGCGGTTGAAGATATCTGGTTTGGAATAAAAGATAAAATTGAATCAACTGAATTTTTAGGATACGAAACTAATCAAGCAGAAGGTGTCGTGTTATCTCTTTTAAAAGATAACAAAGAGGTAGATCAATTAAAAGAAAATGATGAGGGAATGATTATAGTAAATCAAACCCCTTTCTATGGTGAGTCAGGAGGACAGGTAGGTGATACTGGTGAAATAGTTTCAAATAATTTTAAATTTGAAGTAACTGATGTTCAAAAAAAATTAGGTGATTTATTTGTTCATTACGGAAAGGTAAAGAGTGGATCTATAAAATTACAGGAAAGTGTGGAATTAAAAATTGATGTTGAAAGAAGAGATAATACACGTGCTTATCACTCAGCAACTCATTTACTACATGAATCTTTGCGAAGAGTTCTTGGTACTCATGTAACCCAAAAAGGATCTTTGGTAGAGCCAAGTAGATTAAGATTTGATTTCAGTCATATGAAGCCAATTTTGAATGAAGAAATCGATAAAATAGAAGATTTTGTAAATAAAATGGTCTCCAAAAAATCTGATGTAAAAACTAGATTGATGACACCTGATGAGGCAGTTGAAAACGGTGCTTTAGCATTATTTGGAGAAAAATATGGCGATGAGGTAAGAGTTCTTTCGATGGGGGATGAAGATGGCAAGTATTTTTCTACTGAATTATGTGGTGGGACACACGTTAAAAACACTGGAGATATTGGTAAATTTAAGATTGTGAGCCAGTCATCTATTGCTGCAGGGGTTAGAAGAATAGAGGGATTAAGAGACAAGCAATTAGAGGAATATCTACAAAATAAAGAAAAATTATCAAATTTATCTGCAGAAAAAGATGAGGAAGCAATTAAAGATTTAAGTCAGCAAATTATTAAATTAGGAGGAAAACCAAGTTTAGATGAAACTGATCAAAAAACTTTAATTAAAAATTTATCTAAACAATTAGAGACTATTTCAGTTAATGCAATTTTAGAGAACAAATCAAAAAATATTATTAAAGACGAAGAAATTAATGGAGTAAAATTAAGACTTCAAAAAATAGATGGATTACCACCAAAAGAATTAAGAAAACTTGTAGATAAGGGTAAAAAAGAATTAAGTGATGGTATTGTTGTTGTGTTTGCAAACAAAGATGACAAGGTTGGATTGGCTGTTGGAGTAACTGACAATTTGACCAGCAAGTTTGATGCTGTAAAATTTGTTAAAATTGGCTCTGAAATTATTGGTGGTAAAGGTGGAGGAGGAAGAAAAGACTTCGCTCAAGCAGGTGGACAAGATCAATCAAAAATTGAAGAGGCTTTCGAAAAGTTTAAGACTTTAATTTAATTTCATTTTTAAATTACCATCAATTACATCTAAAAATTGATTGGTAGTTAAATACTTACTGTCAGGACCAATAAGAATTGCTAAATCTTTTGTCATTGATCCACTTTCAACACATTCAATACAAACTTTTTCTAAAGTTTGTGCAAATTTAATTAGCGCATCATTATTATCTAACTTACCTCTATGTGCCAATCCTCTAGTCCAGGCAAAAATTGATGCGATTGGATTAGTTGAAGTTTCTTTTCCTTGTTGATGCATTCTGTAATGTCTAGTTACTGTTCCGTGTGCAGCTTCTGCTTCCATTATTTTTCCATCTGGAGTTAACAATGTACTTGTCATCAATCCTAAAGATCCATAACCTTGTGCCATAGTATCTGACTGAACATCACCATCGTAATTTTTACAAGCCCAAATATATTTACCACTCCATTTCATTGCACATGCAACCATATCGTCAATTAATCTATGTTCGTAAGTTAAATTATTTTTTTCAAATTCACTTTTGTATTCTTTGTCAAATATTTCTTGGAAAATATCTTTAAATCTTCCATCGTAATGTTTTAAAATTGTATTTTTCGTAGACATGTAAACAGGCCACTTTTTAATCAACCCATAACTAAAACAAGATCTTGCAAAGTCTTCTATTGATTTATCCAAATTGTACATTGATAGTGCAACACCAGGACCTGTAAAATTAAATACTTCATATTTAATTTCATCCTTTCCATCTTCTGATGTCCATTTTACTTCCATTTTTCCTTTCCCAGGAACTTTAAAGTCTGTTGCTCTATATTGGTCACCAAATGCATGTCTTCCAATAATCACTGGATCAGTCCAAGAAGGAACAAGTTTCGGAATATTTTTACAAATAATTGGTTCCCTGAATACTGTTCCTCCAATTATATTTCTTATGGTTCCGTTTGGAGATCTCCACATTTTTTTTAAGTCAAATTCTTCTACTCTTGCCTCATCAGGTGTAATTGTTGCACACTTAATTCCAACACCAATTTTTTTAATAGCATTCGCAGATTCGATGGTAATCTGATCATCAGTATTATCTCTGCTTTTCATGCCTAAATCGTAATATTCGATGCCAAGATCTAAATATGGGAGGATTAATTTATTTTTGATGAACTCCCAGATAATACGAGTCATTTCATCGCCATCCAGTTCAACAACTGGGTTTTTTACCTTGATTTTGCTCATTAAATAAAAATTATCTTATTAATTGAATTTGATCATTTTATATACATATTAATCGAAAATTAGCAAATAGAAGAATATGTTTAGTAAGATATTTCCAAGAATTCACACTGAAGGATACAAGTTTATAGTAATAGCTGCATTCATAACTATCATTTTTTTTAATTATTAATAATTTTTTAGGATTAATAGGAATATTACTGACTATCTGGGTTTATTATTTTTTTAGAGATCCAGAGAGAACAATTATAGGAGACGATAGTTATCTCGTAAGTCCTGCTGATGGAGAAGTGATTAAAGTTGAAGAGGTGGATGGTCCTAAAGAACTTGGACTAGAAAATAAAAAATTTAAAAAAATAAGTATTTTTATGAATGTTTTTGACTGTCATGTTAACAGAACACCTTGCTCGGGTATTGTTGAAGATATTTTATATAAACCAGGAAAGTTTTTAAATGCATCTTTTGATAAGGCAAGCGAAGATAATGAGAGAAATTATTATAAAATTAAAGATAAGCATGGGAATGATATTGTAGTTGTTCAAATTGCAGGATTAGTTGCAAGAAGAATAGTTTGCGAAACAAATAAAAATCAGGAATTAAATCAAGGTGATAGAATTGGGATGATTAGATTTGGTAGTAGAGCAGACGTTTATTATGAAAATTATGAACCACTAGTTAAAGTTGGTCAAACAGCAATTTCAGGAGAAACACTGCTGGCTAAAAATTAATTTATGGAACAGCCAAAAAACAATTTAAAAATTGTTACAGATAAAAAAACTAACGCAAGAGTTATTTTACCTAACATGCTAACTCTGATTGGAGTTTGTATAGGTTTATCATCCATTAGATTTGCGTTAGATGAAAAATTTGAATTTGCGATTATAGCAATTATGTTTGCTGCTCTTATTGATGGATTAGATGGAAGAATAGCAAGATTAATTAAAGGTACATCTAAAGTTGGTAAAGAGCTAGACTCTCTTACGGATATGATTAGCTTTGGAGTGGCTCCAGCATTTATTATGTATTTCTGGAAACTAAATACATTAGGAAGATTTGGATGGTTGTTATGTTTAATATATGTAATTTGTGTTGCATTACGTTTAGCTCGTTTCAATGTAAATACAGGTCAAGCACCTTCTTGGAGAGATAATTTTTTTGAAGGGGTTCCATCTCCAGCAGGAGGTATCTTAGTTCTAACTCCATTAATTTTTAGTCTTACAAGCTTTGATTTTATAAATATAAATTATGATGTTATTGTTCCAATTTTTTTTATTGCAACATCTCTATTACTGATCAGTAAATTTCCAAGTTATTCATTTAAAAAAATCGTAATTCAAAGAAAAGTGACTATTTTTCTTTTATTTGGAATAGTTTTGTTCTTTGGATTACTTTTAATATATCCATTTAATGTTATATCAATTAGTGCAATAATATATTTAGGTATGCTTCCAATTAGTTTTTTTCATTATCAAAAATTAAAAAAACAAAACGAAGATCAGAATTATAAAGACGAAGATGATGATCTCGAAGATATTTTATAATGAAAAAAAATGTCATTGTATCACTAGCTGATTCAAATTATTTCCCTTTATTAAATGAGTTAATAGACTCTGTAAAAAGATTTAAAGAGGGATCTGAAGTTGCAATATGTATTTTGGATGCTGGTTTATCAGAGGTTCAAAAGACAGAATTATCATCAAAAGTAGATGAAATAAAATCGGCAGAATGGGATATAAAAGTTCCACATAGCAAAATTAAAGGGCGTGAATGGTTAAAGAGCCAAGTATCTAGAGCTTTTTTACCCAAATATTTTCCAAGCTATGAAAAATATTTATGGATTGATTGTGATGCTTGGGTAAATGATTGGCAATCTGTTGAGCTCTATTTTAAAGCATGTGATAATGGTAAATTAGGAATTACACAAACCATCGGACCAGGTTACAAGATTACTTCTAGAGTAAATTGGGTTTTTGGAAAACTAGCAATTATTAAATCTCAAAATTTTAAACATGCAATAAAATCTAATATTAGTTTAGAAAAAGCTAGAAAGTTAGCTTTTGCTCCTCATATAAATATTGGTGCTTTTTCATTAGAAAAAAATTCAATGTGTTGGAATTCATGGCAGGAAAACTTAAAGCAAACACTTAAAGCTGGAGAAATATTTGGCTCTGAACAATTAGCAATGAATATGTCTGTTTATGTCGATAATGTAGAAACTGAATTTCTTCCTTTAAGTTGTAATTGGATTACAAGTAATCTTTTGCCGAAATTTGATGAGGAAAAAGATACTTGGGTTGAGCCTTATTTGCCTAACTATAAAATTGGAATTATGCATTTAGCAGCTGGTATCTGGAAAAATAATGAAGATATGAGATTAAATAAGGACATTAAAATAGATATCAAAACTACCACAGGTAAAATTTTAAATAAAAGTTTAAGATTTAATAATTAATTGAAAAAAAATAAAATCTCTAAGAACTGGATCAATAAACAGCGTAGAGATATCTATGTAAGACAATCTAAAGTAGATGGGTATCGTGCAAGATCGGCTTATAAATTAATTGAAATTGACGAAAAATTTAAAATTTTTAAAGGTGGATTATCAGTAATTGATATTGGTGCAGCCCCAGGAAGCTGGTCACAATACGCCCTTAAAGCAGCTAAAAGTGGAAGATTGATATCTATAGATTTAAAAAAAATGGAACCCATAGGCAAGAGTGTTCAAATCCAAGGAGACTTTACTGAAGAAAAAACTCAAGAAAAAATTAAAAAAAATATAAATGGTAAAGTTGATGTAGTAATGTCTGATATGGCTGTAGACACAACTGGTATTAAAAATATAGACTCAATTCAAACCGGAGAACTATGTAAAGAAGCAATGTTTTTCGCAAAAGATTCAATGAAAGAAAACGGATATTTTATCTCAAAAATTTTTATGGGCAGAACATTTAACGAAATCGTCGCAGAGGGAAAAAAATATTTTAAAGAAGTTAAGGTTTTTAAACCAAAATCTAGCAGAAAAGATTCAAAAGAAAGTTTTATAATTTGTAGAAAAATTCGATAGAGACTTTTAATTTAAAAGGAATCGTATATAAAAGATTATGGTTCCCATAAAAGAAGCACTTACCTTTGATGATGTTACATTAGCTCCAAATTATTCAGAAATATTACCTTCTGATGCTGACACCAGCGTATCATTAACTAAGTATTTGAAACTTAAAATTCCACTTTTATCTTCTGCAATGGATACTGTCACGGAGAGCAAAATGGCAATAGCTATAGGTAAAGCTGGTGGTATTGGAGTGATTCATAGAAACCTTGATGTAAAAAAACAATTATCAGAGATAAAAAAAGTAAAAAAACAAAAACTAATTGTTGGAGCAGCTGTAGGTGCATCGCCAAATGAATTTATTAGAGCCAAAGAAATAATTAAGGAAGGTGTAAATTTAATTGTAGTGGACACAGCCCACGGTCATACAAAGAAAGTTGCAGAAATAATCAAATATATAAAAAAAATTAAAACCAACAAAATTGCTTTATGTGCAGGAAATATTGCAACACCAGAAGCTGCAAAATTCCTGATAAAGTTAGGAGTAGATATTATTAAAATTGGTATAGGACCTGGTTCTATTTGTACAACAAGATTGGTTGCTGGAATAGGAGTTCCTCAATTAAGTGCAATTTTAGCTGTAAGAAGTGGTTTGAAAAATAAAAATGTTAAAATTATTTCAGATGGTGGAATAAAATATTCTGGTGATTTAGCAAAAGCTTTTGCTGCAGGAGCTGATGCTGTAATGATCGGTTCGTTGTTTGCAGGAACAAACGAAACTCCAGGGAAATTAATTAAAAAAAATGGACAACTTTTCAAAAGTTTTAGAGGAATGGGTTCCATAGGAGCTATGAATAAAGGGTCATCTGATAGATACTTTCAAAAAAAACAAAAAGATTCCTCAAAATACGTACCTGAAGGTGTTGAAGGTTTTGTAAAATATAAAGGAGATGTTGGGAGTATTATTTATAAATTAATCGGTGGATTGAAATCTTCCATGGGTTATCTTGGATCAAGAACAATTATTAAATTAAGAAATAAACCACAATTTGTGAAAATTACAAAAGCTGGATTTTATGAAAGTATGGTTCATAATGTAGATATGGTAAAAAACGATAGTAAATATTAATGAACAAATTTTTCAAATTAATAGGATTAATAATTTTAACAGCTTTTTTTAACAGCACGTCTTTTAGTAAAGAAAATTTTTTTAATGAAGCTTTAGAATTGTTTAAAAAAGAAAAATATGATGATGCGCGTTTTTTATTTGAAAGAAATATAGTTTTTAATCCAAAAGACGCAAACTCATATTTATATCTAGCAAAAATTTATAACCAAGAGGAAAATCAAAGAAAAGAAGAATATAATTTGGAAACAACACTTTTAATTGAGCCAGATAACGAGGAAGCTTTATTAATGTTAATCAAAATTGCTTTAGAAAAATCAAATTATGAAAAAGTAAAAGATCTTTCAGATAATTTTGTTAAAGTTTGTAAAAATTTATGTAATGAAAATAAAGATATTCAAGAGTCATTAAAAAATATAGAACCTGAAAATAATGAGTCTTGATCAAAATCTTAATAAAGTTTTAATAATAGATTTTGGTTCTCAATTTACACAATTAATAGCAAGAAGAATAAGAGAATTAGGTGTGTTTTCAGAAATAGTTAGTCACAAAAAAATAAAACTAAAAGATATAAATAACAGTATCAAAGGAATAGTATTATCTGGTGGTCCATTAAATGTTTATCAAATAAACAAGTATTCATTTGATAAAAAAATTTTACAACTTGATGTACCAGTTCTTGGAATATGTTTTGGGCATCAAATTTTGTCAAAACTTAATGGTGGAAGAGTAAAACAATCAAAACATAGAGAATTTGGTCTAGCTAATGTTTACAAAAAAAACAACAGTCCTTTAACAACTAATTTTTTTGGAAATGAAAAATCCAAAAAAGTTTGGATGAGCCACGCTGATCAGGTTTCGAAACTTCCTATGAATTTTAAAGTAGTTGCATCAAGCACTAATTCAAAATTTGCTATTGTTGAAAATAAAATCAAAAAATATTATGGAGTACAATTTCATCCAGAGGTGACCCACACAGAGAATGGAAAAAAATTAATAAGTAATTTCATTTTTTTAATTTGTAAAATTGAAAAGAATTGGTCTTCTAAGGATCAAAAAAACCAGCTTATTAAAGATGTTAGAAAACAAGTTGGAAATAATAAAGTTATTTGTGCATTATCGGGAGGTGTGGATAGTAGTGTGGTCGCTCAATTACTGAATAAAGCTATTGGTAAAAAACTTTATTGTATTTTTGTAAATACTGGCCTTTTAAGAAAAAACGAGGAAGTACAAGTAGTTCAAACTTTTAAGAAGCGTTTAAAAATGAATTTAATTTATGTAAATGCCGAAAAGGAATTCATAAAAAAATTAAAAAATATTTCTGATCCAGAGAAAAAAAGAAAAATAATTGGTAATTTATTTATTAAAATATTTGAGCGATATGCAAAGAAAATTAAAAATGTTAAATTTTTAGCTCAGGGAACTCTCTACCCAGATTTAATTGAGAGTAAATCAGTTACCGGTAGCCAAACTTCTAAAATTAAATCACATCATAATGTCGGTGGCCTCCCAAAAAAAATGAATTTAAAATTAGTAGAACCATTAAAGTTCTTATTTAAGGATGAGGTAAGAAATTTAGGATTAGAGTTAAATTTAAGTAAAGAAATTATTTCAAGACATCCTTTTCCTGGACCAGGCTTAGCAATTCGAATGCCAGGTTTAATAACTAATGAAAAAATTAAAATACTCAAGGAGGCTGATTATTACTTTATTCAAGCCTTAAAAGATCACGGTCTTTATCATAAGATTTGGCAAGCTTATGCAGCATTACTTCCAGTAAAAACAGTAGGTGTTATGGGAGACAATCGTACTTATGAATACTTATGTTTATTAAGAGCAATTACATCTGAAGACGGAATGACTGCAGATTATTATGAATTTAAAAAGTCTTTTATGCAAACTATATCAAATAAAATAGTTAATAGTATAAGGGGTATAAACAGAGTAGTATATGATGTTACTTCAAAACCACCTAGCACTATTGAATTGGAGTAGTTTTCAATTATAAATTAACATTATGAAATATTTACATACAATGATTAGAGTTAAAGACGTAGATGAGTCTTTAAGATTTTTTTGTGAAGGGCTTGGTTTAAAAGAAACAAGAAGAATGGAAAATGAAAAAGGAAGATTTACATTAATTTTTCTTGCGGCACCAAATGATGAAAAAGCAGAAATAGAATTAACATATAATTGGGATGGTGATGAGTTGGGTGAAGGTTCAAGAAATTTTGGTCATCTTGCCTATAGAGTAGATAATATTTATGAAACCTGTCAAAGATTAATGGATATGGGTTATACAATTAATAGACCTCCAAGAGATGGTCATATGGCTTTTGTTAGATCACCAGACAAAATTTCAATTGAAATACTTCAAGAGGGAAATCTAGAACCTAAAGAACCTTGGGCTTCAATGGAAAACACCGGCACCTGGTAGGTCGATGAAAAAAAAAATTTCAGATTTAATTAAAAAAAAAAATAAACAAAAAATTGTAAGTTTAACTGCTTACTCAAAAAATGTAGCATCAATTTTAGATAATCATTGCGATATTATACTTGTCGGAGACTCCCTTGGATCTGTTTTGTATAATTATAAGTCTACTAGAGAAGTAACTTTGAATACTATGATTGAACATTCTAAAAGTGTCAGAATGGGTGTAAAAAAAAGTTTAATGATTGTTGATATGCCACATAAGACCTATCGAACTCCTAAAGAGGCTTTGAAAAATGCAAAACAAATAATGAAAAAAACTAAATGTGATGGAGTGAAACTAGAAGGTGGAAAAAAAATTTATGAAACAATTAAAATTTTAGTTAAAAATAAAATTCCAGTTATGGGTCATTTAGGCTTACTTCCTCAGTCAGATAAAACATATAAATTTAAAGGTAAAAAAAAGCTAGAGAGAGATAACATTATAAAAGACTCGCAATTATTAGAAAAAGCAGGAGTGTTTTCAATTGTTTTAGAATGTGTTGAAACTTCTTTAGCAAAACTTGTAACTCAAAATTTAAAGGTACTAACTATTGGTATTGGAGCTTCTAAATATTGTGATGGTCAGATATTAGTTTTTGATGATTTAATTGGATTAAATCCAACGAATTATAGATTTGTTAAAAAATATGCAAATATCAGAAACGAAATTTCTAAAGCTGTTTTAAATTATTCAAAGGAAGTCAAAAAAATAAAATTTCCAAATAAAAAAAACTCTTATTAACTAAAAGTATTTTTTAAATTCTTCATTTATATTTAATATTTCAAGATCAACTAACCCACCAATTACTAATTGAAGACCAACAATTAAGATAAATATTAAACCAATATAAGCTATCCAAATATGTCTTTGTATATAATTAGCCATATATGTTGCTAAAGCACCAGTCAAAACAACTGATAATATAAGTCCAAATATCATAAATCCAAAATATCCTTTTGCTGCCGCAACTACACCGATAACATTATCAAAACTAATCATGATATCTGCAAATAAAACTTTTCCAATACTGCTAATATAGGAAGGTTCCTTACTTTTTTTTGTGGTAGGTTTTATTTTTTTTATATCTAATAAATCTTTTCTTAAATCATTTACAATCCAAATTAGTAACAAACCACCCAAAATCTTTATGAAATAAAATTCAAATAAAAAAGTTGCAAAAACTGCAAAAAAGATTTTAAAAACAAAGGCTCCGATTACACCCCAAAGAATTATTTGTTTTCTGTTTTTTGGAACAAAATTTGAAGCTATAGAACCAACAATCACGGCATTATCAGCAGTTAAGATAATGGTGATGAAAATAATATTTGTTAAAATAATGAGTTCTTCAATCAAAATAAATCAATAATATTTCAAGTTTATTAATATTTCAATAAATACTCCTTGAAAAAAGGCGATCAAGTTTAAGACCGCCTTATTCTAGAATATTATGTATATTAATATTTAGATTTTTTTGTTCCAGCAATTATTTGTTTTAAACTATCGTATTCTTTACAGTTACAACTTTCCAGAACTTTTAATCTCTCGTTGGCTAAACCAATTCTGTTTGTTGCAACATAAAGCTCACCTAAATATTCATTAATACCTATATGATTTGGTTCAATGGCAAGACCTTGAAGGTAATATTTTTCTCCAGTTTCGAAATCTCCAAGTTTCCTTGTTGTAAAACCTAAGTAGTTTAATGTATCTGCTTTATTCGGCTTGCTTTTGTTTGATTTAATCAAAAGCTTTAAAGCTTTCATGTATCTTTTATTTGCTTTATCTAACTTACCATCATTTTCATATTTTTTTGCTGCTTTGACTAATTTTACAGCTTTACTGTAATTATTAGTGCTATTGGAGTCTGAACCAGAGCTAGTAGCTGCAGAATATGAATTTGTAGATAAAAGAATTAATAAAAAAAAAGTAATTAATGTATTTTTTATCATTATCTAAATTTCTCCATTTCAATTAAAGATTTTAAAGTTACTCCGTTATCTACTAAATTTTTTTTTATAGATTTTGCAGTAGCTAGCGAACTAACATTATCACCATGTATGCATACAGAGTCAATTTCACAAGGTATTTGCTTTCCGCTGTGACAATTAAGTGACTGATTTTTTACCATATTTAACACATGTTTTTTAGCTTCTTCTGGATCAGTAATAAGAGCGTGTGGTTTTTTTCTGGAAACCAAATTACCATCATCCTCATAATTTCTATCAGCAAAAATTTCACAAGCTACACGCATGTTTAGTTTTTTGGCTGCTTCTTCCATTTTAGATCCTGTAGGAACCAGATAAATTAAATCTTTACTAATCTCGTTTATAGCTTTTGCTAAAGTAGTAGCTAAATCTATATCCTCACAAGCCATATTATTTAAAGCACCATGTGGTTTTATATGAGTTACATTCTCTCCATGATCTTGAGCAATTTTTTGAAGAATTTCATATTGATCAATAATCAATTGCCTTACCTCATTAAGTGGAAGATTCATTCTTTGTCTTCCAAAATTTTCAGGGTCATTAAATGACGGATGAGCTCCAATACTAACACCATTTTTTTTTGAAATTTGAACTACTTGATTCATCGACTCATCATCACCTGCATGATAACCACATGCGACATTTGCAGAATTAACTATTTCTAGTAAATCTGGATCATACTTATTTGAATGATGTTTTGATTTTTCACCTAAATCGCAATTTATATTAATTTCCATAGTCTCTAATGTTAAGTATAACATGACATGATAAAAAATATATCAAATCTTGGTGACGCAGCTTTATACTGTGATTTTGGTAATGAAGTAAATAAATCAATTAATTCAGAAGTTATAAAATATTTTAAAACTATTAAAGAAAAAAAATTTGAAGGGATCAATAATTTAACACCTTCTTATAATAAATTAATTATTTCTTATGATCTAAAAAAAACAAATTTTAAAGAAGTAAAAAATTATGTTGAAAATATAAATGCTGAAGACTCAACAGATATAAATTCTAAAAAATTGGAAATACCAGTTTGTTGTCATGAAAATTTTTCAATGGATATAAAAAGATTGGAAGAAATATTAAAATTAAGTAGAGAAAAAATTTTAGAGAATTTTTTAAATAAGGAATATTTTTGTTATATGACAGGGTTTATTGCTGGTATGCCTTTTCTTGGTGACTTAGATGAGAATATGCGAGCTCAACGTTTAGAAACTCCAAGAGTAAAAGTGCCCAAAGGATCTGTTGCTTTAACAGAGCAATTTGCAAATATTTATACATTTGAAAGTCCAGGTGGATGGAATATTCTAGGAAATACCCCTTTAGATGTCTTTGATAGTTCAAAAGAGGATAAACCAAACCTAATTAATCCAGGAGATACAGTAATTTTCAAGGAAATTACTTTAGATCAGTACAAAAATTATAATGAGCAGTAATTATTTAGATATTATCAGACCTGGAATAAATACTACCTTTCAAGATAAAGGCAGGGATCATCTTTATCATATAGGCATTCCATTTAGTGGTGCTATGGATAATAGAAATTATCTTATAGCTAACAAACTTGTAAATAATAATTTAGACTCTGCAGTGATAGAATTTGCATACCAAGGTCCTCATATAAAATATTCAGGAGAAAAAATTAATTTTGCTATTACAGGGGATGTTTTTTTTTCAATTAAAAAAAAAGATACAGAAATTGAGGGCAATTGCTATCAAAGTTATCAAATTGAAGATGGAGATGAAATCAATATCATTTCTACAAATAAATCAGTTTATGGATATTTAGCATTAGGTGGAGAGCTTGATTTAAAATTTCAATGGAATAGCTGTTCTATAAACACGAAAGCAAATATTGGATCTAATGATGGAAAAAAATTAGATGTGGGGCAAAGAATTAATGTAAAAAAAATAAATTCAAATAAGGATATTAAAAAAACTAATTACATTAATACCAAAATAGAAAACATAAGAGTGATCAAAGGCACTAATTTTGATTACTTTTCTGAGGAAGGTAAAAAAATATTTTATGAAAGGGAATTCACAGTATCGAAACTTTCAGACAGAATGGGCATGAGATTAGAAGGACCTAAAATTAATAATATTGTGAATACCAACATTAAATCAGAGGGTTTGATTAAAGGCGTAATCCAAGTTCCTGCAGATGGAAATCCAATTATAATGCTTTCAGATCATGGTACTATTGGTGGTTATCCAAAAATTGGAGTTGTGGCTAGTGTCGATTATGACCGGTTAGTACAGATGTCTCCTGGCTCAAAAACAAAATTTAAACAGATTAATTTATCTGATGCAGAGACTTTATTTAAGTTATATGAAATGGAAACTCAAAATTTACTATCACAAATTTAATGAATTTCTTATCAAAAATACCAGGTCCTTTTTTAGTTTTTTTAGGAGCTTGTGCATTAAGTTTTGGAGGTTTAATTGTTAAGTCTTTCGATGGATCTACACTTTGGCAAATATTATTTTGGAGATCACTTTTCTTTATTGGAGTAATTACAATTTTTTTAATACTTACTTACAAAGAAAAAGTTTTCAGTGCTCTTTATAAATCTGGAATTCCAGGTTTATTTGGAGGTATAATTTTGTCTGTTGGATTTGCTAGCTATGTGTTTGCTATGTACGAAACAACGGTAGCCAACGCAAACTTCATAATTCAAACTCAAGCTTTGTTTTTAGCAATTTTTGGTTACGTATTTTTAAAAGAAAAAATTTCAAAAATTACATTAACTTGCATTATTACAGCAGTAGCTGGTATCATATTAATGTTAGGAAGTTCACTAACACCAGGTCAAATGACTGGAAACTTAGTTGCATTTATTATGCCGATATCATTTGCAATCCTAATTTTAATTGTCAGAAAATATCCAAAAGTCGACATGATACCTTTACAACTGGTTGCTGGAATTTTTGCAACACTAATAGGTTTGTTCATGTCACCAAGTATTTTTGTTTCAACAAATGATATTTTTTTAGGTTTTCTTGCAGGATTTTTTCAAGTTGGACTTGGCTTCATACTTATAACAATTGGAGCAAGATCAACTCCTTCAGCATTTGTTGGAATCATTATGTTAACTGAAGCTGTTCTAGGACCCTTGTGGGCATGGATGTTTGTAAATGAAAATCCACCACTCACAGTACTTTTTGGGGGAGCGGTAGTAATAACAGCAGTAGTTATACAGTTTTTATCTCCATTACTTGTCAAAAAGGTCGCTAAATAAATTTCACATAAACATTTTAAATGTGCTATAAATTTATTTACGGGAGAGACTACTTTTGTAGCGCCGAAGGAGCAACCACCCCGGAAACTCTCAGGCAAAAGGACCGTACATATTAACTCTGGAAAGAGAATTATTCTCGCCGAAGGAGCAAATCTCTCAGGCACCAAGACAGAGGGGGCAAAGAAGAGTTAATATGGAAATTAAAAGAACAACACTAAATAAACTTCATCAAAGTAACAAAGCTAAGTTTGTTGAATTTGCTGGTTATGAAATGCCTATTCAGTATAGCAAAGGTATAATTGAAGAACATAAATTCACAAGAACACATTCCGGTATATTTGACGTATCTCATATGGGTCAATTATTTATTTTTGGCGATAAAAGTTTAACAGAAGAATTAGAAAAAATTTTTCCATTAGATTTAAAAAATCTTAAACAGAACTGCTCTAAGTATAGTTTTTTAATGAATGAAGATGCTGGAATTTATGATGATTTAATTATTACTAAAATAGAGGAGGGGTATTTAATTATCTTAAACGCTGCATGCAAAGATAAAGATTTTGAAATTTTATCTAATTTACTAGGTTCAAAATTTAAAATGAGTTTAGACAACAATAGATCTTTGATAGCAATTCAGGGACCTAAGTCTGTAGAAATTTTAAACTCAATTATAAATGGGGTTGATCGACTAAATTTTATGACAGGAAATTGGTTTGATTATGATAATCAAAAATTATTTGTCACAAGATCTGGTTACACAGGAGAAGATGGATTTGAAATTTCAATTTCAAACGATAAAGCTGAAAAATTTGTAGAAAATTTAATAGAAAAGGGAGCACAACTTATAGGACTTGGGGCAAGAGATACCTTGAGATTAGAGGCTGGATTATGTTTGTATGGTCATGAATTAGATATTAATAAAACACCAGTTGAGGCAAACCTTAGGTGGGCAATCTCAAAATCTAGATTATTAAATGGAGGTTTTATTGGATCAAAAAAAATTATGAACCAATTGCAAGATGGAGCAAATCAGATAAGAGTAGGGATCAAACCTGAAGGTAGGCTGATTGCAAGAGAAAAAACAAAAATATATAATGATACAGACAAACAAATTGGTGAAATAACTAGTGGCACGTTCGGACCAAGTGTAAACGGCCCTATAGCGATGGGTTATGTAGATAGAGAATTTTCAAATGTTGATACAAAGATTTTGCTCGAGGTAAGAGGAAAAAAGTATCCAGCAAATATTTGTGCTTTACCATTTTATAAAAAAAATTATGTGAAAGGAGTAAATTAATGAGCGAAGTAAAATTTTCTAAAGAACATGAATGGATTACTTTAGAGGGAGATGTAGCCACAATAGGTATTACAAAACATGCAACAGAAATGCTTGGTGACATAGTTTTTGCAGAGCTTCCTGAAAAAGGATCTAATGTTGAAAAAGATGGCACTGCGGGAGTGGTAGAGTCTACAAAAGCTGCTAGTGATGTTTATACTCCGGTTAGTGGTGAAGTTGTAGATACTAACCAGTCTATAGTAGATGATCCTTCTAAAATTAATGAGGACCCTGAAGGTGGTGCATGGTTTTTCAAATTGAAAATTAAAGACTCATCTGAGCTAGATAGTTTAATGAATAAAGAACAATACGATAAATTTGCAAAGGAGACATCAAGCTAATGTTACATAATTCTCAAAAAGATTTTATTAGAAGACACATAGGTCCATCAGAAAAAGACCAAGAAAAAATGCTTAAAGATCTTAACTTTAAGTCATTAGATGAGTTTATTAATAGCACCATACCAGAAAAAATTCAGTTCAAAGGTGAATTAAATATCGGGGAACCAAATTCAGAATATGAAGCTTTAAGAAAATTAAAAGCAATTTCAAAAAAAAATAAAATTTACTCAAATTTTATAGGAATGGGTTATTATGGAACCTACACACCATATGTAATTTTAAGAAATATATTAGAAAATCCTGGTTGGTATACATCATATACACCATATCAGCCTGAAGTAGCACAAGGTAGATTAGAGATGCTATTAAATTTTCAACAAATGATTGTTGATTTTACAGGAATGGATATAGCAAATGCGTCTCTACTTGATGAAGGAACTGCAGCTGCAGAAGCTATGGGTTTAAGTCATAGACTTAATAAAAGTGATAGTAATTTAGTTTTTGTTTCAGAGAATTGTCATCCACAAACAATTGATGTTATTCAAACTAGAGCAGAGCCAATGGGTCTTAAAGTCCTTGTTGGAGATGAGGATAAAGTTCTAGAACAGCTAAAAGAAGATATTGTTTGTGGTGTTTTACAATATCCAGGAACTTTAGGTGATATTAAGGACCCTAGTGAGTCCATAAGTAAAATTCATAAAAAAAATGGAAAGGCAATTTTAGTTTGTGATCTCCTTGCGCTTTCTATGCTAAAAACACCTAGAGAGCTTGGAGCTGATATTGCAGTTGGTAGCTCCCAAAGGTTTGGTATTCCAATGGGTTATGGAGGACCTCATGCAGCCTTTTTTGCAACAAAAGATGAATATAAACGATCTATGCCAGGTAGGATTGTTGGAGTTTCAGTGGATAGGCATGGAAACAAAGCTTATAGATTGTCATTACAAACTAGAGAGCAACACATTAGAAGAGACAAAGCCACAAGTAATATTTGTACCGCTCAAGCCTTATTAGCGATTGTTTCAGCAGCATATGCCATTTATCACGGTCCAGATGGAATTAAAAGTATATCCGAAAGGGTATCTCAACTAGCAAAAAATTTTGCTGATAAAATAAAACAATCTGGATATGAATTATACTCAGATTATTTTTTTGATACTGTAACTATTATTACCAAAGAAAAGACTGATCAAATATTTAAAAACGCTTTAGACCAAAAAGTTAATATAAGAAAAGTTAATTCAGAAATGCTATCCGTTTCTTTTGACGAAAGAAAAAATGTTTACAGAGTAAATCAACTATTAAAAATTTTTAATGCAGCAGAATCTATTAAAAAAGAGGATCCTACTGTTGCTTTACCAAATTTACCAAAAAATTTATTAAGAACTTCAAAATATTTAGAACACCCTGTTTTTAATTCATATCACTCAGAGACAGAGATGCTTAGATATCTTAAAAAATTAGAGGATAAGGATATAGCTCTTAATAGAACAATGATCGCTCTGGGTTCATGTACTATGAAATTAAATGCTACTGCAGAAATGATACCTATTTCTTGGAGAGAATTGGCAGAACCTCATCCATTTGTACCTGTTGAACAGATGGAGGGATATAGAGAGATGTTCACAGATCTTAAAAATTGGTTAAGATCTATCACTGGTTTTTCTGGTGTTTCACTTCAGCCAAATGCAGGAGCCCAAGGTGAGTACGCTGGATTAATGGTAATAAGAAAATATCATTTAGATAGAGGAGATGAAAATAGAAACATATGTTTAATACCAAGCTCAGCACATGGAACAAATCCTGCTAGCGCACAAATGGTAGGAATGAAAGTTGTCGTTGTTGATTGTGACAAAGAAGGAAATGTTGATTTTGAGGATTTAAAGAAAAAAGCAGAAATGCATTCTGAAAATCTTGGAGCATTAATGGTCACTTATCCGTCTACTCACGGAGTATTTGAAGAAAAAATTAAAGATATATGCGAAATAATTCATCAACATGGTGGTCAAGTTTATATGGATGGAGCAAACTTAAATGCACTTGTTGGTGTAGCAAAACCAGGAAATTTTGGTCCTGATGTTTGTCATATAAACTTGCATAAAACATTTTGTATTCCACATGGTGGAGGAGGACCTGGAATGGGACCTATCGCATGTAAAAGACATCTACAAGTTTATCTCCCTAATCATCCGGTTGTAAAAGATTGCGGACCAGCAAGTGGAATAGGTGCAGTTTCAGCAGCTCCATGGGGAAGCTCAAGTATTTTATCTATTTCTTGGATGTATATTAAGATGATGGGATCAGAGGGTGTAAAACTTGCAACACAAATTGCAATCTTAAATGCAAATTACATTGCAAACAAATTAAAAGACCATTATCCAATTCTTTATAAGGGTTCAAATGGTAATGTAGCACACGAATGTATTATTGATATTAGATCTATTAAAAGTGACACAGGTATTTCAGAGGAGGATATAGCTAAAAGATTAATAGATTATGGATTTCATGCACCAACAATGTCATGGCCAGTTGCTGGAACAATGATGATTGAACCAACGGAAAGTGAGAGTTTATCTGAACTAGATAGATTTTGTAACACTTTGATTAGCATTAAAAAAGAAATAGATATGGTCAAGTCAGGCAAGTTTGACAAAGTTGATAACCCTATAAAAAATGCACCTCATACTGATATAGAATTAGCTTCAGATGAATGGAATCATAAATATTCAAGAGAGCAAGCTGCATATCCAGCAAAATTCTTAAAAGCAAATAAATTTTGGCCTCCAGTTGCAAGAGTTGATAACGTATATGGAGATAAAAATATTTTTTGTACTTGTCCAACTATGGATGAGTTTAAAGAAGATGCAGCATAATAATTAATGAAAATTGCTGTTGTTGGCTCAGGTATTTCTGGATTAAGTTCTGCTTATTATTTATCTAAAAAACACCATGTAGATCTTTTCGAGAGAGAGGATCATTTTGGTGGACACTCTCATACAATAGATTTGTTTTTTGATGAAAAAAAAGTTTCAATAGATATTGGTTTTATTGTTTTTAATTTTCAAACTTATCCAAATTTAATTAATTTTTTTAAGGAAAATGATATTCAAATTGAAAAAAGCAACATGTCTTTTTCAGTTTCAGTAGATAATACGAAATTTGAATATTGTGGAAAAGGATTGAGTGGAATTTTCTGCAATAAATCAAATTTATTTAACATTGATTTCTTAAAAATGTTTTTTGATATAATTAAATTTTATAAAAAAAGTGATCAAGCAACCATATCCAATGACAAAATTACCTTAGGTGAATATTTAAAAATTAATAAATTATCCAAAACATTTGCTGATTATCATATAATACCAATGGTATCTGCAATTTGGTCTATGCCCCCTTATGAAGCAAGCAAAATGCCAATTAGTTTTTTTCTTAGATTTTTCCAAAATCATGGTTTGTTTAAATTGAAAAATAGACCACAGTGGTACACAGTAACCAATAGAAGTAGAACCTATGTGAGTAAAATAATTTCACAATTAAGTGGGGAATATTATAAAAATTATAAAGTCACAAAAATTAAAAGAAAAATGTCAGGACTAGATTTATATTACGGTGGAGAAAGTGAATTTTTTGATTATGACAAGGTTATTTTGGCAACACATGCTGATGAAGCCTTAGAGATAATTGAAAATCCAACTGAGGATGAGATAAATATTCTTTCGAATTTTAGCTACAAAGAAAATATAGCTTACATACATACAGATCAGCGGGCCATGCCAAAAAATAAAAAAGCTTGGTCTTCTTGGAATTCATCAATAGATAACAAGAATTTAGAGAAAAATTCAATAACCTATTGGTTAAATTTATTACAAAATTTAAAGTGTGATGAAAATATTTTCTTAACACTAAATCCTTACTTCAATATTGATGAGAAAAAAATATTGAAAAAAGTAAAATTTACACATCCATATTACGATCAAAAAGCGTTAGATGCTCAATCAGAGCTTATTAAAATACAAAATCAAAAAGATTTACTTTTTTGTGGCAGTTATTTTGGTTACGGATTTCATGAAGATGGAATAAAATCATCTCTTGAAATGCTGAAAAACCTTAATGATTAGTTCTTGTATATATAATGGAAACGTAATCCATAAGAGATTTAAACCAAAAGAACATTTTTTTAAATATAAAGTATTTTCACTTTTCATTGATCTATCAGAGCTAAATGAGCTTGATGATAAATTAAAATTTTTTTCATTCAATAAATTTAATCTTATTAGTTTTTACGAAAAAGATCATGGAGACCGTGATGAGTCTTCTCTTTTTGAGTGGGTAAAAAAAAATCTAATTAATAACGAAATCAGTACAGACAACATAAAAGTTAAACTTTTATGCTATCCAAGAATATTTGGTTATGTTTTTAATCCACTAAGTATTTTTTTTGTATACGATAATAATGATAAATTAATTTCTATATTATATGAGGTTAAAAATACATTTGGTGAGCAACACACATATATTTTTAAAGTAGAGGGACAAAATAAAGTAATTCAAAATAATTGCTCAAAAAAATTTCATGTTTCACCATTTATTGAAATGGATTGTAATTATTTTTTTAGGATATTAAATCCAGACCAGAAGTTATCAGTTGTAATTGATCAATATGATCAAGAAGGAAAAATTCTTTTTGCATCTCAAGATGGTGAAAGATCTGCTTTGACAAGCAAAAACTTAATGATTTCTTATCTTAAACACCCTTTAATGACATTTAAAATTATCTCTGCGATACATTTTGAAGCGTTTAAATTGTGGTTTAAAGGAATAAAATTTATTAAGAAAAAATTTAAAATTAAAAATAATATTACAGTAGAAAATTAATGTTTTTAAATAACACTGCAGATAAATTAGTTTTTAAATTTCTTAATAAAATAAATCATGGTTATCTAGAGCTTACTACACATGACGGAAAAGTTTTAAAGTTTGGAAATCCAAATGAAAAATTGCATGCAAATATTTCAATCAAAAAACCAGATTTTAATTATAATTTAATTAGAGGTGGTAGTATTGGATTTGCTGAGAGCTACATGAGAGGTGAATTTGAAACTAATAACTTATCAAATTTAATCGAATTAACTGCAAGAAATATAGAAGTAATACATAAATTCTCAGGCCTTCTTGATTTTCCAATAATTAATTTTGTAAAAAATAAAATTATTAAAAATACAAAAAGTAGAAGCAAAGAAAATATTGCTAAACATTATGATCTAGGTAATGATTTTTTTTCTCTTTGGTTAGATGACACACTTACATACTCTAGTGCTATTTTTGATGATAAATCAAAAAATCTATCTGATGCTCAAATTAACAAATATCAAAAATTAATTGATCTAATTAAACCAAATAGTGGTGACAATATTTTAGAAATAGGATGTGGTTGGGGAGGTTTTGCCGAGTATCTAGGTAAAAAATATGATGTTAAACTAGACTGTATTACAATATCAAAAAAACAATTTGAATTCGCAAAAGAAAGAATTTTTAATTGTGGTTTAAACGAAAAAGTAAATATTGAAATAAAAGATTACAGAGATCTTAAAGGCAAATACAATTCAATTGCTTCTATAGAGATGATTGAGGCAGTTGGTCAAAATTATTTAGAGGGTTATTTTAAAACTATTAAAGCTAACTTATCTGATGGTGGCAAAGCAGCTATTCAGGCAATTACTATCGATGATAGGTTATTTGATAGATATAAAAACAAACAAGATTTTATTCAAAAATATATTTTTCCAGGTGGTTTTTTGCCAAATAAAAATAGCATTAATCGATATGTTTCTGACAACGGTTTAACTGTTAATACATATATTTCTTATGCTGATCACTATGCAAATACACTGGCTATATGGAGAAATGAGTTTTTAACAAAATGGGATTTAATAAAAAATCAAGGTTTTGACTCAACATTTAAAAGAATGTGGGAGTTTTACCTTTCTTATTGTGAAGCAGGATTTAAGTCAAAAAATATAGATCTAATTCAGTTTTCAATGCAAAATAAATAAAATAATGGAGATATTTATGCGACATATAAAAATTATTAAGTCAATTTCGTTGATAATTTTATTATTCTTAATTACAAGTTGCTCGAATAATAGCGCTATGAAACCAGAAGATTTTAAAAATAAAGAACCGAGATTAATCATTGAAGAATATTTATCTGGAAATGTTAAGGCTTGGGGTGTTCTACAAAATAGATCAGGAAAAGTTACAAGACAATTTTCTGCAGACTTAAATGGAACTTGGGATGGAAAGCAGTTAATTCTTAAAGAAAAATTTAATTGGGATGATGGTGAAGTTCAAGACCGAGAATGGAGAATAAATAAAATTGATGAAAACAATTATGAAGGGACAGCAGGTGATGTTGTTGGTAAAGCGAAAGGTTATTCTTATGGACCTGCATTTAAATTTGAATATGTTTTATTAGTTCCAGTCAAAGGTAAAGAGATAAAAATCACTTTTGATGATTGGATTTTTAAACAAGATGATAGAGTTGCAATAAATAGAGCAACTATGACAAAGTTTGGTTTTAAAGTAGCAGAATTAACAGTTGTATTTGTAAAAGATTAACTATTTTTTTTGATATTTTGTGAGTTTTCCAACTAATCCAAAATAAACTTTACTTGGTAAAAAACTAAGCAGCTTTAATGTTATTGTAAGTGATTTTGGAAAATGTATTTCAAATGTATTTTTGTTTACTAAACCTTCAAAGATTTGATCTGCTGCATACTCGGGTGTTTTTAAAAAAGGCATTTTAAAATCATTTTTATCTGTCATTGGAGTTTTAATAAAACCAGGAGAAACTAAACAAACACGTACATTGTGTCTTTTAAAATCAAAGTACAAACTTTCAGCTAAGTTATTTAATGCCGATTTTGATGGTCCATATCCAGTTGAATTAGGTAATCCCCTATATCCCGCAATTGATGACACAATAGTTATTATTCCTTTTTTTTTATCTCTAAAGTACTGTTCAACAGCTTTAATACAATTAACTGTTCCAAAAAAATTTACCTTAAATACGTCTTCCATTTGCTCGACATCTATTTCTCTCTCTTTTTTAGGATCCCATGTTCCAGTTGAAAAAAAACAAATATCTATATTTTCAAATTTGTTTTTAATTTCATTAAATACTTCTTTACACTTTTCTTTGTTAGTCACATCTAAAGGAAAACCTGAAATATTTTCATAAGAATTTGAAAGTTCATTCAACAATTCAGCTCGTCTTGCAGATATAGCAACGTTCCATCCCATGGCTGCGAACTTAATTGCTAAAGCTTTACCAATGCCAGTACTTCCTCCAGTAATCCAAATAGTTTTTTTACTCATTTTTTGTTATGTATATATTTAATATGCTTAAAAACAAATTTTTAACATTTTTGTCGTTTCTTGCTATTACATTCTCTGCCTCATTGATTGGTGGTTTGTCTACAATTACATTTAAAGAACCTTGGTACTCACTATTAAATAAACCAACTTTTAATCCTCCAGATTGGATATTTGGTCCTGTCTGGACATCTCTTTATTTAATGATGACTTTCTCTATATGGCTTTATTGGCATACTAAAAATAGAGATATGAATACTGTTTATATTTACTTTATTCATTTAATTTTCAATACAACTTGGAGTGTAGTTTTTTTTGTTTTTCACAACATGGTTTTGGCTCTTTTAGTCTTAATCATACTAATAGTGTTAATAATCAATCTTATTTTAAGGTTCAAACGCGTCAAGATGTTGAGCGCCTACTTAATGATTCCATATTTACTTTGGTGTAGCTTTGCACTAATTCTGAATACAAGCTTAATTATGTTAAATTAGATATGGATGATATTGTAGTAATTGGTGGTGGAATAATAGGGGCGGCAACTGCTTATTTTTTATCCAAAGAAGGTAGAAAAGTAAAAGTTATTGAAAGAGATCCTACTTATAAAACAGCTTCATTCCCATTATCTCTAGGTGGTTTTAGAAGACAATTTTTCCAAAAAGAAAATATTTTATTAGGAAAATTTGCAAGAGAATTTATTTTTCAAATACCAGAATTATTAAAAACAGAAAAAAATCCTAATCCAACAGCTAGTATGGTAACCAACGGTTATCTTTTAATGTTTGGCCCTGAACATGCTGAAGAACAATATAGAGCATTAGAAAATCATAAAGAATGTGATGCAGGAACAAAAAATATTAAAGGGTTGGAATTATCTAAGGTCTTCCCTTATGTGAATAGTGAAGGGATAGAGACAGCAACTTATACGGATAATCAAAGTGAAGGATGGATTGATCCATTTATGTTTCATAGCGCTCTTAAAAGTAAAGCTATAGAGCTTGGAGCAGAATTTATTAAAGGTGAAGTAAAAAGTATTTCTGAAATAAATGCCAAAACAATTGTTTCTGCAGCTGGTTGTTGGACAAAAGAATTGTTAGAGGATATTCCTGTTGTTCCTCAAAAGCATACAGTGTTTAGAGTAAAATGCCCAACATATATAAAAGAAATGCCACTAAGTGGAGATTTAACAACGGGTGTTTATTGGAGACCAGAAGGAGGAGAATATTTAGCAGGATCACCTATTTCTGTGTTTGATGCAGATGATTTGGAACCAGCTTGGAATGATTTTGAGGAATTAGTTTGGCCAGCTCTTGCTAAGAGAATACCTGCCTTTGAGGAATTAAAGTTAACTGGTGGATGGGCAGGTTACTATGATTGTAATAGATTGGATAATAATGCAGTTGTTGGTAAGCACCCAAAATATGACAATGTTTACATGGCTTCTGGATTTACAGGCCGAGGATTAATGCAGGCACCAGGTATCGGTAGGGCCTTAACTGAATTAATCACAACAGGATCATATCAAACAATTGATATAAGTGATTTTGCAGTTGAGAGAGTTTTGGGTAAATCTGCTAGGCCAGAGCCCTACGTTCTATAATTTAAGTTCCACAAAAAGTTTGATATTTTTCATTGCTCGATGGAGCAGGCGTTTGATATTCCTCAATATTATTCTGATTGTCATAAGGATTTTTTAAAATAACTAATAATTTTTTCATTTTATCTAAACCTCCTTTGTCTGCTTCAGCTAAAGCTTCCTCTACTTTATGATTTCTAGGAATTACAATTGGATTATTTGATTTCATAAGTTTGCTTTGTTTTTCCTTAGTTGAATTATCTAACTCAGATCTTTTTTTCCATTCATTTTTCCAATCGATAAAATTATTATTTTTATAAATTTCATCAGAATTGATATCCATTAGATTACAAAAAGTATTTGTGTAATCTGCTTTATTTTTTTCCATCCAATTAAATAAATCATTAATTAATTTTTTATCATTTTTATCCTCACCAAATAGACCAAGCTTATCTCTCATCATATTTAACCATTTATCTTCATAAATATTTTGGAAATTATCAATTAAATCTGTTGCTAATTTAATTGCAGTATTTTCATTTTTGTCAATTAGAGGGATTAAACATTCTGCAAATCTTGCTAAATTCCACTTTGTAATTGGTGGTTGATTAGAAAAGGCATATCTCCCAAATTTATCGATTGAGCTAAATACAGTTTTTGGATCATAATGATCCATAAATGCACAAGGACCGTAATCAATGGTTTCACCTGAAATTGCCATGTTATCAGTATTCATAACCCCATGAATAAATCCAACTCTCATCCAATTGATTACTAGCTGGCATTGCTTTTCCATAACAAGATTTAACAAGTCTAACGCTTTTGAATTTGATGATTTAATTTCTGGATAATGCCTGTTTATTGTGTAGTCGACTAAAGTATTTAAATTTTCAATGTTTTGAGTTGCAGCTATATATTGAAATGTTCCAACCCGAAGATGACTTGATGCAACTCTTGTTAATATAGCGCCCTGTAAAAGATTTTCTCTTACAACTTTTTCTCCAGTTTTAACAACAGCAAGACTTCTAGTAGTTGGAATATTTAATGAATGTATGGCTTCACTGATAATGTATTCTCTAAGCATAGGTCCTAGTGCTGCTCTTCCATCACCACCTCTAGAAAAAGAAGTTCTTCCTGAACCTTTAAACTGAATGTCAAAACGATTGTCATTGTTTACTAAATGCTCACCCAATAAAACTGCTCTACCATCTCCTAACATGGTAAAGTGTCCAAATTGATGACCTGCATATGCTTGCGCAATGGTATTAGTTTCTTCCGGTATGGAGTTTCCAGAAAATATTTCTGCTAATTTTTTTTTATCTGTTTTTGAAAAATCTAAATTTAAATTAGATGCTAGTTCCTCATTTAAAATTACTAATTCAGGATCATGAACAGGAGTTGGTTTAATATTTTCTTTAAACGTATTTGATAACTTTGAATATGTATTATCAAAATGCCAACCAATGGTCATTTTAATTAATTAACTTCAGCTTGATTTTCTTTTGGTTTAACTTCTGTTTTAAATTGATTAGAGATTTTTTGTACTTCAACAGAAGATACTTTGTATTCAGCACACATTGTTTCCTCATCTTTACCATGACCTGTAACCATATTAACCATATGTTCTGGGAAATGGAACGTAGTAAACACAATTCCTTCTTTAACTTTGTCTGTAACCTCAACTTTAAGTGCAACCTCACCTCTACCTGAATAAAGTCTTCCAATATCACCAGTATTTAGATCTCTATGAGCCGCATCTTTAGGATGAATTAATAAAACATCTTCATCAACAATATTTATATTTTTTGTTCTTCTAGTCATTGTTGCTGCATTGTAATGTTGTAAAACTCTACTTGTTGTTAAAATTAAAGGGTAGTCTTTTTGATTAGCTTCTATTTCTGATGATTCTTTCCAATCAAAGTTTTTTAGTCGGCCTTTACCTAGTTTAAATGTTTCTGTATGTAAAATTTTTGTATCAGTTCCATCTTCTTGAACTGGCCATTGTAATCCAAATTTTCCAAGTCTCTCTCTAGTAACTCCCTTAAAGAAAGGAACGATATCAGCAATTTCTTCTAGAACTTGATCTGCATCGTAAGTTGGCTGATCGAAGCCTAATTTCTGCATCATCTCAGTTACAATTAATCCATCAGGTTTAGTGCCTGGTAGAGGAGGTACAGCTCTGTTCACTCTTTGAATTCTTCTTTCAGTATTTGTAAATGTTCCATCCTTTTCTAAGAACGTTGTACCTGGGAGCACAACAGTTGCTAATTTTGCTGTTTCACTCATAAATATTTCTTGAACGACTAAAAGCTCTAAAGAGTTCATAGCTTCAATAACATGAGCACTATTAGGATCTGTTTGAACAATATCTTCTCCAATGATCCATAGACCTTTTAATTCCTTGTTTATTGCAGCTTCAAACATCTGAGGAATTTTTAATCCTGGCTTAGTTGGGTGAGTTACTCCATATTTTTCAGTATAGAATTCTTGATGCTTTTCATCAGCTACAGGGAAATATCCAGCACCTTGGTGTGGTTGGCATCCCATATCTGCTGCACCTTGAACATTGTTTTGACCTCTTAAAGGATTAACCCCAACACCTTTTCTTCCAATATTTCCAGTAATCATTGCTAGATCTGCAATCAACATCACAGTTTTAGATCCTTGTTCGTGTTCAGTAACTCCTAAACCATGAAACTCCATCGAATTTCTTGCAGTAGCATATGCTATTGCTGCTTCTTTAACTAATTGTTTATCTACACCAGCTACTTTTGCTAAATGATCAATATCTTGTCTTTCAATTTCTTTTAAGAAATTATCAAAACCTTCAGTTCTATCTCTAACAAAATCTGCATTATAAAGTTTTGATTTGATAATAAAGTGCAACATCATATTTAGAACTGCAACATTAGTTCCTGGTCTTAGTTTAATATGATAATCAGCAAGTTTCGCAAGTTCAGTTGTAACTGGATCAAGCACAATTAATTTTTTACCTTTCATGACTTGTTGTTTTATTTTTGCACCTGTTACAGGATGAGCATTTGTTGGATTAGCTCCAATTACCAAAAATAAATCCGCATGATAAATATCTTCTGTAGAGTTAGTTGCCGCCCCAGTCCCAAAAGTTTGTTGCATTCCCCAAGCTGTTGGTGAATGACAAATTCTTGCACAACAGTCTACACTATTTGTTCCAACTGCAGCTCTAATCATCTTTTGGAAAACATAATTTTCTTCATTCGTACATCTTGCAGAAGAAATTCCAGCAAAAGCATCTGGACCATTATCTTTTGTAATTCTGTTCATTTCCTTTTTTATAAAATCATAAGCTTCATCCCAAGAAGCTTCTTGAAATTTTCCATTTCTTTTGATTAAAGGTGTTTTTAATCTGTCTGGATGATCATAAAAACTAAATGCATATCTTCCTTTAATACACGTATGTCCAGCATTAACTTCTGTTTGTTTAGGTGTATCAATAGCCACAACCTTATCATCTTTAATGGAGGCCTCTAAATTACAACCAACACCGCAGTATGAACAAGTTGTTCTAACTTTTTTATCTACAGCAGCAGATTTTGATTGAAAAACATCTGAAATAGCATCTGTTGGACAAGTGTGAGCGCATGCACCACAAGAAACACATGAACTATCTCCAAACATCATGTCGTTATCAGTTGTTATTCTTGACTCAAATCCTCTTCCACTCATTGTAAGTACAAATGAACCTTGAATTTCATCACAAGCTCTGACACATCTTCCACAATTGATACAATTGTCTAAATTCATTCTCATGTAATCATGAGATGTATCTCTAGGAATACCTTTATGTTGTTTTGGACTATTATATCTATGGTCATTAATTCCTAGATCATTAGCAACAGTTTGAAGTTCACAATTATTATTTACCTCACAGCTATCACATTCCATTGGATGGTCTGTTAATACTAATTCAACAATGTTTTTTCTTAGACTTTTTAAACTTTCATTAGACGTGAAAATATGTTGATTTTCAGCAACTGGAGTATGGCAAGAAGCAACTACTCTTGTAGGACCATCTTTTTCTAAAGCAACTTCGACCGAACACACTCTACAAGCTCCATAAGGTGCTAGATTTGGATCATCACATAAAGTAGGAACTTTTTTTTCACCTACGTAGCTTTTTACAAATTTTAAAATAGACGAATGATTTGGTCCGATTTCATACGGTTTTCCATCAATATAAGCAATTTTTCTTTTCTCTGAACTCATTAATTATCTTTAACCATATCATTTTTCATTTCATCCCCAAAGTACTTTAGGATGTTCTGAATAGGAGTTGGTATAGCTCCACATAAAGCACATAAACAACCTTTTTTCATTGTAACAAGCAATTCTTCAAGCAATTTCAAAGGTATTTTGGCTGTTTTCTTTTTAGCTTGGTCAAACATTTCTTTACCTCTGTAAGATCCAAGTCTTCCAGGAAAACATTTTCCACATGATTCTTCAGCAGAAAATTCAAAAAGATGATGAATGTATTCTGCCATAGAAAAATCTTTAGGAATACTCACCACACTAGCATGACCTAACATGAAACCTTTTGCAGTAAACTCCTGAAAATCTAAATTTAGATTTTCTATTTCACTTAATGGAACCACACCACCAAGTGGCCCACCAATTTGAAAAGCTTTTAATGGTTCTTTATATCCTCCACCAATTTCATTAAATATTTTTTTCATTGGAGTGCCCATATCAATTTCATAAACACCTGGGTTGTTAAAGAAACTATCCAAACAAACTAATTTAGTACCTGCTGATTTTTTATTTCCTATAGATGAAAACTTTTCAGAACCATTTATTAAAATTCCAGTTGCAGCTGCTAAAGTTTCAACATTGTTAACAACAGTTGGTTTTTTATATAATCCTTCTGTAACAGGAAAAGGAGGTCTAACATCAACTTCTGCTCTTCTTCCTTCAATAGATGCAATTAAAGCCGTTTCTTCTCCACAGATATACGCACCTTGACCAATACAAATTCCTAAATCGAATGAAAAATCTGTTCCTAAAATATTTTCACCTAATAATCCTAATTTTTTAAGTTCGTTTATACTTCCATTTAATGCTTCAATTGATTTTGGATATTCTCCTCTTATATATAAAACACCTTCATCACTCCCAATTACATAGCCGCATATTACCATTCCAAAAATAACTTTTAAAGGCTGGTCTTCTAATAAATACCTATCTGAAAATGCACCAGAGTCGCCCTCATCTGCATTACATATAACATATTTTTTATCTCCTTTTGCTTTACTGCAGAAATCCCATTTCATTCCTGTTGGAAAACCTGCACCACCTCTTCCTGTTAAATTTGAGTCTAATAATGATTTTACTATTTGTTTTTTATCTGATTTTAAAAATTTACTTAATTGATCTTTGAATTGGTCTGTAGAAGAAAGTTTATCATCCATTAAAAAACTTGTCGTAGCAAAACTTTTTGAGAAAAATTTTTCTTGCTTAATTTCTTCACCTTTTAAAATCTGATCAATCTTTTCTATATCTTTACCAGCATAATTTTCTCCATCATAGTGAAATGCATGGTTTTCATAACAATGACCTAGGCAGAACATTTCTCCAACTTTGTCATCACCTAGTTTTTCCTTTAGTTTATCTTTTAATTTGTCTTGAGTACCCGCACACATACATGCACTACCGTTACAAACGAACGCTTTTTTTTCTCTATGAGAAGGTCTTAAAAACTCATAAAAGGATTCTGCACCATGGAGAGTTGAAACACCTAGGTTATGTTTTTTGGCAATTTCTTTAATATCTTGTGGATTATCGCTTAAGGTATTTTCTGAGATTTGCTTAAATAGGTTATCTTTTAAGCCTATTCTGCCTGATAAATTACTTATATTTTTTGACACAAATACCCTTTTATTAATTTAGTCCACAATAACTTTTTTGTTATTTGTGTAAATATTAAAACTGTCCCTCTTTACGAAACCAACAAGGGTAATGTCAAATTTATTCGCTAAATCGATAGCAAGACTAGTTGGCGCACCAACGCCAATCATTATACCTATATCCGTCATCAAAACCTTTTGAACCAACTCAAAATTTAGTCTGCCAGAGCATGTTATAAATTGGTTTTTAGGATTAATTTGGTTGCTCTTTAATGCACAACCAATAAGTTTATCTAGAGCATTATGTCTTCCTACATCCTCTCTGACAGCAACCAATTCTCCATTACTATTAAAAAGACCGCTAGCATGAATTCCACCTGTTTTACTAAATTCCGATTGGCCTTCTCTCAATGTATCTGGTGATTTTACAATTACCTCTTTTTTGATTTTGGGCTCTAATGGATTTGTTTTATTTTTTTTTATTATTTCTAGAGCATCAAGTGAAGATTTTCCACATACACCACAGGATGAATTAGTTAAAAAATCTCTTTTTATTTTTGAAATATTTACATTTTCAGAATTATTTAAAGTTGCTAATATTTTATTTTGAATATTGTATTGACCAACTTTATCTCCATAATTTTCTATTGAATCAATATCATCAATATTTTTTATAATTTGTTCATTATATAAAAATCCTCTTACAAGATCCTCATCATTACCTGGAGTTCTCATTGTTATAGATAAAGTTTGATTTATCCATTTATTAGACTCATTATATTTTAATGAAATCTCCAACGGTTCTTCAATTGAAATTAAATCATCTATATTCTCAAACTTATTAGATGAATATTTTAAAACTTTGTATTTAGAATTCATTAAATTATTTTAATGGATAGTTTTTTTTTAATAAATATTTATTAATTATAATTGCTAATAACAATATAATTATACAACCAAAAATTATTGGATTAATTAAATAATCATAAGAGGCACTTCCTATAATAACTATAATTGGATTTCCACCAGCAGGTGGGTGAACAACATTAAATAAAATCATTAAAAAAACTCCTGCTCCAACAGCGATTGCAATACTGATATAAATAGGGAGCGGAATATAGTTTACAAAAATCACACCTACTAAAGCAGTTACCAAATGTCCAAAAAAAACATTTTTTGGTTGTGCAAATGGGCTTTCAGGAAAACCAAATAGTAAGACCATTGAAGAACCGAAAGAGGCTGCAATAAAATATCCGAGTGTACTTTTATAAGTAAGGACTGTTAGCACACCAATTGTAAATGCAGAAAAAAAACCTGCAATTAATGCTTTTTGCAATATGGGTTTAGTAATTTTGATCATTTAAATTTTTAACGCTTTAGCAATAGTTCTTAATGGTAAAAGCAAACATTCTTTCCTAGAAACATTTTTTTTATCTAAAATTTCTTTAAAATCTTTCCAATGTTTTTCCATACTTACTTTTGCATCCTCAAAAAGTTGCTCACCAATTTTTATAAATTTTTTAATATCATCAACTTTTTTTTCTTTAATTTTTCTGGATAGTAGACTGACTGATGCCTGACAATAAACACACGATTTACACTGATAACCCATATCCTTTACAACTTCTCCTTTGACAATTAAGCTTATTTCCATCTCATCACCACATAATGGATTTTTGTGTTTTGACTTATGAGTATAGTTTTCAACAACTTTATTGTTTTCAGTATGGGCTGCTATTTCTAAAATTCTTAAATCCATTTAATTTCTTTAATTCAACTTTGAATGTTTTATATTTTGTAGATGGATCATAACAATATTTTAGGCACTGTGCTAGCAGGCGGTAAGTCACAAAGGTTTGGAGAAGATAAATCCCAAGTAAAGTTAGCTGGTAAATTGTTAATTGATCATATGTTGACTGAAATTATTGATGAATTCAAGGAACTCTTAATTGTATCAAATAATAAAATTAATTTTCATAACTCAGAAAAAATTTCAATAATTGAAGATTTTGAAAAAGGTCATGGTCCGTTAGGTGGAGTTTTATCAGCTATGAAATGGATAAAAGAAAATCAAAAAGACTATAAATGGATAGCAACCTTCCCTGTTGATACACCTTTTTTTAAGAGAGTAATACTTAAAGATTTTATTCAAAATATTAATTTTAAAGAAAGTGATTTATTTTTCATTAAGTCAAACAACACACAACATAATATATTTGGCTTATGGTCGATTAATTTACTAGATAAGTTAGAGAAGGATTTAAACAAGGGAGAAAGAAAAGTAGAGTTGTGGGCTAATAATACTGGAGTAAAAATAATTAATATGGAGTTTTCAAATAACGATCCTTTCTTTAATATAAATACAAAAGAAGATTTAAAAAAAGCTGAAGAAATACTCAAAAATGATTAGTTACAAAAAATCTAAGACAATTTTAAAAAAAGCAAAAATTAAAATTAAAGAGGAAACTATAAAGAGTATAAATTCTCTAAATAGAGTAGTTTCT
>CABYVK010000006.1 GCA_902522385.1 uncultured Pelagibacteraceae bacterium
GAACTAATGCTTTCGTCAAGTATCTCTCTAAGTTTTTTATTTTCTGCAGTTAAAAACTCATTTTGTAATTTTAGTTGCTCAGTTTTTTCAATTTTAATAAATTCTTTCTGATAACTTTCATACAAATCCATATGTGATTTGAATTGGGATGCTATTTCTTTAAATTTATTTTCAGGAATTGATGCAATATAAGATGACCTATAAATTATCTCATTAATTCCCAATTTAACAAATTGAATTACTTTAAAATTAAAATTGCTTAAGACAATTACGAAGATAGACAAAAAAATTAGAGTTAGTAAAGAAAATTTTTGTTTATCCTTTTTTTTTAAAAAAGCTGATCTGATGGCAATTACAAAATCATCTCTGCCGCTAGCCATTTTTCCTAATATTCAGATAACATAGTAGAAAAAGTTTCTTCTTGATCCAAAGCTTTACCTGTACCAACAGCTACACAAGATAATGGATCGTCTGCTATATGAACTGGTAAACCTGTTTCTTTAGAAAACCTTTTATCAATATTTTTTAATAAAGCACCACCCCCTGTTAAAGTTAAACCCATATCAACCAAATCAGCTGACAATTCAGGAGGTGTATTTTCTAACGCATCTTTAATTGCACCAACCATTTGTTTCATTATGTCGTTTAATGCTTCAGCCGTATCCTCCTCTGTGATATTTACTTCCTTTGGAGTTCCCGATCTTAAATCTCTTCCTTTAACTGGATAAGTGTTTGTTCCAGTAGGAACAGCTGTACCCATTTCTTTTTTAATTTTTTCTGCAGTAGTATCCCCAATCAATAAATTATATTCTTTTCTCATATAATCCACTATTGCTGTATCCATTGAGTCACCAGCAACTCTTAAAGATTTAGAATACACCAGTCCACCCAAAGACATCACTGCAATTTCACTTGTACCACCTCCAATATCTACGATCATTGAACCAGTTGCCTCAGAAATTGGAAGATTTGCTCCAATTGCTGCTGCAATTGGCTCTTCAATTAATTGAACTCTTCTTGCGCCTGCTGCTAGAGCGCTATCTTGAATTGCTTTTCTTTCAACTGGAGTTGAGCCAGTTGGTACACAAATCAAAATTCTTGGGTTAGCAAATGTGCTTCCTTTATGAACTTTTTTTATAAAATGTTTAATCATTTCTTCGGTAACTATAAAATCTGCGATAACACCATCTCTTAAAGGCCTAATTGCACTTATGTTACCAGGCGTTCTTCCAAGCATTGTTTTTGCTTCATCCCCAACAGCTAATACATTTTTTTTTCCACCTTGATCAACTATCGCAACAACTGAAGGTTCATTAAGAACCACTCCTTGACCTTTTAAAACAACAAGTGTGTTTGCGGTTCCAAGATCGATTGCCATATCTTGGCTCCAAATTTTTTTAACGCTATCAAATAATCCCATTATATACCTCTTACTTTCTGACTTTCTTGCTCCATTGGAGCTGTTTTATCTCGTTTAATGATCATTTTATTTAATGCATTTATGTAAGCATTTGCTGATGCAACTAAAGTATCTGTGTCTGCTGCTTGACCTACAGTTGTTTTGCCCTTTTCCTCTATTTTTACACTTACTGTTGCTTGTGCATCTGTTCCTTCTGTAACTGCATGAACTTGGTAAAGCTGTAAATTAACATCGTGAGGATATAAAGTTTTAATGCATTTGAATATTGCATCCACTGGACCATCTCCAGTTTCTGTTGCGTTTTTAATATCACCGTAAACATCCAAAGTCATTTCTGCTTTTTGTGGTTCTCCTGTTCCAGCAAAAACTTTTAAAGATTTAAGAGTTATTGCATTTACTTTATTATCTACGATTAAACTATCATCTACTAAGGCAATAATATCTTCATCGTAAACATGTTTTTTCTTATCTGCTAAGACTTTAAATTTTGCAAATGCATTTCCTACTACATCGTCAGTTAAATCTGGATAGCCTAAGCTGTTTAACTTGTCTTTAAATGCATGTCGACCAGAATGCTTTCCCATCACTAACGATGTTTGTTTAACTCCTACGCTTTCAGGTGTCATTATCTCATATGTTTGTCTATTTTTTAACATTCCATCCTGATGAATTCCTGCTTCATGAGCAAAAGCATTTTTTCCAACAATCGCCTTATTGTATTGAACAGGAAAACCTGTTGCATTTGAAACGATTTTTGAGGCTTTGCTTAAAAGTGTCGTATTAATTCCAGTTTCATATGGCATTAAATCAGGTCTTGTTTTAATTGCCATAACAACTTCCTCAAGAGCAGCATTTCCTGCTCTTTCTCCTAAACCGTTTATTGTGCATTCTATTTGTCTTGCTCCAGCTTGAACTCCAGCTAATGAGTTAGCTACTGCTAAACCTAAATCATTATGACAATGAGTTGATAAAATTGCTTTATCTATATTTGGAACTTTATTTAATAAAGTTTCTATAATTGTAGTAAACTCAGATGGTATTGTATAACCAACTGTATCAGGAATATTAATTGTTGTAGCTCCATTTTTAATTGCAAGCTCTACAGTTTTACACATGTAATCCATATCAGTTCTTGTTCCATCTTCACAAGACCACTCAACATCATCAGTAAACTTTCTTGCATAGGCAACATGTTTTCCAATGGATTCATAAACATCTTCTGGTGACATATTTAATTTATGCTTCATATGTAATGGACTTGTAGAAATAAATGTATGTATTCTAAATCTCGGTGCATGTTTTAGAGCTTCATAAGCTCTATCAATATCTTTTACTGAGTGTCTCGAAAGTCCTGCAGGAATAGATTTTTTTAAAATTTTACTTACTTCAGAAACAGCTTCAAAATCTCCTGGAGAAGCTATAGGAAAACCTGCTTCAATTATATCTATACCTAATTCATCAAACACTCTGGCGATTTGAATTTTTTCCTCTAAACTCATAGACGCTCCTGGCGATTGCTCACCATCACGCATAGTAGTATCAAATATAAAGACTCTATCTTTACTGCTCATAACTAAAATTTTTAGAAAATCTATAATACAATCTATGAGAGAGATTGCAAAATAATTAGTTAAATAATCAATTTTAATCGACCATTTTAGGCTTACAAAAAATTAATTATAAATAGACTCAATTTTAGGCATTAACCGTAAAAGCTCTTTTGTATATTCATGGTCGGGTTTTAAAAATAAATCCTCAGTGTTTGAAACCTCACACAATTTGCCATCTTTTAAGACTCCAATTCTATCACACATTTGTCTGACAACCGGTAGGTCATGGCTAATAAATAAAATTGTTAAATTTAATTGTTCTTGTAGATCTTTAAGTAAATTTAATATTTGGGCTTGTATACTTACATCCAAAGCAGAGGTAGGTTCGTCACAAACCAAAAGTCTTGGTTGTGTGGCAAGTGCTCTTGCAATTGATATTCTCTGTCTCTGTCCTCCTGAAAATTCATGTGGATATCGATCTGCAGATTTTTGAGTTAATTCTACAGACTCAAGTAGGTCATAAATGTAATTATTTAAATCTATATTTGATATGGATGGGTTGTGAAGTGTGATTGGTTCTGCAATTATATCTTTCACTTTTAATCTTCCATTTAGTGAAGAATAAGGATCTTGAAATATCATTTGAATTTGTTTTCTAAATTTCATTAATTCTGATCTTTGTTTTATTTTTGTAATACAAACGTTGTCGAAGAAGATATTTCCAGAAGAAGGTTTAAATAAATTTACAATCATTTTTGCAATTGTAGATTTTCCACTTCCACTTTCTCCCACTAAGCCAAAAGACTCGCCTTCTTTTATGTCAAATGAAACATCATTAACAGCCATCACAGAATTTTTAGAACTTTCTGTAAAAAAATTATCGTCAAAACTTTTACTCAAATTTTTTATCTGTACTAAATCTTGATCTATTATTACTTTTTTTGTCCATCTATTTAATATTTTGATATTATTTTCTTTTTTGTCACTGTTTTCTTTTTCAACTATTACAAATCTTGAAATTTTTTTGTTAGTTGGTGGAACTGAACTTACTAGGCTTTTAGTATAATTTTCTTGAGGTTTAGTTAATATTTCTTTGGTTTCACCAATTTCAACTAAATTGCCGCTTTTCATAACTGCAACTCGATCTGCAGTTTCAGCTATAACCCCCATGTCATGAGTAATTAAGATGACCGCAAGGTTTCTTTCTTTTGTTAATTTTTTAATTAGTTCTAAAATCTGAGATTGAATTGATACATCTAATGCTGTTGTTGGTTCATCTGCAATTAACAATTCTGGTTCGCAACATAGAGCTAAAGAAATTACTACTCTCTGTCTCATTCCACCTGAGAATTGATGAGGATAATTATCAAATCTTGTCTCCGCATCTTTTATACCAACTTCTTTTAATAAATTTAAAGATTTATTTTTTGCTTCTTCTTTGCTTAATTTAAGATGAGTTTGAATTGTTTCAATTAACTGTTCCCCCACTGTAAGAATTGGGTTAAGTGAAGTTTGAGGATCTTGAAATATCAATCCAATTTTATTTCCTCTGTATTTAACAATACTTTCGGAATTTTCATGAATGTTAAGATCACCTAAAATAACTGATCCACTAGATACCTTACCTGGCTCATCAATTAAATTTATAATAGCGTTTCCTACTGTACTTTTTCCTGATCCAGATTCTCCAACTAATCCTAAAATTTCTCCTTTATTAACCTCAATATTCACATTCTTAGCAGCGTTAACTGTTTCTTTTCTCATTTGATAATCAACACTAAGATTATTTATTTTTAAAAATGTCATTTTTTTAATTTTGGATTTAAAGTATCTCTCATCCAATCCCCTAATAAATTTATTGAAAATGCTAAAATAACCAAGAAAATTGCTGGAAAAAAAGTAATCCACCATTCTCCTGAAAATAAAAAGTCATTACCGAGTCGTATCAATGTCCCTAAAGAAGGTGTTGTTGGAGGTACTCCAACTCCTAAAAAACTTAAAGTAGACTCAGCTAAAATAGCAAGTGCTAAACCAATGGTTCCAATTACCAAGACTGGTCTTAAAATATTTGGTAAGATATGTTTAAACATAATAATTATACTTGAAACCCCAATTATTGTTGATGCTGAAACATAGTCTTTATTTTTTTCCACCAAAGTTGCAGCTCTAGAAACTCTTGCAAATTGTGGCCACTCTGAAATCCCAATAGCAAATATTAAAACATAAATTGCCATCTCATCATGCATTTCTCTCGAGATTAATCCTCTTGCTATTCCATCAACCAACAATGCCATCAAAATACTTGGTACTGTTAACTGAACATCGGTTAGCCTCATTACTATCATTTCATATTTTCCCCCAAAAAATCCAGCCGTTAATCCCAATCCAACTCCAAGAATTAAGCTAAAAATTATCGCAGAAAAACCTACAATTAAAGAAATCCTACATCCATACAAAATTGTCGATAACATATCTCTTCCTTGTCCATCAGTACCTAAAATAAATTTAGCAAGACCATCTTCTGTCCATGAAGGAGGGGTGAATGCATCCATAAGTGATAAAGAGGATGGATCAAAGGGATTGTAAGGTGTTACGAGCTCAACAAAAAAAGAACAGAAAAAAATTATAAACAAGACTGTAGATGATACAATCGCAGTAGGCGATTTAATAAAGCTATGATAAATATCACTATCTTTTATTCTTTCCCAAGTAGTTAATGATTTGTTATCCACTTGCAGTATCCCCCTTAACTCTTATTCTTGGATCAATTAAATAATAAAGAATATCAACTATAAAATTTATCATCACGAAAACAAAAGCTATAAAAACTAAATAAGCTGACATGATTGGTATATCTACGAATTGAACTGCTTGAATAAATAAGAAGCCCATACCAGGCCATTGAAAAACAGTTTCGGTAATAATTGAAAACGCAATTAGAGTTCCAATATTTATTCCTGCTATAGTTATTACTGGTATCAATCCATTTTTTAATGCATGTTTGTATTTAATACTATTTTCACTAATACCTCGAGCACGCGCAAACTTAATATAATCTGTTTGTAATATTTCCATCATCTCTGCTCTTACAAGTCTGATGATATAAGTCATTTGGAAAAGACTTAATGTTACTGAAGGAAGTATAATTGCTTTAAGTCCAGAGACTGTTAAAAATCCTGTAGTCCAAAAACCTAAATCAACAACTTCTCCTCTTCCAAAAGAAGGTAATATTCCTAAGATTACTGCAAACAAATATATAAATAATATACCAATTACAAATGTGGGGAGCGAAACCCCCAACAAGGAGACTGCCAAAACAAAATCGCTTAAAAAGCCTTTTCGATTTATGCCGGTATAAACTCCTAATAATGTACCAGTTATAAGAGCAATTAATGCAGAAATAACAACAAGTTCAATAGTTGCAGGCAATCTTTCAACTATTAATTCTGAAACAGGTCTTCTTAATTGATATGAAATTCCAAACTCACCCTTTGAAGCATTAACTATAAATCTTGAAAATTGAACATGAATTGGATCCATTAAACCTAATGTCTCTCTTAATTCTGCTCTTTCCTCATCAGAAGTCTCTTCTCCAACCATGTTATTAATCGGATCTCCAACAAAATTAAATAAAGAGAAAGACACAAAGGCAACAACCAACATCACCAAAGCAGATTGAAACAGCCTTTTAAAAAAATATTTTATCAATTTGTGAAGGTTTAAACTTACAAGCCCTTTAAAAATTTAAAGGGCTTGTAATAATTTTTAATTAGTTAAAACTAGCAGTTCTGAATAACGGCTCGTTATTCGGTCTGATAGGAACATTAACATTGCTTTTAGATGCCCAAGATATTACTTGGTGATGTAAAGGAAGATAAGAAATATCATCTTTTACAATTTTCCAAGCTTTTGCAATTGCAGCATTTCTTTTATCTAAATCAACTTCACCTTCCATAACTCTAATTGCAGCATCAACATCAGCATTACTAAAGTTAACTTTGTTCCAGCTAGCACCAGTTTCATACAGGTAATGGAAAACATAGTGACTATCTAAAGTTGGAACACCCCATCCTAGCATATAGAAATCACCTTGATCATCTTTAAGCTCTTTGAAGTGTTTACTTTTTGTTTGAGCAAATAAATTAACGTTAACTCCAATTTTACCTAACATACCAACAACAGCAGTACAAATTGCTTCATCATTTACATATCTGTCATTAGGACATCTAAGTTCAACATCAAAACCATTAGGATAACCTGCATCAGCTAAAAGTTTTTTTGCAGCATTAACATCGTAAGGTATTCTTTTATCAAGATCAGATGTATATCCATTTACACCTGGGAAAGTTATAATCCCTGCTGGTTCACTTAAACCTCTCATAACTTTTTTCTTGATCGCTTCAATATCAATAGCTTGATAAAGTGCTTGCCTAACCTCTTTTTTCTTAAACGGATTATCACCTGTGTTACCAGTTCTTAGTTGATCAGCTGATTGATCCATTCCTAAGAAAATAGTTCTCATTTGTGCAGTGCTTTCTACTTTATGTCCCGTGGAAGAGCTAATACGAGCTAAATCTTGAACAGGTGCATCTGTAACTAAATCAATTTCTCCAGATAATAATGCTGCAACTCTTGTTGCTGCATTTTTAATAGGTAACAAATTAATTTCAGTTACTTTTTTATCCTTCATTTCACCCCACCAATGCATATTCTTTTTGAAAACAGTTTTTGTGTTTGGTTCTCTTAAAGTAATTCTAAATGGTCCTGTACCTAATGCTTTAGTTGCTGAAATTGTTTCTTGTCCAGCATCCCAATTTTGTGGGACAATAGCAAAGTTATCTTGACACCACTTTTTAGACATTATGAATATATTAGAAAGTTGATTTAAAAGAATTGGATTAGGCTTACTTGTTGTTATCTGAACTTTAAACTTATCAATCGCCTTAACATCTGAAATTGTACTTATATATTCCTTAAAATCTGACGTAGGTTGTTTTGCTCTTAAAATACTAAACACAACATCTTCAGATGTCATTTTAGTTCCATTGGAAAACTTAGCATCTTCTCTTAAAGTAAAAATCCAGGTATTTGGATCAGTTGTTTCCCATTTTGTTGCTAAAGCAGGTCCTATTTTCATGTCTAAACCTCTTTGAACAAGTGCTTCATAAACTTGTCTTGATACTTGAGTAGTTGGACCTTCATTTTGTGCATGTGGATCTAGAGTTAGACTGTCTCCTTGCATAGACCATTTTATTGTTTTTGCCCATGCGGAAGAAAATCCAAATACTAGAACTAATGACAGTAATATTCGTAGTATATTTTTAGTCTTCATTATTCCCCTCGTGTTTAAATTTATTTAAAAAGTATAAGTGAAATAACGGGATTATAGTAGCAATAATTTACTGATAAAATTTAACTTTTATCACTATCAACCAATTTTTTCTTCCCGATCCAAGGCATCATGGCTCTTAGTTCTGCACCAACTTTTTCAACAGGATGCTCAGCTAGTTTAGCTCTCGTTGCAAGAAAGTTTTTTTGACCATTTTTGCATTCATCGATCCACTCTTTAGTGAATTTTCCAGATTGAATTTCAGACAAAACTTCTTTCATTCTTTTTTTAGTTTCTTCTTTATTAACTACTCTTGGTCCAGATTGATATTCACCATATTCAGCAGTATTCGAAATAGAATAATTCATGTTTGCAATTCCACCTTCATAAATTAAATCTACAATTAATTTAACTTCATGAACTGTCTCAAAATATGCCATCTCTGGTTCGTATCCTGCTTCAACTAAAGTTTCGTAACCATTTTTAATTAGTTCAACCAAACCTCCACACAATACTGTTTGTTCTCCAAATAAATCAGTTTCAACTTCATCTTTAAATGTAGTTTCAATAATTCCTGACCTCCCACCACCAACTGCTGAAGCATATGATAAAGCTAAGTCTCTTGCCTTTCCAGATCCGTCTTGATGAACAGCAAATAAACAAGGCACTCCACCTCCTTTTTCATATTCGCTTCTTACTAAATGACCAGGTCCTTTTGGAGCAACCATAAAAACATCCAGATCTTTTCTTGCTTTTATTAAATCGTAATGAACATTTAAACCATGAGCAAATGCAATACTTGTTCCCTCTCTTACTCTTTGTTCAATATGATTTTTATAAATTTCTGCTTGTAACTCATCAGGAGTTAAAATCATTACTACATCAGCCCACTCAGCAGCATCTGATAAATTCATTACTTTTAATCCTTTTGACTCTGCTTTTGCTGCACTCGACGAACCTTCTCTTAAAGCAACAACAATATCTTTTACTCCACTATCTTTTAAATTTAACGCGTGAGCATGACCTTGACTTCCATAACCAAAAATAGCAACTTTTTTGCTTTTAATCAGATTTACATCTGCATCCTTTTCATAAAACATTTTCATATCATCTCTCCTATTAAATTAATTAAATATTTTAGCACCTCTCGTCATAGCTACTGCCCCAGTTCTCGAAGTGCTAATAAGACCTAAGGGCTTTAATTTTTTATTCATTTTATCAATTTCCCTTCTTAGAGCAGTTATTTGAATTACTGCTGAAGTTTTTGATTCATCTAATATTATGGGATTAAATTTTTTACAAGCATTTAAGCATTTTTGAATTTTATTTCTTTTTCCGACAATTTTAAATAATGCCATTTCTTTAAATATTACTCCTTTGTCTTCTCTTTTAAATTCAGCGACTTTATGAACTGGTACTAATTTCGTTAATTGAAGTCTTATTTGATCAATAACTTGAGGTGTTCCAGTAGTAACAATTGTTATTCTTGAAATATTTTTAACTGCATCAACCTCAGCGACAGCTAGTGACTCGATATTGTATCCACGGCCTGAAAATAAACCCACAACCCTAGCCAAAACTCCTGCCTCATTATCTACCCATACTACAAAAATATATGTATCTGGTTTTTGTTTCTTCGTAGGTATGCTGTAAGCTGACTTTGATTTTGGCATTATGATTATACTAAGGCTTTGCCTTTTCCTTTAATTTTATTTTCCTCTTGATCATTTGGACCTAAAATCATTTGGTTATGTGGTTTTCCAGATGGGATCATTGGAAAACAATTTTCATTAGGATCAACATGGCAATCAAAAATAACTGGCCCATCATAATCAATCATTTCTTGAATTTTGTCGTCCAGATCAGCTGGATTATCTGCTTTAATTCCTTTGCATCCATATGCTTCAGCCATTTTCATAAAATCAGGTAATGCTTCAGAGTAACTCTCGGAATAATTTTTTTCATGAAGCAACTCCTGCCACTGTCTAACCATTCCCATATATTGATTGTTCAAAATAAATATTTTTATTGGAAGATTATATTGGACTGCCGTAGACATTTCTTGCATAGTCATTAATACTGATGCCTCTCCTGCAATATCTATTACAAGTTTTTCAGGATGAGCAATTTGTACACCAACCGCTGCCGGCAATCCATACCCCATAGTTCCTAAACCGCCAGATGTCATCCATCTGTTTGGTTTATTAAATTTATAATGTTGGGCTGCCCACATTTGGTGTTGTCCAACTTCGGTAGTAACATAAGTATCTTTATTCTTAGTTAATTCATAAAGTCTTTGAACAGCATGTTGAGGTTTTATATTTTCATTACTATTTACAAAATTCAGAGAATCTTTTTCTCTCCATTTTTCAATTTGTTCCCACCACTTAGCTAAATTTGATCTATTTGACTTCCTGTGACCATTTTTTCTTTGAATAATTGTTTTATTAATTTTACTTATTACTCTCGTGACGTCTCCAACTATTGCAAGATCCACTTTGATAATTTTATTAATTGATGATGGATCTATATCAATATGAACCTTTTTGGAATTTGGTGAAAACTCATCAATTTTTCCAGTAATACGATCATCAAACCTTGCACCGATATTAATTAAAAGATCACAATCATGCATAGCATTATTTGCTTCATATGTACCATGCATACCAAGCATCCCTAAAAATTGATTATCATCTCCAGGGTAAGCACCTAATCCCTGAAGTGTGGAAGTTATAGGAAAACCAGTTAGCTCAACAAATTGTCTTAGAGCCTGACTTGCTTTTGGACCTGAGTTAATTACCCCTCCCCCACTATAGATGATTGGTTTTTTGGCCATGCTTAATAATTTAACTAATTCATCAATTTGATCATTAGAAAATTTATTATGCGATTTTCCATTTATTTTTTTTTCTTTATTTGGTTTTTTGTATTTTGTTTTTGCAAACTGAATATCTTTTGGAATATCAATTAAGACTGGTCCTGGTCTTCCAGTTGTTGCAACTCTAAAAGCTTCATGCATAACTTTAGAAAGATCGTTAATATCTTTTACTAACCAGTTGTGTTTCGTACAAGGTCTTGTAATTCCTGTAGTGTCACATTCTTGGAAAGCATCAGTTCCAATTAAATGTGTTGGAACCTGACCAGAAATACAAACTAACGGTACCGAGTCCATATAAGCATCTGTTAGGGCTGTAACAACATTGGTTGCCCCTGGACCTGATGTAACTAATACTACACCTGGTTTTCCTGATGACCTAGCATAACCCTCAGCTGCGTGACCAGCACCTTGTTCGTGTCTAACTAAAATATGTTTTATAGAAGGATGATTTTTTAATTCATCATAAATTGGTAGCACCGCACCACCTGGATAACCAAAGATATGTTCTACCTTTTGGTCTTCAAGACATTTAAATACAATTTCTGCACCAGTTAATAATTTTGGCATTATGCAATCTAGCTGAAGTTGTGCTCATTGGTCAAGTTTAAGAATGAAAATTTTAAATTTTTTTCAAAAAATTATTTATGTCTTGTGGCTTTAGTTTCATCCAACTGTTCATGTTACCTCTGGCCCAAGTACTTTGTCTTTTGGCGTATTGTCTTGTTTTTATGGCTATTTTTTCTTTAGTATCATTCAAATTTTTTTGTTTTTTTAAATATTCTCTAATTTCATTAACCCCAATAGCCTTGTTAGCGCTTTTATCTTTGCTAACCCGTAGCTTAATAAAATCTTTTACTTCTTTTATTGCTCCATTTTCTATCATCTCCCCTGATCTTTCATTTATACGCTCAATTAATTCTTGTCTAGGATAATCAATATAAATTTTAAAAAAATCATCTTCCACAAAGTTTGATTTTGTGTTTTTAAACCATTCATGTAAAGATTTTTTTGTAAATCTTTTTACTTCATAAGCTCTGATAGATCTTTGAGTGTCTGTAGGGTTTATTTTTCCTATTGAGGATGGATCTAGTTTCAATAGTTTTTCATAAAACTTCTTTTGTCCGATCTTTTTTTGCAAACACCTAATTTGAGTTCTCAATTTTAATGAAATATTTGGTATTTTAACTAAACCATCAGTTAACGCTTTAAAGTATAAGCCTGTTCCTCCAACAAGAATTGGGGTTTTTTTTCTTTTTTGAACTTCCCTAATTTTTTTAATTACTAGCTTCAGCCAATCACCTGTAGAGAAGTTTTTTGTAACATTATGAAAACCATACAAATGATGTTTTATTTTCTGGTATTTTTTTGGATCTGGTCTAGCTGATAAAATTTTAAGTTGTTTGTATACTTGCATACTGTCTGCATTAATTATCTCACCATCAACTTTTTTTGCAAACTTAATTGCAAAACTTGATTTTCCTGATGCTGTAGGTCCCGATATTAATATAATCTTGGATTTTAAATCCATGATCAGTCTAGTTTAATACCTATATATCTTCGTTGATTTTGATTGTTGTAGATAGCAAGTAAAACTGTTTTCTGATTTGAATTTAAAACTTCCTTAGTAATATTTCTTAAGTCGTCTGCCGATCTAATTTTTTTCTTCTGTGCTTCGACAATAATACTATTAATTTCTATAGAATTTGCTACAGGACTGTTGTTTGCAATTTTAGTTATAACTAGTCCTGTTATTTGATTGGGTAATTTTCTGTTATTTATATCTTCTTTTGTCAATGGTCTCACTGCAATTCTTAAACTTTCAATTACTTCTTCATTCTTTTGTTTTTGATTTTCTTGATTTTTACTTATTTTAAAATCATCTGAAGTTTCTAATCTTCCTAAAATAACATTTTTTATGATCTCTTTTTTTTCTCTCCAAACTTTAACTTCAACTTTTTTTCCAACTTCTGTTCTTGCTACAATAGCTGGAAGTTCTTTCATTTGGTTTATTATTTCTCCATTAAATTCTAATATTATATCACCTGCTTGTATTCCTGCTTTTTCCGAGGGACTATTTTCAGCAACGCTTGCAACAAGTGCTCCTCTTGCTTTATCTAATTTTTCAACTTCAGCAATTTCTTTTGTTACATCTTGAATTCTAACACCAAGCCAACCTCTTTTCGTTTCACCAAATTCAATTAATTGTTTAATTACGATTTGTGCGCTGTTAGAGGGAATAGAAAATCCAATTCCAATCGAACCATTACGTCCAAGTATTGCTGTGTTAATTCCAATTACATTTCCATCCATATCAAATAATGGTCCACCTGAATTTCCAGAATTAATTGAAGCGTCTGTTTGTATAAAATCTTCATATCTTGATAAACCAATTGATCTGTTTCTAGCTGAAATTATCCCAGCTGTAACTGTTCCTCCTAAACCAAATGGATTTCCAATTGCCAAAACCCAATCTCCAATTCTTGCTTTATCTGAGTCTCCAAAAGCAACTGGTATAAATTTTTCATCTGTTTCTAATTGTAAAACAGCAATATCCATAAGTGGGTCAGCACCAAGGACTTTTGCTTTAAATTCTTGATCACCATTTACTCTAACAATAATGTCGTCAGCATTTTGAATAACATGATTATTTGTGACTACAATTCCTTTCTCATCAATTATAAATCCTGAGCCTAGTGCAGCTGATTGTCTTTCCTGGGGAGTCCCAAACTCTTTGAACATATCCTCAAAAGGAGACCCTGGGGGAAACTGAAAAGGAAAAGGATTAGTGTTTGTTACAACAGTTGTTGTAGTAGAAATATTAACCACAGATGGCATTAATTTTTCTGCAAGGTCTGCAAACGAAGTAGGAACTGGTTTAGAATTTACATTAAATGAATAAGTGAGAGATAAAACTAATGTGAAGAATATAATTTTAATTTTTCTCATACTAACTCTTAATATAATAAATAATAATAAAGCCTATTACTGCAAAAATAAGCCCGCCTGATCTTAGCTGACTGTCTTTCACAAGTTCTAATTTTTTTAACATACTTTTCATTTTTGCTGGAAATAAGGCGTACAAAATTCCCTCAATAAATAAAAAAAGACCAAAAGCTATAACTAGCTCACGCATTTAAGAATTATTGTTGGATTTCAGGTTTTATATTTCCAAAAAATTTAAAAAATTCACTATCAGGTGATAAAATTAAAGAAGTTTCGCCACCAATTAGAGCTTTTTCATACGCCTGCATAGCTCTGTAGAAAGCAAAAAATTCTGGGTCTTGACCAAAGGCATCAGCAAATATTTTATTTCTTTCTCCATCACCTTCCCCCTTCATAATCTCAGATTGTTTTTGAGCATCTGCTAAGATTACTGTAACTTCTTTATCAGCAGTTGATGTAATCGTAACAGCCATCTCTGCTCCTTTTGCTCTAAATTCTTTTGCTTCTCTTTCCCTTTCAGTTTGCATTCTTCTGTAAATTGCGTCACTGTTTGCTTGGGGTAGATCAGCTCTTTTAATTCTAACATCTACAATATTAATGCCAAAGTTTTGAGCCTCATTATTTACACCTTCTTTAATCAATGCCATTTGTTTAGATCTATCTTTAGATAGTAGTGTTTGTAATTCCTCTTGACCTAATACATTTCTAATTCTTGAGTTTATAATTGTAGATAATCTTGATCTTGCAACTCTTTCGTTTCCAACTGAAATATAAAATTTAAGTGGATCTACTATTTGAAATCTTGCAAAAGCATCAACAATTAATCTTTTCTGATCAGATGCAATAACCTCCTCTGGTGGAGCATCTAAATTTAAAATTCTTTTATCTAAATAAACAACGTTTTGAATAAATGGAATTTTAAAGTTTAAACCTGGTTTCATTATAATTCTTTTTGGATCACCAAATTGAAGAATAATTGCTTGGTTGACCTCTTTAACTATTATTACTGATAAAAAAGCTACAACACCAATTGCTACTAATACCCCTGCTAATATTTTTCCAGCTTTCATTTTAATTCGTAGCTTTCTTTTTTAATTCAGGCAAAGGTAAGTATGGTACCACTCCTGAGCCTGCATTTTTTTCTATAATTACTTTATCTATATCAGCTAAAACTTTCTCCATAGTTTCTAAATACATTCTTTCTTGAGTGACTGCTTTTGCATTTTTATACTCGCTGTAGATTGCAATAAATCTACTTGCCTCACCCTCTGCTTTTGCAACAACTTCTTTTTTATATGCTTCAGCTGCTTGTAAAATTTTTTGCGCTTCCCCTCGAGCTCTTGGTATTACATCATTTGCATATGCTTCAGCTTCATTTTTAGATCTTTCCATGTCTGCTCTTGCAGCTTGTACATCTCTAAAAGCATCAATTACTTGATCAGGTGGGTCAGCTTTTTGAGTTTGAACTTGTGTAATTTGAATACCACTTTCATAATCATCTAAAATAGTTTGAATAATTTCTTGAGTTTCTAGCTCAATTTTTGATCTTCCTTCGGTCAAAATTGGTTGAATATCACTTTTTGCAATTACTTCTCTCATTGCAGTTTCAGCAGCAGCTTTTACTGTGCCTTCCGGGTCTTGAATTTTAAATAAAAAATTGCCAGCATCTTTAATCACCCAAAATACTGAAAAGTCTATGTTAACAATATTTTCATCTCCAGTTAACATTAAACTTTCTTGAGGAACATCTGCTACTCCACCACCTGTAGAAAAACCACTATCTCTCTCAGATCTAAATCCTATATCCATTCTATTAACCTTTGTTACTTTAGGTGTTTGTACTGTTTCAACTGGAAAAGGTATATGATAGTTCAAACCAGGCTGTGTAGTTTTTACGAACTTACCAAATCTCAATACAACACCTTGTTCATCTGGAAGTACTCTGTAAAGACCACTTGCGAACCACACAAAAACTAAAACTAATAAAATTAAACTTATTGATTTACCACCTGAACTTTTTCCACCTGGTAAAAATTTTTTTATCTTATCTTGTAAATCTCTGATTAACTCATCAATATTTGGAGGTGTTGGACCTCTACCTGACCCATTGCCACCACCGCCTCCACCAGGAGGTACGCCCCAAGGACTTTGACCTTTGAAATTGTCTGACATATGCAAAAGTATATAGTGTCTTTATTGCAAAAAACAAGTAATGATACTTTGATGTCTGATAAAAAACCTGAACTTAGTGCCGCAATGAAAAGTAAGTTAGAACCTAAAAAATTCACTAAAAATCCTATTCTTGGAACAAAGTTTACAATAGCCATTTCGAGTGCAAAAGGAGGAGTTGGAAAATCCACATTTGCAACGAATCTAGCTCTAGCCTTAAAACAAATAGGTTGCAAAGTTGGTTTATTAGATGCTGATATTTATGGTCCTTCAATTCCAAAAATGTTTAACATTAATGAAAAACCTAAAAGCGATGGTCAAAAATTAGATCCTATAATCAGGTATGACATTCAATGTATGTCGATTGGTTTTTTAGCTGATCAACAAACTCCAATGATATGGCGTGGTCCTATGGTTACAAGTGCAATTAAAACTTTTACTCAGAAAGTAAATTGGAAAAATTTGGATTTTATTATTGTTGATATGCCCCCAGGAACTGGAGATACTCAACTTACATTTTCTCAAGAAATAAAAATGGATGCTGCAATAATAGTAAGTACACCTCAAGAAGTAGCTCTTTTAGACGTTAAAAGAGGAATTAAAATGTTTGATAAACTTGGAGTTAAAATTTTGGGTTTAGTTGATAACATGAGTTTTTTCATTGGCGACGATGGAAAAAAATATAAAATTTTTGGAGAAGGCGGAGTAAAAAAAACTGCAGAGGAATTTCAAAAACAATTTTTGGGTGAAATTCCAATTAATCCAGAAGTTGGTAAAACTGGAGATAAAGGAAAACCAATTGTAGAAGCTAACCCTGAGCATGAAATTTCTAAGATATATTTAAATTTTGCGGAAAAAATTAAATCAACTTATCTTTAAGATCAAAAGCAGACATTAATTCATTCCACTCTCTTTTAGACAAACCAGAACTATCAACCTCTACTTTTTCACCTTTGATAAGTTTTTGAATAATTAATTTTCCTTTAGCTGACACTTCAGTACCACCAACTCTATAATCCATGAAAGCATCATAAGTTATAGGAACCCATTTTTTTACAGTATATAACATTATGTCTGCATAAACTCTAATTTCATATTGAGCATGACTATCAGCTCTCAATCGTAGAAAGTTCATCAAGTTCAATAAATCAGTTTTCCAATACCATTGGGTATAAGTATTTAATGTTAAATTCATTCTCGCTAGCTCTCTTGCTAAACCTTTTTTGTTTTCATCAATAGTTGATCCATCATATCTTTCATTAAGCATAGTCTCATAATTATCATAAGTTCTCTCCGCATCACTTTTTAAAAGTTCTAAAACTTCCTCTGCTTGTTTTCCTTCCAAAACATCTCCTCTACCTTGTCTATTACTTGTGGATTGGGCAGCTAAATTTTCTTGTGAGGGCAGATAAAATTCTTTGTCTAAGATTGAATATCTAGCAGAGTATTCATTTACATTTGCTGTTCTATGTCTTATCCATTGTCTCGCAATAAATATCGGAAGTTTAACATGGTATTTAATTTCGCACATTTCAAATGGAGTACTGTGCCAATGTCTCATCAAATATTTTATTAAACCTTTATCAGTTGAAACTTGTTTGGTTCCTTTCCCATATGATACTCTGGCTGATTGAACTATAGATGTGTCATCGCCCATATAATCCACTACTCTTACGAATCCATGATCTAAAGCAGGAATGGCCTCATAAAGTATTTTTTCAAGCTCAGGCGCAGTAACTCTTTTTGTTTGATTACTTTGAGATTGTTGATTTTTTATTTCTGCTTGTTGTTCTTTAGTTAATTTCATGATTGTTATTGAATCTGTTTTAATTACTTTTATATTAATAATGTTGGATTTCCAACTACGACGATAAACGAATTTCGTAATAACCATTGCGGACGTGGGGGCAGTACCCACCACCTCCACCATTACAACTTATGGGGGTGAACTAGATTCGACGGGTGACTAAAGGCTATTCTTTCGTTCGGGATTGTTCCACCGTAACGGGCTAAATTATAATTGCTAACGAAAGTTATGCACTTGCTGCCTAATTAACTTAGTTAATTAAGCAAACGGGGTCCGGGGCACCTGGCAACAGAACGCCCCTATTTGATAATTTATTTTGCACAATCACTTTATTTGCAAAATACAAAAACATGATATTGGCTGAGTTTAAAATCAACTATTATTTTTTTTTTCAATTGTTACAACCATTTCTGCTGAAAAATATTTTTTTATAAAATTTTTAATAAATTTAATTTTAACAAAACAAAGAATTTTTTTTATTTTTTTACTTTTTACAATCCAATAATATTTTAATTCGTATGCTTTTCTAAAATTTTTAGAAATATATTTAAACTCTTCATATGTGCAAAAAGCATGTGTGCTACAATTTTCTTTAATTTGTTCTCTATTAAATTTCCTATAAGTTGTAAAAAATTTTTTTAAAATAGTAACAATTCTAAAGAGATAGTGTGTAGGTTCAATAAAAATTATTTTTCCACCTACATTTAAGGAATTAAAACATTTTTTAAAATAATCAACTCTATTAGGAATATGATGGAAAGAAGATAAGAAAAAAATATAATCAAATTTATAATCTAATTTTTCTTTTAAAAATTCTTTTTCATAAACATAAAAATCAAAATTTTTTTTTGTTTGTTGAAGTTTATTTAAATTATCGATTAAGTACTCTCTAAAATTTATATTTAATTCACAAAAAGAATAATTCTCTACTTTCTCATCTTCACAAATAAATCTAGAATAATAACCAGAACCAGGACCTATTTCTAGAACTCTTACATTGCGATCAAAGACTGGGAAGTATTTTGCCCAATTTCTATAATCTTGTCCTTTAATAAATGAACCCCAATTTTTCCCTGATTGGTAGTCCTTAAAATTATAATCTTCTCTAATGTTATTAAATTTATTATTCATTTCATTAATTTTAATTTTATCATCTTCGCTTATAAATCTTTGAACAAATCTATTTTGAAAAATAAGATAAAAGAAATAACCTATTTTTGAATTTAAAAAATTCATTCAATAATTAATTATTTTTATTTTTTTTTAATTCTGCTTGAGCGGCAGCTAATCTTGCAACCGGGACTCTATAAGGTGAACAAGAAACATAATTTAATCCAGCTTTAGAACAAAAAGATATACTATGTGGATCTCCTCCATGCTCTCCGCAAATGCCTAATTTAATATTTTTGTTTTGTTTTCTTCCTTTTTCAACTGCTATTTCTATTAGGTCTGATACACCTTCATCTATTGATACAAAAGGATCTACAGAAAATATTTTATTTTCTAAATAATCATTTAGAAATTTTCCACTATCATCTCTACTAATTCCAAAAGTAGTTTGGGTTAAATCATTTGTACCAAAACTAAAAAATTCAGCATATTTCGCAATTTCCTTTGCTTTTATAGCCGCTCTTGGCAATTCAATCATCGTGCCCACTAAAAATTCTATTTTCATTTTATTTTCCTCTTGAACTTTTTTTGCAATTCTAATCACTAAATCTTTCATTATTTTAATCTCTGCTTCTGTAGATACCAAAGGTATCATTATTTCAGGAAATGCAGATTTTATTTTATTTTTTTTTAGTTCTGCCAAAGCTTCAAATATTGCTTTACATTGCATTTCATAAATTTCAGGAAACGATATTCCAAGACGACAACCCCTATGACCTAACATTGGATTTTGCTCATGAAGCTCTTCAATTCTTGACTCAACCTCTATAACTGGAAGATTAACAATATTAGCAACCTCATTTATTTCCTTTTTTGTACGTGGTAAGAATTCATGCAATGGTGGATCTAGCAATCTTACTGTAACTGGCAATCCACTCATAATTTTAAATATATCTATAAAATCTTTTCTTTGATGAGGTAACAGTTTTTCCAAAGCTATTGCTCTGTCATCTTTAGTTTTTGATAATATCATTTCTCTTACAGACAAAATCCTTTCTTCATCAAAAAACATATGCTCGGTTCTACAAAGTCCTATACCTTCTGCACCAAAATCTTTTGCAGTTTTAGTATCTTTTGGTGTCTCTGAATTTGTCCTTACTTTTAATTTCCTAAAACTATCAGCCCAAGACATTAACTCTGAAAAATCACCTGATATTTCTGGTTTCACGGTTGAAACACTACCAGCAATAATTCTTCCAGTTGAGCCATCTATAGTAATTATGTCTCCCTCTTTAATTTCCATTGATGAGGTCTTGAAATATTTGTTTTCATAATTTATATCAATTTCACTTGAACCTGATACACATGGTCTACCCATGCCTCTAGCTACAACCGCTGCATGACTTGTCATTCCTCCCCTGGCTGTCAAAATTCCTTTGGCAGCATTCATTCCTTGTATATCCTCTGGGGAAGTCTCCACTCTTACCAAAATTGTATCTTGCATCATTGCGTTTAATCTTTCTGCTTCCTCAGAAGTAAATACTACCTTACCACTCGCTGCACCTGGTGATGCTGGCAATCCATTTGCTATTACATTAATTGAACTTTTTTCATCCAAAGTAGGGTGCAAAAGTGTATCTAGAGAGTTTGGGTCAATTCTTAATACAGCTTCTTTTTTTGAAATTAATTTTTCTTTAAACATATCAACAGCTATTTTTACTGCTGATCTTGCTGTTCTTTTTCCTGACCTTGTTTGAAGCATCCATAGTTTACTATTTTCAACTGTAAACTCTACGTCTTGCATGTCTTTGTAATGTATCTCTAATTTTTTTAAAATTTTTTGAAGTTCTTTAAAAACTTTTGGCAAAGATTCTTCCATTGATAATTCTTTTACTTTAGCATCTTGTCTAGCTTTTTTAGTAATATACTGAGGTGTCCTTGTGCCCGCTACAACATCTTCACCTTGTGCATTAATTAAATACTCACCATATATTTCATTTGATCCATCTGATGGATTTCTTGTAAACACAACCCCTGTTGCACAATCATCGCCCATATTTCCAAAAACCATTGATTGAACGTTTACTGCAGTTCCCCACTCAGCTGGGATTTGATTTAATTTTCTATAAACTTTTGCTCTATTACTTTCCCAGGATAAAAATACTGCACTTATTGCTCCTAGCAATTGTTCATAAACATCTTGAGGAAAATCCTTTTTTGCCTTTTCTCTTACTGTTCTTTTAAAATCTTCAATTAATCCATCCCAATCACTTTCATCTAGATCTGTATCTAACAAAACACCTTTCGTAAGTTTATAATTTTCTATTAATTCCTCAAAATGGTAACCCTTAACACCCATTACTACATTACCGTACATTTGAATGAATCTTCTATAACTGTCCTTAGCAAATCTCCCATTTGAAGTTTTAATTGCTAAAGCTTCAACTGTTTTATCGTTTAAACCCAGATTTAGAATGGTATCCATCATGCCCGGCATTGATACTCTTGCTCCAGATCGCACTGACAACAAAAGTGGGTTTTTTAAATCTCCAAATTTTTTAGAAACATCTTTTTCTATTAATTTTAATTCTTTTTTAATTTGAGAAATTAAATTTTTATTTAATTTTTTTTTATCCTTATAAAAAATTTCACAAACTTTTGTAGATATTGTAAAACCAGGAGGTACCGGAAGACCCATTCTTCCCATTTCAGAAAGATTAGCACCTTTTCCTCCTAAAAAGCTTTTAGGATTTTTAATTTTTTTACTATCCTTAGAATTAAAGTTTAATATAAGTTTTTTCATTAATGGGAGTCGATTAGAGAAAAATTAACATAATTGTTGAACGTTTTACACAGCATTTGGATTAGTTCCAGTCTATTCTTCTTTATGACCGGATCATCTTCATTTACAATTACATTGTCAAAAAAGTCAAAAACCTCCCTTTTAACACTAGCTAAATTGTCCAATGTTTGAACATAATTTTCATCTTTATTAATGCCTGAAAAATATTTCCTTAATTCACTAATTTTTTTGAATAGATTTTTTTCTAACTCAGTTTTAAAAATACCAGGGTCAGTTGTATTTGATAATTCTATTTTGTTATTTTTTAATTCACCATCTAAAATATTTGAGGCTCTTTTATAGCTTGCAATAATATCTAAACCATCTGGTTTGTTAATAATTTTATTTAAATGTTTAGCTTTATTAAAAATAATAACAGATTGATCTAAATTAAAAGATGTTGTTGATGCTTGAACTATATCATTTCTAATATTTTCCTCTTTCATGTGATATTTTAATCTATCCATTAAAAAATCTGATAACTCATTTTGTAAAGATTGATTATCAATTTTAAAACCTTGATCTAAATACAGGCTTAAAGAATAATTAATTAAATCTTTTATTTTAAAATCTTTTTTATTTTCAATTATTATTCTTATCACTCCTAATGCTAGTCTTCTAAGAGCATATGGATCTTTAGAACTTGTTGGCTTTTTATTTAAACCAAAAAAACCAACTAAAGTATCTATCTTATCAGTTAAAGAAAGGGCTATGCTAAATGGTTTTTTTGGTACTCTTGAGCCTGAACCTGTGGGTAAATATTGCTCACTTATGGCCAAAGCCAAATCTTTATCAAAACCTTGTGCAATAGCAAAATAACCTCCCATCACACCTTGTAGTTCTGGGAATTCACCCACTAGCTCTGATAATAAATCAACTTTACAAATAGATGCCGATAGTTCGACTTTTTCTTTGCTGATTAAAAGTTCATCAGATAGCATCCCACCCAATTTTCTCATTCTTTGAGCTTTATCAAAATAACTTCCTAATCCTCTAAAATAATTCATTGATTTTAAATCAGTAACTTTTTTGACCATATTTTGAGATTTATCTTTTTTCCAAAAAAATTCTGCATCACTTAATCTTGCTTCAACCACTCTTTCATTTCCTAATTTAATTAATCCCTTTTTATCTTTTTTGTTTGCAACCACTAAAAACTCATTAGTAATATTTTCTTTATTATCAAATATAGGGAAATATTTTTGATGGTATTGCATGGTAATAATTAAAATTTCTTTTGGAATATTCAAAAATTTCTTATCAAATTTACAAAGAATGATATTTGGTTGATCTGTTAAATCTACAACCTCATTAAGTAATCTGGGATTGTCTTGAGTCTTAATATTTTTATTTTTTAATATACTGTTGAATTTTTTTTCTATTAACTTTTTTCTTTCGTTATGATCAACGATAATGTCAATTTTTTTAAAAAAACTTTTATAATTTTTAAATTCTAAGAATGATTTTTTGTTTTCCTCAAATTCTTTATCAATAAAAGTTAAGTTAGAGGATTTTAGGTGATGAAAATTAAAATTTAATTTTTTTTTATCAAATACAGCTAGAATTGATTTTAACGGTCTCCCCCAATTTAGGTCAAAAGTTCCCCAATACATTGATTTTTTCCATTGAATTTTGCTTAACAATATAGGAATGAATTCCTCTAGCAATTCATGAGTGTGCAATTTTTTTGATTTTGTTTTGAAAAAATAAAATTCTCCTTTATCAGTTTTCTTTTTGTAAAGATTCTTTTTTACAATTTTATTTGACCTAACAAAACCCTCTAGTGCTCCCTCTGGTGACTTGATATTTGGACCTTTAATCTCCTCAGATTTTAGTACAACATTTTTTTGAACTCCTTCAAACAATACTACTAGTCTGTTTGGTGTTGAGTATGATGAGCTTTTTTTAAATAAAATTGATTTTTCTAAAAAAAAATCATTAAAACTTTTAAGTAAGTTTTCTCTTAAACTTTGTTGAAGATTTGAGGGCATTTCTTCACTAAATAATTCTAAAAAAAACTCTGACATTATTTTTGACTATCTAACCAAACGCCTGCTGCAGATTTTGTAATATCTCTTATTCTAGCAATATAACCTGCTCTTTGCGCAACACTAATTGCACCTCTTGCATCTAAAATATTAAACACATGACTGGCTTTTAAACATTGATCATATGCTGGTAAAGAAATTTTTTTTTCTACCAAATCTTTTGCCTCGGACTCATACATTTCAAACATTTTCAAAAGTGTTTCTATATTTGCGTGTTCAAAATTGTAAGCTGAAAATTCTTTTTCAGCTTGATGAAATACTTTGTGATATTTTACACCTTCATCATTCCACAACAAATCATAAACGTTTTTTTCTTTTTGAGTGAACATACAAATTCTTTCTAAACCATAAGTGATTTCAACTGATACAGGTTTACAATCAAATCCAGCCATTTGTTGGAAATACGTGAATTGAGTAATTTCCATTCCGTCACACCATACTTCCCATCCCAATCCTGCAGCACCTAATGTTGGACTTTCCCAATCATCTTCAACAAACCTTATATCATGATCATTATGATCTATTCCTATAGTAGATAAACTATCTAAATAAAGTTTTTTTATATTTTGAGGTGAAGGTTTAATTAAAACTTGAAATTGATAATAGTGTTGCAACCTGTTTGGATTATCTCCATACCTTCCATCTGTAGGTCTTCTTGATGGTTGTACGTAAGCTGCTTTCCATGGTTCATTTCCTAATGATCTTAGAGTAGTGGCTGGATGAAAAGTTCCAGCTCCAACTTCCATATCATAAGGCTGAAGAATAATACATCCTTTTTTACTCCAAAATTTCTGAAGATTTAAAATTGTATCTTGGAATGTTTGAATTTTTTTTTTTTCTTTTTTTGCTTTAGAAACCATATCTTTGCCAAATTGATCTTTCATCTAAAATACTTGCTATTTGATCTACCTGATTGCTGGATGAAGAAAGTTTTTGACTTAACCATCCTTTTGATTTTTCAAATTTTTTAATAATTACATCTTCACCAAATTTATCTTTTAATATTTCATGTGCGTTACCTATTCCGTCAATCAATCCTAAATTTTTTGCTTTACTGCCTGACCAAAACTCACCTGAAAAAAGTTCTACATCAGATTTGTTTAATTTTGATCCTCTGCTTTTTTCAACAACATTTATAAAGTCTTTATGAAGATCCAATTGAATATTTTTTAATCTTTCAATATCCTCGTTTTTTTCTTCTAAAAATGGATCGAGTGTGCTTTTGTTTTTGCCAGCAGTATGAACTCTTCTTTCAACCCCAATTTTTTTTATCAACTGAGTAAATCCAAAAGAAGAATATATCACTCCTATAGATCCAATTATTGAACTTGAATTTGCATAAATTTCGTCCCCAGCACAAGAAATCAAATAACCTCCAGAAGCTGCTACGTCTTCAGCGAATACAATAACTTTTTTTTTGTATTTTTTTGCTTGTTGTCTAATAAAACTGTAGATTAGATGAGATTGAACTGGTGATCCTCCTGGAGAATTTATTGATATAGCAACACATGCCGCTTTTTTCAGAGAAAAAGCCTTTTTAATTAGTTCTTCTTGACCTGCAAAATCAATACCTTGTTTAAATTTTCCTGCATTACCAATAACCCCACTTAATTTTAAGTGAGCAACAATTTTTTTCTTTTTAAAAAAAGAGAACATAGGTAAGTCTTATAGAATTATTTATTGAATATAAAGACTACTTATAATTGAAGAAACTGGTGCGTCAATTGATAAGTAATATATATAAACAAATTATACTAATTTAAAAATGTTATGGGAACTGTTGTACAGCTTAAAAATCAGATAAATGATTCATATTTTCAACTTAAAGACTCGGTTGAGGAAAAACTAGTTTTAACCGAAGAAAAAATAAAATCAAAATTATCTAGTGACGTACAGCTGGTTCAAAAAATGACAGATTATCACATAGAAACTGGAGGAAAAAGACTAAGAGCTTTACTAACGTTGGGCTGTGCAAAATTATGCGGTTACTCTAAAGGCTCTCGAGATATAAATTTAGCTGCGTGCGTTGAATTAATTCATAGCGCAACGTTGATGCATGATGATGTAATTGATGAAGGCACTGTTAGAAGAGGAAAAGAAACTTTAAACAAAGTTTGGGATAATCATTCGTCAGTTTTAATAGGAGATTATCTATTGAGCAGATGTTTTGAAATGATGGTAGAAGACGGTAACTTAGAAGTTTTAAAATTATTATCATCCACTTCGTCTAAAATTGCTCAAGGTGAGGTTCTACAACTTCAACACAAAGGTGAAGTTGATATACTTGAAGAAACATATTTAAAAATAATCTCTGCTAAAACAGCTGAGTTATTTGCAGCAGCAACTAAAGTTGGCGCAATTTTATCTGATGCAGAAAATAAAGAAAAAGATGCTTTAGAATTTTATGGAAGAAACTTAGGATTAACTTTTCAAATAGCGGACGATACACTAGACTATAATGCTGAGCTCAAACTATTTGGCAAAAAAATTGGTCAAGATTTTTTTGAAGGAAAAATTACCTTACCAATAATTTTACTTTTTCAAAAATTAAGAAATGATGAAAAGAAAATTTTATCAAATATGTTTAAAAAAGAGTTAAGGACAAAAGATGACTTTAATGAAATTATAGCTTTTATAAATAAGTATAAAATAATTCAGGAATGCTATCAAAAAGCACAGCACTATATAAATTTAGCTTCAAATTCTCTAAGTGTATTTAAAGACTCTGAAGAAAAAAATATTCTTAAAAGATTAACATCATTTAGTTTATCAAGAAATTTTTAAGGACTTAATAAAGATTTTATCCATTTGCCGGTATTATCTTTATTATATCTTAATCTCTCATGGATTCTGTTCTCACCATCTAGCCAAAATTCAATACTATCTGGAGATAAAATCCATCCAGACCAGTGACTTGGTCTTGGTACATCTGATTTGTTGCTATATTTTTTTTTGTAATCTTGTATAGATTTTAACAATTGTTCTCGCGAATTTAATTCTTTACTTTGATTAGAGGCCCATGCTCCTATTCGACTTTCATATGCTCTAGATGAATAATATTCATTTGCAACCTGATCGGAAACTAAGGATACCTTTCCATTAATTCTTATTTGTCTTAGGAGACTTTTCCAATGGAAACACATCGCAGCATACGGATTTTCTTTTAATTCATTTCCCTTTTGACTATTTAAATTTGTATAAAACACAAATCCATCTTTGTTGAAATCTTTTAGTAAAACCATTCTAACTGAGGGAATGTTGTTTTTATCTGATGTTGCCAAAGCAACAGCGTTCGGATCATTTGGCTCAGTTTTCTTTGCTTCCTCCATCCATTCATGAAATAAATGAATTGGATCATCTATATTAAGAAAACAACTATTAAGACCTAAAGAGTTTTTTTGATTCATAATTTAAACAAAATAATCTATATAATATAAATAATGTCATTTAACACTTTTGGAAAGCTATTTCGTTTCACAACTTGGGGAGAGTCTCATGGACCTGCAATTGGTTGTATTGTTGATGGTTGTCCTCCAAACATAAATCTTAAAGAGCAAGATATTCAAATAGAATTAGACAAAAGAAAACCAGGACAATCTAAATTTACAACTCAGAGAAAAGAAGATGATAAAGTTCAAATATTGTCAGGAGTATTTGAGGGTAAAACTACAGGAACACCTATTTCCCTCATAATCTACAACAAAGATATGAGATCCAAAGATTATAGTAATATTAAAGATAAGTTCAGACCAGGTCATGCAGATTTTACTTATTTTAAAAAATATGGAATTAGAGACTACAGAGGTGGTGGCAGATCTTCTGCTAGAGAAACTGCAGCACGAGTTGCGGCTGGTGCAATAGCAAAAGTTGTACTTCAAAAAAAATTAGGTAAAAAATTTAGAGTAATTGGTGCAGTAACTCAGCTAGGAATTCTTGGATGTGATACAAATCAATGGAACGATAAAGTAATTTCAAAAAATCCATTTTTTTGTCCAGATAAATCAATGATTAAATTATGGGAAAAATATTTGCTTGGAGTAAGAAAATCAGGATCCTCATGTGGAGCAGTGATTGAAATAAGAGCAAGAGGTATCCCAGTTGGTTTAGGTGCTCCAATTTATTCAAAATTGGATACTGACATAGCTTCAGGTCTAATGAGTATTAATGCAGTCAAAGGTGTAAATATTGGTGCAGGAATGAACTCAGCACAATTAAGTGGAGAACAAAATTCAGATGAAATTTCTTCAAAAGGAAATAAATTAAAATTCAATTCAAATAAAGCGGGTGGAATTCTTGGTGGAATTTCTACGGGACAAGAAATTATTGCATCTTTTGCTGTCAAACCAACATCGTCAATTTTAACTAGTAGAAAAACTATAAATAAATTTGGGAAAAATACTTCAATATCTGTTAAAGGTAGACATGATCCTTGTGTAGGAATTAGAGCTGTACCAATTGGTGAAGCTATGATGAACTGTGTTTTACTTGACCACTACTTAATGAATAAAGCCCAATGCAGTTAGCCTAAATTAATTTTTCACAACTCTTATTGTCTCCTTTTGAAACAAAATATCAGCAATTTTTTTAGAAATTTGAGAACTGTTTAATCCAGCTTTATCGTACATTTTTTTTGGATCATCTTGTTCAATAAATTCGTCTGGTAAAGTCATTGATCTAAATTTTAAACCTTTATCAAATACTCCTCTTTCAGCTAATAAATTTTTAACATGAGAACCGAAACCACCTATTGATCCCTCTTCAACAGTTATCATAAGCTCATGTTCCTGAGCAGATTTTAGTATAAGTTCTTTATCTAAAGGCTTAGCAAATCTGGCATCTATCAAAGTTGTTGAAACTCCTTTTGCTTTTAATTCCTCTACAGCTAACTTGCACTCCTCAAGTCGAGTACCTAGGTTTAAAATACAAACTTGTGTCCCTTGTTGAACGACTCTCCCTTTTCCAATTTCAATTTTTTCATCTATAGACGGGAGATCAACACCTACTCCAGTTCCTCTTGGATATCTAATTGCAGAAGGTCTGTCATTTATATCTACTGAAGTATTAATCATTTTAACTAGTTCAGCTTCATCACTTGCTGCCATTACTACAAAGTTAGGTAAAGTTGATAAGTAAGTTATATCAAATGAACCAGCATGTGTTGATCCATCAGCACCAACTAATCCTGCTCTATCAATCGCAAATCTAACAGGTAAACTTTGGATTGCAACATCATGAACTACTTGATCATATGCTCTCTGTAAAAATGTAGAATAAATTGCAGCATATGGTTTGTATCCCTCGGTTGCTAAACCGCCTGCAAAAGTTACAGCATGTTGTTCTGCTATTCCTACATCAAACATTCTATTTGGAAACTCCTTTCCAAAAATATCCATACCAGTCCCTCCTGGCATCGCTGCTGTAATTCCTACTATTTTGCTATCTTTTTTGGCATGTTTAACTAAAGTGTTTGCAAATACTTTTGTATAAGCTGGTAGGTTTGATTTACTTTTTAATTGTTCCCCAGTCTCAACATTAAATTTTGACACTCCATGATAATGATCATTTGCTTTTTCTGCATAAGAATAACCTTTTCCTTTTTGAGTTTTGACATGAATCATTATAGGACCCTGGTGTCTTGATTCTTTTGCATTTTTTAAAATTGGGACTAGGCTTGATAAATCATGACCATCTATAGGACCTGCATAATAAAAACCAAGTGAACTAAACAATGTACCTCCAGTGACTGCTGAACGGAAAAAATCCTCTGCTTTTCCTGCTTTAGCACTAAATCTTTTTGAAAATGCAGATGTAATTAACTTTAAGGTTTCTCTAAGACTAAAATATATTTTACCAGTAAATAATTTTGCCAAGTAAGTTCTCATTGCTCCAACTGGTTTTGCAATTGACATGTCGTTATCATTTAAAATAACAATTATTTTTGTTTTGGATGCCCCAGCATTATTCATGGCTTCATAAGCCATACCTGCACTAATTGCTCCATCACCTATGACAGCTATTACATTTGAAGATTTATTTTCTAATTTATTTGCCTCTGCAATTCCCAATGCAGATGAAATAGATGTTGAACTATGAGCTGCTCCAAATGGGTCATACTCACTTTCAGATCTTTTTGTAAAACCTGATAAACCATCACCTTGCCGTAAAGTTCTAATTTTATCTTTTCTTCCAGTTAAAATTTTATGTGGGTAAGATTGATGGCCAACATCCCATATTAATTTATCATTTGGTGTATCAAAAACATAATGAAGTGCAACTGTCAATTCAACCACTCCCAAACCAGCACCAAGGTGACCTCCTGTTTCTGAAACAGCACTAATCATTTCCTCCCTCACCTCATCTGCTACTTTTTGTAAATTATTTTCAGACACTTTTCTTAAATCGGATGGAAAGTTGATATTATTTAAAAATTGATAATTTTTTTTCATTTTTTTCTATTCAATATATAGACTAATGTTTCATTTATTTTTTTAGATCTTGAACCATATTTTCTTAAATTCTTATTAATATCTTTTATTATCTTATCACAATACTTAAGTGAGTCATCATAGCCTATTAAATTTATAAGTGTTGCCTTGCCTTTTTTTTGATCTTTTCCTGTTTTTTTACCAGCTTCCTTAGAATTACTTTTCAGATCAATTAAATCATCAGCTATTTGGAATAATAGACCAATTTTTGATCCAATATTTTCAAAAAATTTAATTTCTTGAATTGTTTTTTTCTTAATTATTGCTGGAGCTGCACAACAAAAACTAAATAACATTCCAGTTTTTTTTATTTCCATTTCTAATATTTTATTCCTTGATATTTTTTTTCTCTCATAACTTAAATCTAAATATTGCCCACCAGCTATTCCTAAATGACCTGAGCATTCTGATAATTTTTTTATTAGGTTGATTTTAATCTTTTCACTTAATTTCAATTTAGGACTTGATAAAATTTCAAAAGCTAAAGTCAGTAATGAATTTCCTGCTAGAACTGCTGTAGACTCACCAAATTTAATGTGAGTTGAAGGTTTTCCTCTTCTTATATCATCATCATCCATACAGGGTAGATCGTCATGAATAAGCGAATAAGCATGAATACACTCAACAGCTGACCCAACTATTATCAAAGTTCTATAATCTATTGAAAATAATGAACCTAAGTCGATTAAGATTTTGGATCTTATTTTTTTTCCACCGGGAAATAAACCATACCTCATTGGTGACATTAGGTGAGAATATTTCTGTGAATTAATATATTTTTTAAGAAATATATTTGTATCCTTGGCTATTTTATTAATCTGTTTTTTCATTTTTTTGTTATCTCTTTAATCTTTTTATTTGTCTCTTCGACAATAGATTTAAAATTTTTATGAAATTTCTTTTCAATAATATTATTTAATTTTATAAGTTCTTGATAACTGTCAGCTGAATTATTTAAATCGTTTTCATTTTCTAAAGACTCTATAATTTTATTTGCTTTTTCTGTAAGCTCCTCAACTGAGTAGTGATCATAATCAAGTGGTAATATTTTATCTTTCATATAATAATAATTATTAATACATGAAATCTATTCAATCAAATATCAAAAAAGCAAAAAAATATTTAGATAATAATCATTGTGTTGCAGTACCAACAGAAACTGTTTATGGATTAGCTGCAAACGCGTACTCAAACAATGCAGTTAAGAAAATATTTAGTCTTAAAAAAAGACCATTTAATAATCCGCTCATTGTACATTATTATGATATTCAAAGACTTAAAGAGGACTGTGATATAAATGACAATTTGGTAAAACTTTATAAAAAATTTTCTCCAGGTCCAATAACTTATGTTTTGAAATTAAAAAATAAATCAAAAATATCAAAATTTGTTACTAATAATAAAAAAAGTATTGCTGTACGTTTTCCTAAACATAAATTATTCAGAAATTTATTAAAAAATTTAGATTATCCACTAGCTGCACCTAGCGCAAATATATCTTCAAGATTAAGTTCAGTTAAACCATCTGATGTAAAAGAAGAATTTGGTTCAAAAATAAAATATATTTTAAATGGAGGAAAAAGTAAAATTGGAGTTGAGTCCACAATATTAAATCTTTTAAAAAAACCCTCACTTTTAAGATATGGAGGCCTAGATGCTAAAATAATTGAAAATTTTTTAAAAAAAAAATTATTAATTAGTACAAATTCAAAAAAAAAATTATCACCTGGTTTATTTCCATTACATTACTCGCCCGGGATACCTCTAAGAGTCAATGTTAAAAGACCAACAAAAAACGAGGCTTATTTATTAATAAAAAAAAGAAAATCAAAATTAAAAAACTATTATTATTTATCTAAAGTGAAAAATATAGAGGAGGCTGCAAAAAATTTATATTCAACTTTAAGAAAAATTAAAAACGATGGTTTTAAAAAGATTGCAGTCGAAACGATACCAAACAAAGGTCTTGGTAAAACAATTAACGATAGATTAAAGAGAGCCTCTAAATATTAATGACAAATTCTATTGAAGTAATCAATTTATCAAAAAAATATAAAGATAAAAAAGCAGTGGATAATATAAATTTTAAAATTAACGAAAATGAAATGGTTGGTCTTTTAGGACCTAATGGATGTGGAAAAACTACAACTATTGGAATGATTTTAGGATTATTAAAACCAAGCAGTGGTGAGGTTTTAATCAATGGAGAGAATATTGAAAAAAATAAAATCTCTCTTCTTCATAAAATGAATTTTATTTCACCCTATATTGAATTGCCTAAAAAACTTAAAGTTAAACAAAATTTAATTGTTTATGGAAAATTATATAACATTCAAAATTTAAACGATCGAATAGATGACCTTGCAAATAAACTTAGATTAAAAGATCTTTTAAACAAAATTACTGGAGAACTTTCTTCTGGACAAAAAAATAGGGTAAGTCTTGCTAAAGCTTTAATAAATGATCCAACGGTACTCTTATTGGATGAACCCACTGCTTCATTAGATCCTGAAACTGGTGATTTTGTAAGATCATTTTTAGAGGATTACAAAAAGGAAAAAAAAATATCTGTTTTGCTTGCGTCTCATAATATGGAAGAAGTAAAAAGATTATGTAGTTCTGTTTTAATGATGAAAGATGGTTTAATAGTGGATAGAGGAATACCTGAAGAATTAATAACAAAATATGGAAGAAGAAATTTAGAGGAAGTATTTTTAGAAATTGTGAGAAAATAAAAATGAATTTAATTAGAATTTACGGTCTTTTTTTAAGACACTTTTATTTAATAACTAGATCATTTCCAAGAATATTAGATTTAATTTATTGGCCTTCAATTCAAATTACTCTTTGGGGATTTATTTCTAATTTTTTTGCAGCTCATAGCTCATATTACAGTGGTGTAGTTGGAGTTATTCTTTCATGTGCAATTCTATATGATTTTTTATTTAGAACCAGTATTGGCTTTAACATGTTATTTTTAGAGGAGATTTGGAGCAGAAATTTTACAAACCTATTTATTGCACCAATGAAAATTAGTGAGATAATTATTTCTCTAGTTTTTACTGCTTTAATAAGAGCATTAATTGGACTGATTCCAGCTATACTATTAACTTCTCCATTATTTGGTATATCTTTGCTAAAACTTGGTCTTCCTTTAGCATTTCTTTTCTTGAGTCTGTATTTGTTTGGAATAACACTTGGTCTTTTTGTTTCAGCAGGATTGTTAAGATTTGGACCATCTTTTGAAAATATTGCATGGTCAACCATGTTTTTATTAGCACCTTTTGGATGTATTTACTATCCAGTTGAAACACTACCAGGAATCTTCCAAACAATCGCTTACGCGCTTCCATTAGTTTATATTTTTGAGGAGACTAGAAATATTTTAGTCAATGGAATGGTAAATTATGAAAATATCTTTAATGCAATCTATCTCAACGGATTTTATTTAATTTTGTCAATATTTGTATTTTATTACTCTTTTGACAAAGCAAGAGATAAAGGAACTTTAATAAATATAGGTGAATAAACTAATGGTGCGCCTGCTAGGAGTCGAACCCAGAACCTCCTGATCCGAAGTCAGGCGCTCTATCCAGTTGAGCTACAAGCGCATATAGTATTAATATTATATTTTATGGAAAAAAACATTAATTTTATAGCCAAAGAGGATGAAAAGAATTTAAGGGTTGATGTTTTAATTAATAAAAGAGAGGAATTAATTAGTAGAACTAGAATTAAAAATCTAATTTTAAAAGAAAAGTTAACACTCAATAATGAAATAATTAAAAGTCCATCAAAAAAAGTCTCACCTGGTGACTCTATAAATCTTAAGATCCCAGAGCCTGAAATAGCATCCCTTAAACCTTACGAATTTAAATTAGAAATAATATACGAAGATAATGATCTATTAGTTATTAATAAACCAGCTGGAATAATCATGCATCCGGGGGCTGGAAATTATGATAAAACATTAGTTAATGCATTGATGCATTATGATAAGAATTCTCTATCAAATATAGGTGACAAGTTAAGACCTGGTATTGTTCATAGAATTGATAAAAACACATCAGGGTTAGTTGTAATTGCAAAAAACAATGAAACTCATGAAAATTTATCAAAACAATTTAGTGATCATACAATTATAAGAGAGTACCAACTTTTAATATGGGGAAAATTAAGACCATCTTCTGGAAGGATTGAAACATTTATAACTCGCAGTTCAAAAAATAGACAACTCATGGAAGTTAGTAGTTCAAAAGGTAAGAAAGCTATAACAAATTATAAAACACTTGAAATTTTTGAGAGTCAGAAAACACCAACTTTAAGCTTAGTCCAATGTAAATTAGAAACAGGAAGAACACATCAAATAAGAGTTCATATGAATTATAAAGGTAATAGTATAGTTGGAGATGATAAATATAAAAAAAAATATAAAAAATTAAAAAATATTGATTTAGATATCCAGAATTCAATTACTAAATTAAATAGACAATTCCTGCATGCAAAAACTTTAGGATTTATGCATCCGCATACTAAAAAAGAGATGATTTTTTCCTCACTTTTGCCACAAGATCTAAATAATATTCTAAAAATGCTTAGAAACACTGGAGAATAAATTATTGAAAAATAGCTATAATTAATTAAATAAACACTTCTATGAGCACAACAATAAGTAACAATCTGCCAACCCTTTCTAATGAAGGTGGGCTATCAGCATATTTAGAGCAGATTAAAAAATTTCCGATGTTAGCTGCAGAAGAGGAATATATGCTAGCAAAAAATTGGAAAACAACTGGCAATATTAAAGCTGCAGAAAAACTAGTCACTAGTCACTTAAGATTAGTTGCAAAGATTGCTATGGGCTACAAAGGATATGGTTTACCTATTAATGAAATGATCTCAGAGGGAAATGTAGGTCTGATGCAAGCTGTTAAAAAATTTGAACCAGAAAAAGGTTTTAGATTGGCAACTTATGCAATGTGGTGGATAAAGGCCTCTATTCAAGAATATATTTTAAGATCTTGGAGTCTAGTCAAAATCGGAACTACTACTGCTCAAAAAAAATTATTTTTTAATTTAAAAAAAATTAAAAATCAAATTTCTCCAGAAACTGAAGGAGACTTAAGAGATGAGCATGTTGATCATATAGCTAATAAGCTCGATGTGAGTAAAGAAGAAGTCGTTTCAATGAATAGAAGACTTTCTGGGAAGGAGTTCTCGCTAAATGCTCAAGTTGGGGAAGATGGCGATGAATGGCAAGACTGGCTGGTTGATAAAGAACTTGATCATGATTTAAAATTTGCTCACCACGAGGAAATGGAGCAAAGAAAAGATTTACTAAAAGACTCTATTAAAGTTCTTAATGATAGAGAAAGAGAAATTTTGTACTCTAGAAGACTAAATGATGACCCAACTACGCTAGAGGATTTAAGTAAAAAATATAAAATTAGCAGAGAAAGAGTTAGACAAATTGAAAATAAAGCATTTGAAAAACTCCAAAAGCATATGCTTCTATTAGCTAAATCAAAAAATCTTTTGCCCGCAAACTAAACCTCAAAGGGGTTTTCAATTAAGATAGTGTCATCTCTTTCTGGGCTAGTTGAAATACTTGATACTTTTGCACCAATGAAATCTTCTACTGCAAAAATATATTTTTTTGCGTTTTCAGGCAATGAGTCCATATTTTTGACTCCACTTGTAGAAACTTTCCAACCTGGAAAAGTTTCATAAATTGGTTTTATTTTTATCTGGTCTTCTACAGCGGCAGGTAAATAATCTAATCTTTTACCATCAAGATCATAAGCAACACACATTTTGATTTCATCTAATTCATCAAGTACATCTAATTTTGTTAAAGCGATACCATCAATTCCTGAAACTTTAATAGTTTGCCTAACTAAAACACCATCAAACCATCCACACCTTCTTTTTCTGCTTGTAACAGTTCCGAATTCTTTACCACGTGTTCCTAAAAGTTCACCGATATCATCTGTTAACTCTGTAGGAAAAGGGCCTTCTCCGACTCTTGTTGTGTAAGCTTTTGTAATACCAAGAACATAATTTATCGAATTAGGGCCACAACCAGTACCTGTCGCTGCGCTTGAAGCAACAGTATTAGATGAAGTTACAAATGGATAAGTTCCATGATCTACATCAAGCAATATACCTTGAGCTCCTTCGAATAAAATTTTTTTTTTTTTTTTTTTAAATTGATCAATCTTTAACCAAACTGGCTGAGAGAATTCCAATATTTTTGGTGCTATTTTAAGCAAATCAGATTTAAGCTGATCTTTTTCAAAAATTTTTTTTCCTAAACCTTTTCTAATCGCATTATGATGAACTAATACAGAGTCGAGTCTTTGATCTAAATTTTTTTCAGATCTTAGATCCATAACTCTTATAGATCTTCTTCCAACTTTATCTTCATATGCAGGTCCAATTCCACGTCTTGTAGTTCCTATTTTGCTTTTTCCTGCTGCATCCTCTCTAATCTCATCCATTTCTCTATGAAAAGGCAAAATTAAATTTGCAGACTCCGAAATAATAAAATTATTTACATTTACTTCTACACCTTTAGATTTTATTTCTTCTATTTCCTCTAATAAAGCCCATGGATCTACAACAACTCCATTGCCAATAATTGATATTTTACCTTTTCTAACTATTCCAGATGGCAGTAGTCTCAATTTATATGTAACACCATCAATCACTAAAGTATGGCCAGCATTGTGACCTCCTTGGAATCTTATTACTACATCAGCCTGTTGAGATAACCAATCAACAATTTTTCCTTTACCTTCGTCACCCCATTGAGATCCAACAACGACTATATTTTTCATTATTTAAATATTCTGTTTACTTTAAAGGAAGTAAGATGGTTAATTGGGCCATTACCTTTTCCATATTTAGGGTTTGATTTAATTGCAGAATTTACATACTTAATTCCAAGCTCACAAGATTTCTTTACTGTTTTTCCACATGATAAAAAAGTTGTAACTGAGCTAGATAAAGTACAACCTGTACCATGAGTATTTTTTGTTTTGTGACGCTCGCTATTGAAGATTTTTATATCTTTTTTGTTTATTAAAATATCTATTACATTTTTATGTTTTAAATGGCCACCCTTTATAAGTACATTTTTAGCTCCTAATCCTATAAGTTTATTGGCAGCAAAAATCATATCCTCTTTTGTTATAATTTTTGTTTTAGTCAAAATTTCTGCCTCAGGGATATTAGGGGTAATAAGAGATACTTTTTTAATTAGTTTTAATTTTAAAATTTGAATTGCCTTACCATTTATTAGTTTAGCCCCTCCTTTAGCAACCATCACTGGATCTAATACAATTTTTTTAACTTTAATTACATCCAAAGCTTTTAATACCATTCTAATAACCTCCGAAGAATGCAGCATACCGATTTTTATTGCATCAGGTCTTATATCTTTACAACTAAAAATAATTTGATTAAAAATTTCTTTTGGATTAATCCCAACAATTGATTTTACACCTGTGGTATTTTGTGATGTAACTGCTGTTATTGCTGTCATTGCATAAGAACCAAGAGCAGTGATAGTTTTTATATCAGCTTGAATACCTGCTCCACCAGATGAATCAGATCCTGCAATAATTAAAATTTTAGAATTAGGTTTCAATTTATTTAATTTTTTTCGTAATCATGTTCATGCATTTATACAGCAGAGCTTTGTTTTCACTTTCTCCCATTACTCTTATTTTAGACTCTGTTCCTGATTTTCTTACTAAAATTCTTCCTTTACCTTTGATTAATTTATCTACATTTTTAATAATTTTTTTTATCTCTGGTTTGTTAATAATATTTTTATCTTTTACCTCGATATTTTCTAAGAGCTGTGGTGTTTTCTTAAATTGTTCAAAAAATTCACTTGCCTTTTTCCCTTTTCTTAAAGCAAAAAGAGCTTCTAAAGCTACTAGCAAACCATCTCCCGTGGTAGCAAATTTTCCTAAAATAATATGACCTGATTGTTCACCACCTAAATTAAATTTATATTTTTGCATTTTTTCTTTAACATATCTGTCACCAACATTTGCTCTAATAAATTTTATACCTTTTGATTTAAAGTATTTTTCTAAACCATAATTTGACATCAATGTTCCAACAACTCCTCCTCTTAACATTTTTTTACTTTTCCATCTTGTTGCTAGTGCTGCTATAATTTGATCTCCATCAATAATATTGCTCTTCTCATCACACATTATAATTCTATCAGCGTCTCCATCTAAAGAAATACCAATGTGCGCTTTGCATTTTTTTACAGCTGATTTGATTTTGTTAGGAAATGTTGAACCACAATTTTTATTTATATTTAGTCCATTAGGTTTTATTCCTATTGCTATAACTTTAGCTCCTAAGGATTTTAATAATTCAGGTCCAGCTTTATAACCAGCACCATTAGCACAATCAATTACTATTCTCAATCCTCTTAAGTTAAATTCCTTTGTAAAATTTTTTTTTAATATTTTAATATAATTTCGAGTTCCTGTTTCTAATCTTTTAACTCTTCCTAATTTTTCTGGTTTTGAGAGATTTTTTGAAATTTTTTTATCTATAAGGCCTTCAATTTTTTTTTCTATTTTATCTGATAATTTCATTCCATCTGGACCAAATAATTTTAAGCCATTATCGAAATGAGGGTTATGAGAAGCTGTAATCATTATCCCCATATTAGCCTTCATTTCTTTTGTAAGCATAGCCAGTCCATTAGTAGGTAAAGGTCCTAGAGTATAAACATGCATACCAGCTGAAGCCAAACCTGAGACAAGAGCCGGTTCAAGTGTATATCCAGACAATCTCGTATCTTTTGCAATTATTGCTGTTTGTTTTATTTTTTTTTGAGATTTAAAGTATGTTCCACTAGCAAGTCCAAATTTAAAAAACATATCTCCATTTATATGTTTGCTATTAATAGCACCTCTTATTCCATCTGTTCCAAAATATTTTTTTGCCATTAATTTTTAATTATCTGATTAAAAACTTTAATACCTTGCATAACTTCATTAACGTCATGAATTCTTAAAATCTGAATACCTTGCATCATTAAATAAATTGAAGAAGCCATAGTTCCACCGATCCTTGTTTCGCTATCATTTTTTTTTGATATATCTTTAATAAATCTTTTTCTTGAGTTCCCTACTAGTATAGGAAAACCTAATGAATGAAAAATAGAAATACCTCTTATAAGATTCATATTATGTTTCAAATTTTTTCCAAATCCAATTCCAGGATCTAAAATAATATTATTGTGCTTAATACCTTTGGACCTTATTAACTTAATCTTGTCCTCAAAATAATCATATATATCTAATAATTCATTTTTATATGTTGGATTCTTTTGCATATTTTCTGGTGTCCCAACTGAATGCTGAATTACAAATGGAATTTTATACTTTTTTAAAACATTCATTGTTTTAGGATCATGGCTAAATCCCGAAACATCGTTAATAAGTTTTACCCCCATTCTAATACCATTTTCCATAATTGCAGATTTTCTTGTATCTAAAGATATTGGTATTTTTTTTACAATTAATTTTAATGTCTTATTAATTCTATACCATTCTCGATTTTCATTTACTTCCTTCGATCCTGGTCTAGTAGACTCTCCACCAACATCTACTAACGAAGCACCAGTTTTATATAAATTGATAGCATGACTGACTCCTTTATTTTTTTTGTTAAATTTTCCTCCATCAGAAAAACTATCAGGTGTAAGATTTAAAACACCCAATATATTTGGAATTTTTTTAAAATTTAAGTTTGAAAAATTTGATTTTTTTGACCTAATTTTTTCTAAATCTGAATTTATTTTTATTTTTAGTTTTTTTGGTAAATTTCTAATTTTATTTATTGAAATTTTTCTAATTTTTTTTCTTGAAATTATCTCAACATGATCAAAAGATATTTCTTTAATCTGATGTAAAGGGATAGATTGTTTTTTATTTACTAAAATTTTTGATTGTTTGCCGAAGTAGAAATTACACGCTCTTGTGTAATATCTTAGCATTATTTATTAATGAACAATTTTTGGTTTCAAACCCATTGCGCCCAAAGCTGAATCTTGATCATCTTTTGTTTCTGGATTATCTAAAATTTTATCTTTAGGATATAAATTTTTATTAATTATATTCTCTATTTCTTCACCAGTTAAAGTCTCATAAGTTATTAGAGCTTTTGCAATTTTATGTAGATCATCTATTTTTTCTGTTAAAATTTCCTTGGCTTTATTATATCCTTCATCTACAAGCTTTCTTATTTCTTTATCAATTTTCTGGGCAACTTCCTCTGATACCGATTGAGTTTGAGTAACTGATCTTCCCAAAAACACTTCTTCTTGGTTTTCCCCATATTCAACAGGACCCATTTCTTCACTCATTCCATATTTTGTTACCATTGCTCTTGCTAACTGTGTAGCCTGGTTAATATCAGACCCATTTCCGCCACCTGCTCCTGTAGATATATTATCTTTTCCAAAAATTAATTCTTCAGCCACTCTGCCTCCAAAGCAAACTGCTAATCTTGCTTTTAGATACTTAATTGAATATCCATGTTTATCTCTTTCAGGCAAGTTCATCACCATTCCTAAGGCTCTTCCTCTTGGTATAATTGTAGCTTTATGAATTGGATCGTAACTTGTCATATTAAACGACACAAGAGCATGTCCACCTTCATGGTATGCAGTTAGTTTTTTCTCATCTTCTGTCATGACCATTGAACGTCTTTCAGCACCCATCATAACTTTATCTTTTGCCTCCTCAAATTCTAGCAATGTGACTATTCTTTTGTTTTTTCTCGCTGCTAACAAAGCTGCTTCATTAACTATATTTGCAAGATCAGCTCCTGAAAATCCTGGCGTGCCCCTCGCAATTGTTCTTAAATTAACATCTGGGGCCATTTTTATTTTTTTTACATGAACTTTTAAAATTTTTTCTCTTCCAATAATATCTGGGTTTGAAACCACCACCTGTCTATCAAACCTTCCTGGTCTTAATAAAGCTGGATCGAGCACATCTGGTCTATTTGTTGCAGCTATAATTATGACACCTTCATTTGTATCAAAACCATCCATTTCAACTAATAACTGGTTCAAGGTTTGTTCTCTCTCATCATTTCCACCCCCTAGACCTGCCCCTCTGCTTCTTCCAACAGCATCTATCTCATCTATAAAAATAATACATGGAGAATTTTTTTTACCCTGTTCAAACATATCTCTAACTCTCGAGGCACCAACTCCGACAAACATCTCAACAAAATCTGAGCCTGAAATAGTAAAAAACGGAACGCCTGCCTCACCAGCAATTGCTCTTGCAAGTAAAGTTTTTCCTGTACCTGGAGGGCCGACTAATAATGCACCTCTTGGGATTTTTCCTCCTAATCTACTAAATTTTTTTGGATCCTTTAAAAATTCTACAATTTCTTCTACTTCTTCTTTTGCTTCCTCAACCCCAGCAACATCATTGAAAGTAACTTTTCCTTTAAGCTCATTCATCATTTTAGCTTTTGATCTTCCAAAACCCATTGCACCGCCTTTTCCTCCTTGCATTTGTCTCATAAAAAAGATCCACACTGCAATTAATAGAAGCATTGGAAACCATGAAAGAAGCACTCCAAATAAAGACGGCATTTTTTCGTCTAATGGAGAAGCTGAAATACTAACTCCTTTGTTTGATAATTTTTCAATTAAATTTGGATCATTGGGGGCATATGTAGAAAACGAATTACCATTGGAATAAAAACCCTTGATATTGTTTCCTTGAATTTCAACTTTTAAAACCTCGCCATTGTCAACGGATGTTAAGAACTCTGAAAATATTATATTATTTCCAGTTCTAGAATTTGGCTGTGGGTTTTTGAACATATTGTACAAACCAATAGTTAAGAATACTATGATGGCCCACATTGCGAGATTTTTAATATTCATTACTCTAAAGTAATAATTATTCTTAAATAAACAAGTGACAAAATATCAGTAAAACTCTAAGATTTAATGCTCTTTTGACACTATTACAGATTGATTGATTTTTTTGATGATACAATTTCCTAATGTTTTTTTAAAGTTACCATTCATATTTATTAAATCTAAGATTCTATCTACTTTTTTTCCTCTTGCTGGGTAATATTTTTTACCGACCAATTTAATTACTTCTGCAAACGATCTAAATACGACTTCTTTAGGATTACTAAAGAATTGTTTATTTAATATTAATGAATTTTTTTTATTTATAAATGTAGAATTTTCTTTAATGTTTTTTTTAATAAGAGTTTTTATTGCTAAATTTGCAAATTTTAAATTCTTAATTGTTAGATTAAATTTTTCTTTATCTAAACCTTCTAATTTAAGATTTTTTATGAAATTTCTTATTTTAACTCTTTTAAATTTATCGTTATAATTTGATGGGTCTGTTATAAAAGTTTTAAATACTTTTTTACTAATATAAACCAAATCTTTTTTTTCATATTGCAACAAAGGTCTAATAACGTTAATAGTTTGATTTTTAGATTTTTCATCTAATGAAACTAATCCATTTAATCCACTACCTCTTAAAATTCTAATAAAGAAATTTTCATATAAATCCTCAATATGATGTGCAAGCAAAATATTTTGAATTTTGTTTTTTTTAGCTTCTTTAAAAAGTAATTCATATCTTTTTTTTCTTGCTTTAGATTGGATATTTGTTTTGGGTTTCTTGCCTTGCCATTTTAAAATCACTAATTCCATAGAATAAGTTCTCAAGAGGTTTTTTACAAAATTGGCTTCATCCGTTGAATTACTTCTAAGTTTATGATCAATTAAGATAAACTTTATATTTAAAAAATTTTCAATCGCATAAATATAAGCCAAAAAGCTTAATGCAAGGCTATCTGGACCTCCAGAGACAGCAACTATAAAATTATCTTTTAATTTAAAATTATTTTTAAATTTTTTGTAAATTTCTAAAGTTCTTTTATCTTTTAATTTATTTAATAGATTCTTATGAGTCTTGTTTAGAACATTCAAATTTTTTAGACTCATATTTAGCTTTTTGTATTACTGACTGATTGGCATCAGGATATTGTTTTTCAACACCATTAATCATTTTACATCCTTGATCTTTTTCACCAATTTGTACCATTGAAACACCAAGTTTTAATAAATTAATTGGAGCTTTTTTTCCTTTAGGATATTTTTGATATCCCTCTAGATAAGCTGAAGCTGCATCTGTATATAGTTGTCTTATCCTAAAAGTTTCTGCATACCAATATTGTGCACTTCCAGCTAACTCATTTTCTGGGTTTGAAAGTACAAATTCCCGAAATGCTCTTTCCGCAGTACTATAATCTCCAACTTTTAAAAAACTTGTAGCAAATTCATATTGCTCTTTTGTACTTATATCATTTGGTAGTATTTTTTCCTCAGATTGAAATGTCTCTGTAACAATTGATGCTGTAGTTTCTACTGATTGTATTTGTTGAGATTTTTCAGAAGTTTCGGTATCTTTGTAAGATATTGTTCCTAAATCTTGAGGTTGTGAACTACCTGGTAAGATTTTTTTTTCTTCTAATTTTGGTTTTGAACTTAATAATGTTTCATCCTTTACTATGTTATTTGAACTAACTGCAGTTTCTAAATCTTGAAATCTAATCTGATTATCAGCCTGAATTTTTGATAACCTATTTGAAAGCTTATCTAATTTAAAATTTATTTCTTCAAATTTATTAGTTAATTCTCTAAATTGTTCCTCAACCTCTGATAATTTTAATAAATGTCTAGTTAAAACATCTTCTGAACTTGAATTAGTTTCTAAATTGGAGCTATCTGCATCCACAGCTATTTCAATTGATCCTGAGTAAACTGCTCTCTCAAGAGTCTTAAGATCATTTTTTATATTTTCTAGCGTTTCATAAATATTGTGATTATCAGCAAAAGAAAAATTAATAAATAAAAGATTCGAAAGTAATAAAACTTTTAAAAAATTATTTTTAAAGTAAATTTTCATTTTTTTATTTTATGTTTATAAAAATGGCAAAAAAAAGACCCTGAAATTATTACACCCCAGGGTCTTTAAGAAAATAATTAGTTTGCTTTAACAGTTACAGATCTTCTGTTTTTTGACCATGCTAAAGGATTTGATCCGGAGTCAACTGGTCTTTCTTTACCATAACTTAAAACTGTTATTCGGTCCGAAGATATCCCATAAGTCATTAAATAATCTTTAGCAGCATTTGCACGTCTTTCACCTAGAGCCAAGTTATACTCCCTTGTACCCCTTTCGTCTGCATGACCTTCAAGCACAACATTTATACTAGGGTTTTTTCTTAACCACGATGCTTGTGATCTTAGAGTCTCTCTAGATGCTGTTGTTAATATTGACTCATTGGTAGCAAAAAATACTCTATCTGGAACACCATCTGCTAAATATTTTACAGTGTCTGTTCCTGTGTAAACATCACCCTGCATTTGCCCTTTTGTATCTGTTACTTCTTTTTTAGTTGCGCAAGCAGATAAAACTAAACATGCTGTTAATACTAAAAGTGTGTTTTTTAAAATTTTGTTTAATCTCATTAAATTGCTCCTTGTAGCTAATTTCAAATTGTACTTTTTCACAACTAAATAGATGTTTCAAGTCTAAAAATCAAGAAATTTAACCATATAATGAATTAATTGCTTAATAATGATGACCATGATGGGTCAGATGCATCAGTTGGTGTCTTAATTAAACGTTCATTATATCCAGTTAAATCTATTGACCACAATTTTGCAGAAAACCCTTCACCTTTTGCGTTAGTTTTAGTTTCTCTATAAAATATAAGCACTCTTCCATTTGGAGACCACGAAGGTGCCTCTTGATAATAATTTTCAGTTAATAGTCTTTCACCACTTCCATCAGACCTCATAACTCCAATATAAAATTTACCTTTATGTAATTTGGTAAATGCAATTAAATCTCCTCTTGGAGACCAAACTGGTGTTCCATATAGTCCATTTCCAAAAGAAATTCTTTTTACATCACTACCATCATTTCTCATTACATAAATTTGCTGATAACCACTTCTGTCTGAATTAAATGTGATAAATTTCCCATCTGGGGAATAAGATGGTGAGGTATCGATAGAAGGATGATTTGTAATTCTTTCAACAATCCTATTCTCTAAATCCATCGTATAAATATCAGATTTACCATCTTTAGCAAAACTCATTATTATTTTTTTACCATTAGGAGAAAATCTTGGTGCAAATGTCATACCAGGAAAGTCACCAACGACTTCTTGGGTTCCAGTCTCAATGTCCAAAAGATATACCCTAGGCATATTTTTAAAATAAGAGAGATAAGTAATGATTTGACTGGTTGGATTAAATCTAGGTGTAAGAACTAGTTCATTTCCTAGTGTCAAAAATTTATTATTGAAACCATCTTGATCCATTATTGCTAACTTTTTAATTCTTTGAGTTTTTGGACCCTCTTCAGCTACATATATTATCCTTGTATCAAAATATCCTTTTTCACCAGTTAATCTTTGATAAACTTTATCAGAAATAATATGGCCTACTCTTCTCCAATTAGTTGGAACAGTAGTGAAAGCAAGCGCCATCATTTCTTTTGCTGCAAGCACATCCCATAATCTAAACTCAACTCTTAATTTATCATTAATATAACTTACTTTACCTGTAATAAGTGCTTGCGCTTTAATTAAATTCCAATCCTCGAATCTAGGTTTTAAATTTGCAATATCTGGTGCTTGTAAAAATGCGTCTTTGCTTAATGGGTTAAATAAACCAGATGTTCTTAAATTATTTTCTACAATAAGAGATATTTCTGATCCAATATCTTCCCTATCTAAAATTTTTTTAAAACTCAATCTTGAATTTTCATCAATTGATAAAGGTGAAACAGCAACTGGTAATGGATTTAGATTACCTCTAGTTATATCAACCTCAATTAGTGCAAATGCGTTTATGGGAAGTAAAATTAAATACAAAAATAATATTTTTTTAATCATAAATTTATATTAACCTTCTAACATCTCTCTTGCATCAAAATTTAATTGTAATTCTTTCCATCTTTCGTAACCTGAGGTAGGAACTCTTAAAGGTTGACATAATTTTACAGCTCTAAGTGCACTTTCTGCCAATACTTTATAAAATCCTTGACCAGGTTTATTCATTCTCGCGTGATCTAATATTTCAGTTTTAGTTACAGAACCATCTGGCTTGAGTTTTAATTTTATTCTTACAAGTAAATTTTCATTATATGGTAATCCCAGAGGAATACTCCAACATCCAAATATTTGTGCTTTAAGTGCATCTTCTTCACTCAATGTAAGGCCTGTATTTTCTATATTTTTATTTTGATCTTGAGTGATATCCTTATTTTTCTTTAAAACTTCTGCACTCTCTTCTTTTGATTTATCAATCAAAGCAGCAATATTATTTGGATCAAATAAATCTTTTTTTTCAAATTCTGAAACCTGCTTTACCTTTTCATCAACTTTTTCTGGGTTTTGTTTTTTTTCCTCTTTTGTTTCAATCTTTTTCACAGTTTTTTCTGGCAGTGGAATTGCTTCTGGAGTTTCATTTTCTATTTTTTTATTATTTGTATCAGGAGATAAAACAGTTTTTGTTTTTGTTTTTTCTACTTTTTTTGGGGGTGCTTGCTCTGAGACAAGTTTTTTCTCCTTATCTTTTACTTTTTCAATTATTTTTTTAGCTTTAGGTGCAAATGGAATATTTGTTTTCTCAGCAATTTGAATTAGCTCTACAGAAACAACTGGTGGAATGTCCAGTGGTTTTTTCGCTAAAAAAGGTAAACTCATAGCTGTAATAAAAATTAATAAACCATGCAAAACAGAGGATATAATTATACTCCTATTCAATTAAATTACCTTTGTTTGTATGGTTCTGAAATCAATGCTACTTTTGTAAAGCCAGATCCTGATAATAATCCCATGATTTCTAAAACTCTTCCATAGTTAATTGTTTTATCACCTCTAACATAAATTCTTGTATCAGTCCTATTTTTTGAAACTGCTAAAACCTTTGCAATAATATTGTCATACTCAACTTTTGATTCTTGTATAAAAATTTCACCTTTGGAATTAATTGATAATGTTAAAGGTTCTGTTTCTTCAGGAAGAGAATCTGCTGAACTTTCAGGTAAATCAACCTGCACACCTACAGTCAACAAAGGTGCCGTAACCATAAAAATTATTAATAAAACTAACATAACGTCAACAAAAGGAGTTACATTTATCTCACTCATTGGTTCTTTCGAAGAGCGATTAAATTTAAATGCCATTTAAATTATTGTTAAAAATCTTTTTGAGAAATTTTCCAACTTTTCTGAATATTTTTTAGCGTCATTATTAAATTTATTATAAGCTACAACAGCAGGTATAGCTGCCAATAGACCAAGTGCAGTAGCAAATAAAGCTTCTGCTATTCCAGGTGCAACAATTGCCAGACTTGTGTTTCTAGATATTGCTATAGATTGGAAAGAATTCATTATTCCCCAAACTGTTCCAAATAGACCTATAAAAGGAGCAGTTGAACCTACAGTAGCTAAAAATGTAAATCCTTTTTCAATTTTTGTCATTTGCTTTTCAATTCCAGACTCTAGGGATGCGCTCATTCTCTCACTAATATTTGTTCTCGATTTTTTTTTTAGCAATCCTTCCATAGCATCTTGAAAAACAAGTGACATTGGATCTTCAAGTTTGCTGGGTAAACTGTTATAAAAAGTTTCGGCAGATTTAGAATTCCAAAATTTTTCCTCAAATTCTTCTGAAGATTTTGTTATTTTTTTAAATAAACGAAATTTATCGATAATTACAGCCCAAGAATATACAGAACATAAAATCAATATAATCATTACTGTTTTTACAATTATGTCAGCTCTAAAGAATAAACTAAATAATGAAAAATCGGTGTTAGTACCTAATTCAACTGCTTTTGTCGCTATATCTGCTTCCATGCTTACTCATCACACTTAAATGTGTCATGATTTTGGCTATTAATTTAAATTGATTACTCTTCACTTCTATAAGTTTCGAAGAAAAAACTAGCAATTAGAATAGCATCTGCTTTGTTGTTATCTTTTTTTTTTGACAATTGTCCTGAAAAATATGGAAAAATTTCAATAGCTCTTGTTCTACTTGCATCTTTTTCTGAATTAATGAGATTGAAATATTTTTTCCATTTGGCAGGCCTGACATAATAAACAGGTAACTGCATTGCACTACAAATTCCCTTTAAAATACCAAAAGACTGGCCAAAATTAAACATACTGGTGACCCCTTGGCCTGGCATTGCAGAAACGTGCTCAATAACAACCTTTATGTTTTTTTTATCTATTTTGCTTATCCTTTCACTAATTTCATTGAATATCTGAGCGCCATTTACTTGCCTCTTATTCTTCTTTCCGTCAGTCATTGTTGGCATTTCTATTACTTCTTTTATTGTACCATTCTGGAAAAAACAGATTGATCCAGAAATACCAGGATCAATTCCAATAATTAGCATTATATATCACCTAAATTAATATTTGAATAAACATTCTGCACATCATCATCTTCCTCAAGAGTTTCTAAAAAATCTATTACACTATTTTTATTATCTTCATTTAATTCAACGCTATTTAACGGTACCCATTCAATTTCTGTAGAAATAAAATTCACAATAATTTTCTCAAGATTTTTTTTTACATTATATATTTCGCTCATTTGACACTGGACCTCATGATAATCCTCATAAGATAAACATTCATCAGCTCCTGACTCAATCGCTAAATCTAAAATTTTTTCATCAGATATCTCTTTTTTATCAATTTTGATTATACCCAATTGTTGAAAATTGTGAGATGCTGAACCTTGAGTTCCTAAGCTCCCGCCACTTTTTTGAAAAATAGTTCTAATATTTGATGCAGTCCTATTTTTGTTGTCTGTTAAAGTTTCAACTATAACAGCAATCTTTTCTGGTCCAAACCCCTCATATCTTAAATTTTCAAAATTTGCTCCTGTATCTGCAGAAGATTTATCTATTGCTCTTTCAATATTATCTTTAGGCATATTTGCAGATCTAGCAGCCTGTACTGCAGATCTTAGTCTGGGGTTCATTGCTGGATCTTTGTCTCCAAGTTTTGCCGCAACAGTAATCTCTTTAGATAATTTTGAAAATATCTTTGATCTTTGCTTATCAGCCTTACCCTTTTTATGTTTTATTCCTGCCCAATGTGAATGTCCTGCCATGATCTTTAAATATTTCTTAGTTGATCTCCGTATACATAGCTTTTGATATCTATTGCTAAACCTGTTTTTATATCACAATCTACTATAACACCACATAAAGAAGCATCACCAGTAGCAGGAAAGTGTTTCACCGAATTCTTTTTTAAAAATCTATTCAAAGAATTTTCTTTATTCATTCCAATCACTGAATCATAATCCCCACACATTCCTGCATCAGTTTGATATCCGGTGCCATTATTAAGTATTCTGGCATCATTTGTTGGAATGTGAGTATGAGTTCCAACTACGAGAGTTGCCTTTCCATCAAATAGATGTCCTATAGCATTTTTTTCGCTTGTTATTTCACCATGGAAATCAACTACAAGTAAATCAAAATCCTTTTTCATTTCATTTTCTTTTAAAAATTTTTGAGAAGCTTCAAAAACATCTTCACACTTTTTCATAAAAACGTTGCCCATCAAATTAAGAACTCCAATTTTTATATCATTCTTTGTTTTATAAATCTGAAAACCTTTTCCTGGTGCGGGTTCAAATAAATTTTTAGGTCTTAATAATCTTTCTTCTTTATCAATAAATTCCATAATTTCTTTTTGATCCCAAACATGATTGCCAGTTGTAATAACATCAACTCCACAATTAAAAAAATCCTTACATATTTCTTTAGTCAGCCCCACACCTTGAGCTGCAGCATTTTCACCGTTTACTATTACAAAATCGATTTTGTTTTTATCAATTTCATTTAATAAATTACTTGTTAATTTAGAACATCCTGAAATTCCAACAACATCTCCTAAAAACAAAATTCTCATTGTATAATTTTTTTCTCAGTTATTATTAAATCAAGTTTCTTATCATGCTTGTTTATTGGTATTTTTTTTATCTTCTGGTATGAAAATCCTAGTCCAATTTTATATATTTTTTTAATTTTAGATACTTTTTCCAAATAACGATCATAAAATCCTCCACCATAACCTAATCTATTCAAATCATTATCATATGCTACTAAAGGGACAAATATTATATCTGGATAAACTTTCTTTCCTAAAGTTGGCTCAGCAATTCCATACTTATTAATTTTTAGAGGATCTTTATTTGTCCATTCAAAAAAATCCATTTGGTTGTTTTCTCTAATTATTGGTAAGGAAATATTTGCTTTTTTATTTCTTAAAAAATAAAGCATATCTAGGTCATCAATTTCATGATTACAAGGGTAATACCCTCCTACATTTTTGAAATTAATTTTATTTTTTTTCAAAAGTAGATAAATTTTGTTAGGGTTGATACTAAGTTTTTTATTCAAATTTTTTTTTCTAAGATTTAAAATTTTACTTCTTAGCTTAGATTTACTCACAGAATTAATTTGAAATGTTTTCTAATTTTGCTTTTTTTACAAAATTTGATATTTGATCGGCAGCTTCATCAATTAAATTTTCGTATTTTCTTTGATTATCGTCAATTTCTTGTTTTAAATTTTCATGATCAAGATTTAATTTTTCAATTTCAGTTTCTTTTGTGTCCCTATAATCGTAAATAAGAGATTTTAATTCTTTAAATTTTTTTGATAGATCATTTAATTCTTCTTTTTTTTGATCTACTTTTTTCTTAGTTTCGTAATATTCATCCATTATTTTTACAGCTGTAATTAATAATAATTTATTTTCACCTAAATTTCCCAAATCATTTTTTAAAGTATTAAACTTTTTGTTAATCTGAATTAACAATTCTTCTAAGTGCTCCTCTTGTCCATCTTCACAAGCAAGCAAAAACTCTTTGTTGTTAAATTTTATACTTATATTTGCCATTTATCTATCTCATCCAATAGTGTGTCAGTTTCTTGATTAAGTTCATCAATTTTTTCAGAAAATTCAATTTGTTTTCTTTCTTCAAGCTTTTCCTTGCTTTTTAAATCATCAAGTTTTTTTGAGAGATTTTCATGTTCCTCGAGCAAAGTTTTATATTTTTCTTCAATTTGTATTTTTTCAATTTCTAATTGATTTTGTTTTGTGCTTAAATTCTCAATATTTTTTTGCAATTCAGGATTTGTTAGATCTAAATTTTTTAATTCTTCTAATGCAATGTTTAATTTTTTTTCTTTTTCGTCTATAGAATTCATATATATATGTTTATATTATTAAATAGATTCTTCTTAGTCTAGTCAGGATAATTTTGAGCAAACTACACAACGATTTAGCTAATTGCATCAGATTTTTATCAATTGATGCTGTTCAAAAGGCAAATTCTGGCCACCCAGGAATGCCTATGGGTATGGCAGATGTCGCAACTGTGTTATTTAAAAATTTTTTAAGATTTAATCCAAAGAATCCAGATTGGTTAAATAGAGATAGATTTGTTTTGTCTGCTGGTCATGGTTCTATGCTACTATATTCTTTGCTTTACCTAACGGGGTATAAAAGTATATCAATAAATAATATTAAAAAATTTAGACAGCTAAATTCTATTTGTGCTGGACATCCTGAATATCATGCAAAAACAGGTATTGAAACCACAACAGGTCCTCTAGGACAAGGTATATCTAATGCAGTTGGTTTTGCAATCGCTGAAGAAATTTTAAAAATTAAATTAGGTAAAAATATAATTAATCACAAAACTTATGTTTTAGCTGGAGATGGATGCTTAATGGAAGGAATAAGTCATGAAGCGATGAGTTTGGCAGGGCATTTAAAACTTAAAAATTTAGTTATGCTATTTGATAACAATTCAATCTCAATTGATGGTCCAACAAATCTTGCAGTTTCAGATAATTTTAAAAAAAGATTTGAAGGATATGGTTGGGAGTATATTTCTATCAACGGTCATAATGAGAAGGAAATTTTTAATGCATTAAAAAAAGTTCAAAAAGCAAAAAAACCTACTGTAATTTCTTGTAAAACAAAAATTGGATACGGTTCACCGAATAAATCAGGAAAGGCATCATCCCATGGAAGTCCATTGGGAGCAGATGAAATCAAATTGGTAAGAAAAGCTTTAAATTGGAAAAATAAACCTTTTGATATTCCAAATAAAATTTTAAAAGATTGGAGAAAAATTGGCCAAAGAGGTGAGATTTTAGAAAAAAAATGGAATGAAATATTAAAAAGAAAAAAAATAAAATTTAATCAAACTTTAAAAAATAATTTTACCACCGCGCTTCAGAAAGAAAAAGAAAATGCAATAAAGGAACCAAAAAGTTTAGCTACTAGAAAATGTTCAGAAATGACATTGAACGCATTAACAAAACAAAAAAATAATTTAATTGGTGGCTCTGCTGATTTAGCTGGGTCAAACAATACTAAAACCAAAAACCATAAGATAATTAAACCAGGAGATTTTACTGGAGACTACATTCACTACGGTGTGAGGGAACATGCAATGAGCGGTATTATGAATGGTATTGCACTTCACAGCAATCTAATTCCTTATGGAGGCACTTTTTTAATATTTTCTGATTATTGTAAACCTTCGATTAGATTATCAGCATTAATGAAAAAAAGAGTGATTTATGTAATGACTCATGATTCTATTGGTCTAGGGGAAGATGGTCCTACTCATCAACCTATAGAACAGCTTTCAGGCTTACGTGCTATACCTAACTTAAATGTATTTAGGCCTGCAGATAGAATTGAAACTATCGAATGTTGGGAACATGCCTTAAAAAGCTCAAAAACACCTAGCGTGTTATCTTTAACAAGACAAAATTTAAATCCAATAAGAAAAAAATACTTAAATAAAAACTTATGTTCATTAGGCGCTTACGAAGTTTTAAGAACAAATAAAAAAATTAATCTAACAATATTAGCGAGTGGATCTGAAGTTAATCTCGCATTAGAGGTTAGCCATAAATTAGCCAAAGATAAAATATATTCCAAAGTGATATCAATGCCTTGTATGGAACTTTTCGAATTACAATCAAAATCTTATAAAAATAAAATTTTAGATGAAACTAAATTTAAAATATCAATTGAAGCTGGATCGAGTGATTGTTGGAAAAAATATGTAGGTAATAACGGTATTACTTTTGGAATTGATGAATTTGGAAAAAGTGCACCATATAAAGATATTTATAAATATTTTGGACTAGAGATCACAAACATTAACAATATCACTAAAAAATTATTAAAAAAATAAAATGACTATTAAAATTGGAATTAACGGAATGGGACGGATTGGTCGTATGGTTGTTAGATCAATTATAGAAAGTAAAAATAAAAATTTAAAAATTAATCATATAAACAACAGGTCAAACTCGGAGACCACATCTAAATTAATCAAATATGATTCTATACATGGAAAATTAATTGCTGATTTAGACTATGATCAAAATCATTTAATAATTAATAAAAATAAAATTACATTTTCTCAGGAAACAAAAATTGAAGAAATTAATTGGAAAAAACATGACGTTGATTATGTTTTCGAATGTACTGGAAAATTTAATTCAAAAGATAAACTTATTGCTCATATAAAAAATGGTGCAAAAAAGGTGATCGTTTCTGCTCCATGTAAAAATGCTGATAAAACAATAGTATTTGGTATTAATGAAAATATAATTGCTAAAGAAGATAAAATAATATCCGCAGCCTCATGCACCACTAATTGTCTAGCACCAGTAACCAGTGTTCTTGATGAAAATTTTGAAATTGAGAAAGGTTTTATGACTACAATTCATGCATTTACTAGTGATCAGAAAATTTTAGATAATTCACACAAGGATCCAAGAAGAGCAAGGTCAGCGAGTCAATCAATAGTTCCTACCTCAACAGGAGCTTCGAAAGCAATAGGAGAAATAATACCAAACCTCAGAGGAAAATTAGAAGGTATTGCGATGAGGGTGCCCACTCCTAATGTTTCTCTTATTGAATTAGTTTTTTGCACAAAAAAAGATATTAATATAAAAAAAATTAATGATGCTTTTGAACAAGCGTCAAAAAATAAATTAAAAAATATCTTAGAAGTTACTCATGAAAAATTAGTATCAATAGATTTTAATCATCATCCTGCTTCTGCAATAATAGATGCTTCTTTAACAAATGTAGTTGGAAGTAATATGGGTAAAATATCAGCCTGGTATGATAATGAATGGGGCTTTTCTAATAGAATGTGTGATATAGCTGAAACTTTGCATAAAATCTCTTAATGAGAAGTATTATAAACGAAAAGAATCTTAACAATAAAAAAATCTTATTAAGATTAGATTTAAATGTTCCTTTAGAAAGAGACAAAATAACAGATACAACAAGAATTGATAAAATTCTTCCTACGTTAAATTTTTTGATTAAAGAAAAAGCTAAAATTATAATTTTATCACATGTTGGAAGACCAAAAGGTAAAATTGTTAAAGATCTCTCCCTAAAACCAATTTGTGAAGAATTGCAAAATAAATTAAGAAAAAAAGTAAAACTTATTAGCGAAAATATTAAAGAAATAAAAACTAAAAATTTCTTCAGTAACTACAATGAAGATATTTTTATTTTAGAAAATATTAGATTTTATTCAGAGGAAGAGCAAAATGACAGTAAGTTTGCTGAACAGCTGTCAAATCTTGGAGATATATATGTAAATGACGCTTTCTCTTGTTCTCACAGAGCTCATGCCTCGATTTATGAAATTCCAAAATTCTTACCCTCATTTTCTGGGTTACAGCTAGACTTAGAAGTGAATGCGCTTAATAAAATAACCTCTGAAATTACCAGACCAATTACTTGTATTATTGGGGGATCTAAAATTTCAACTAAGATTAATGTTATTAAAAATTTAATTCCTAAACTTGACAATATTATAATTGTTGGGGGTATGGCTAATAATTTTTTGGAATATTTTGGAAATAGTGTTGGAAAATCTATCAAAGAAAAAAATTGTAATAAAATAGTTGAAGAAATCATCTCTCTTTCGAAAAAAGAAAAATGTAAAATAATCTGTCCAGAAGATGTGATTGTATCTAAAGATTTAAATGGATATCCTCAAAAGAAAGAATTGAACGAATTATTGTCTGATGAAATGATATTAGATATTGGTCCAAAAACTATTGATAAAATAACAAAAATTATTGATAACAGTAAAACTATACTTTGGAATGGACCCGCAGGATATTTTGAAAATCCAAATTTTGCTTATGGAAGTGTTCAAATAGCAAAAAAAATAATTGAAAATAATAAAGCAAACAAAATTTTTTCAGTTGCTGGTGGTGGAGACACAGTTTCTTTATTAAATAATTTAAAAGCTGTTAATGAGTTTAATTTTGTTTCAACTGCAGGTGGAGCTTTTTTAGAATATCTTGAAGGTAAAAACCTTCCTGGTATAACCGCATTAAATTAAAATGTCTGAATTAAATAAAATTGCACTTAAAATAATTTCCAACGGTAAAGGTATACTTGCGGCTGATGAAAGCAATGGAACTATGACAAAAAGACTTGAAGAGGTAAATGTCAAATCAACGCCAGAAAATAGACTTGCCTTCAGAGAAATTCTTTTTTCTTCTCATGGAATGAAGGATTATATAGGTGGTGTTATTCTTTACGATGAAACCATCCATCAAATTTCAAGCACAGGAAAATTAATACCAAATTTAATATCTAGTTCAGGTGCAGTTCCTGGAATTAAAGTTGATACTGGTGCAAAAGATTTAGCAAATTCATCTAAAGAAAAAGTTACAGAAGGATTAGATGGCCTTAGAGATAGATTAAAAAAATATTATGATCTTGGAGCGAGATTTACAAAATGGCGAGGCGTCTATTCTATAGGTGAAAATTATCCAAGCAAACTGGCAATAAGTAGTAATGCTCATGCACTTGCTAGATACTCTGCACTAGTTCAAGAAAATGGAATGGTTCCAATAGTAGAACCTGAGGTATTAATGGATGGAAACCATTCTGCAGAAGTTTGTTTTAATAAAACATCAGAAGTAATTAAAAAATGTTTTGAGGAACTAATTTTACACAAAGTTGATTTATCGGGAATTATTTTAAAACCGAATATGATTTTATCTGGTAACCTATCAAAAAATAAAATTTCTAGTGAAGAAGTTTCTATCAAAACTTTAGAATGTCTTAAAAATTGTGTACCTAATGATGTTCCTGGAATAGCTTTTTTATCTGGAGGGCAATCTGAAATTGAGGCTACTGAAAATTTAAATTTAATAAATAAAAACAATAATACTAATTTTATAATGACCTATTCATATGGAAGAGCTCTTCAACAAAGTGCTTTAAAAGTTTGGTCTAATGATATTGAAAATGTAAAGGCAGCTCAAACTACTTTTAATCATAGGGCTAAAATGTGTACTTTGGCCGCTCAAGGAAAATGGTCTAGTGAGTTTGAAAATAAGTAAAAAAAAATTTATTTATCTTATTTCTCCTAACAAAATTTCCAATTCTTTCTATAAAAATCTAAAAATAGTTTTAAAAACTGGAAAAGTAAGTTTTTTTCAATTTAGACTTAAAAATTATTCTCTAAAAAAAAAAATTATAATTGGAAAAAAAATTAAGAATATTTGCAAAAAAAATAAAGTAAAATTTATAATTAACGATGATCCTTTGCTTGCTTTAAAATTAAATGCAGATGGTTGCCATCTAGGTCAAAAAGATATGAATATTAGTTTAGCAAAAAAAATACTTGGTAAAAAAATTATAGGAATTACTTGTCATAATTCTATGAATTTAGCAAAAAAAGCAATTAAAGCCAAAGCTGATTACATTGCCTTTGGTGCTTTTAATCACTCTAAAACTAAAAAAGTTAAGCATGTAGCCTCTGTAAAGATTTTAAATAAAGTTAAAAAATTTAGTAATACCCCAACAGTAGCTATTGGTGGAATTAATGCTGTTAATTATAAAAATCTATTATTGAATAATGCCAATTTTTTAGCTATCTCAGGCTACATTTGGAAAAATAAAAAATATAAACCGTTACAAGCTATAGAAAGATTAAAATGAAAATTAATGCTGGGGAAATAAGAGTTGGAATGCTCTTAGAATACAAAAATGACTTGTGGCAAGTTCTGAAAACTCAACATGTAAAACCAGGGAAAGGTGGTGCATTTGCTCAAGTCGAAATGAAAAGCTTAAACAAAAATACAAAGTTAAATGAAAGATTTAGATCAAGTGAAACAGTAGAAAAAGCATCATTGGAGGAAACGAATTTCAATTATCTTTATAGTGATGAAAATAATTATTTTTTTATGGATCCAAAAACATTTGAACAAATAGAAATAAAAAAAGAAACTGTAGGTGATAAGGGTAAACTTTTAACTGAAAACCTGCAAGTTTCTGTAAGTTTTTATAATGAAAACCCACTATCAATTGAATTACCTAACCAAGTACAGTGTAAAATTAAAACTACTGATGCAGCCCTTAAAGGACAAACTGTGTCATCATCTTACAAACCTGCAACTCTTGAGAATGGTTTAAATATACAAGTACCTCCGTTCATTGAAGCAGGTGATGAAATCATAGTTGATACTAGAAATTTAGAATACATTAAAAAAATCTAAAATGATCTCTATATCTTCAAATTTAAATATTATGATCAAAGCAGCTGAAAAAGCCTCAAAGTCAGCCATAAGAGATTTTGGAGAAGTTGAAAAACTACAAGTATCTAAAAAAGGACCAAGAGATTTTGTTACAAAAACTGACAAACATGTAGAAAAAATTCTTATAGAAGAACTTTCTAAAACAAAAAAAAATTATTCTTTTTTATCAGAAGAAATTGGTTCAATTCAAAATAAAGATAAAGATAATATTTGGATAATCGATCCAATAGATGGTACAACAAATTTTCTACACGGTATTCCTCATTTTGCAATTTGTATAGCTCTTAAATCCAAAAAAGAGATAATTAGTGGTTTAATTTATGATCCTATTAAAGATGAAATGTTTTACGCAGAAAAAAACAAAGGAGCATATCTAAATAATCAAAGATTACGAGTATCAAACAAAAATTTAATAGATGAATGTTTGTTTTCAAGTAATCATGAAGGAGTAAAATTCAGTGATTTAAATATGAGATACAGCGGATGTGCTGCTTTAGACTTGGCTTATGTGGCATCAGGTAGATTAGATGGTTTTTTTAATAATAAAATTAATATTTGGGACGTCGCAGCAGGAGCGTTGTTAGTAGAAGAGGCAGGTGGGATAGTTAATAATTTAGATGAATTCGATCAGAATAATATAGATATTCGAGCATCAAGTGGGGCAATTAACGACAAAATGCTTGAAAATTTAAAGAACTTTTAATTGTGTTCCAAGTTTCTTTTGCTATAAGTCTCGGTATGAAAAAAGACATACATCCTAACTACCACTCTATAAAAGTTGAAATGACTGATGGTACCCAATTTGAGACAAGATCAACATGGGGTGCTGAAGGAGATACATTAAAGCTAGAAATTGACCCCAAATCTCATGCGGCCTGGACAGGTGGAAAACAGAAATTAATGGATAAAGGTAGAATTAGTAAATTTAATAAAAAATTTCAAAATTTTAAATCAGAAAAGAAAAATTAAATGTCAAATGCACCATTAATGCCAATGGCTACTGCTGTTTGGTTAGTAGAAAATACAACTCTTACATTTAGACAAATTGCTGATTTTTGTAAGTTACATGAGGTTGAGGTTCAAGGTATTGCTGATGGTGAAGTCGCAAAAGGAATTAAGGCTTATAATCCAATTATATCAGGTCAACTTTCTAGAGAAGAGATTGAGTTATCATCTAAAGATGAAAATAGACCATTGCAGATTAAAAGTATCGATATTGAAATTTCAAATAATGAAAAAAAAATAAAAAAATATATTCCTCTATCAAAAAGACAAGATAAACCAGACTCAGCTTTATGGCTTCTAAAACAACATAATATACTTAAAGACTCTCAAATAGCAAAGCTGGTTGGAATTACTAAAAACTCTGTAACATCTATTAGAAATAAAAGTTATTGGAATTATAATAACTTAAATCCAAAAGATCCAGTCGCATTAAATCTATTTTCACAGAAAGATCTTATTGAAGCCATTGAAAAAGCTGAAAGAAGAATAAAAAGAGAAAAAAAAGAAAAAGAAAAACAAAACAAGGCCAACCAAGCGTCTGCACAATGAATAAAAGTAATAGACATAAATTTATAAAAGTGTTATTGAACCACATTTTTGGAGGTAGTTATTAAAATAGAAGTTAAAGATAACAATGTTGAACAAGCTTTGAGAGTTTTAAAAAGAAAACTTCAAAGAGATGGCTTTTTTAAAGTTATTAAACTTAAAAATACTTATGAAAAACCATCTGAAAAGAAAAAAAGAATCCTTCAAGAAAATATAAAAAGAGTTAAGAAATTAAACAAGCTTAAAAATAGAATTTAAAAATACCGCGGGGTGGAGCAGTCTGGTAGCTCGTCAGGCTCATAACCTGAAGGTCGGCGGTTCAAATCCGTCCCCCGCAACCAATTAAATTATATTTTAAAATTAGATTTCTTACTATCAACAAGAAAAGCCTTGACCGTTTCTTTTGTCAACTGATTGAATGATTTTCCAAATTTTTCTATTTTCTCAATTACAGCTGGGGGAATAGTAATTATGTGGCAGCCCAATTGTTTGGCCTGTATATAATTGTATGGTTCTCTAACACTTGCCCATAAAATTTCTACATTTTTAAATTTCTTTGCTAATTTTATACTTTTTATAAATTCAGGGATTGGATCTTTTCCGGTATCTCCTGCTCTACCTGCAAAAATTGAAATTATTACTTTTGTTTTTTTATTAATTAACTTTAGTATTTTTGCAGTTTGCTTAGCTGTGTATACTGCAGTTATATTTAACTTAATATTTTCACTATTCAGCGATTTTATTACATTTCCTGAAAAATTATTTTTTGAATTAACAACCGGTACTTTTACATATACATTTTTACCCCAACTATTTATTTTTCTTCCTTGCTCAATCATAGAATTTTGATCGTCAGCAAATACTTCAAATGAAATGGGTTTGTTCCTACAAACGTCAAGAATTTTTTTAGAGTAAGATTTATAATCTTTTGCACCAGCTTTTCTCATCAAACTTGGATTTGTGGTGAATCCTTTTACAATAGATTTATTATTAAATTTTTTTATTAAAGATATGTCTGCAATGTCACAAAAAATCTTTGTATTCATGTATCTACAAATTCTTAGTAATATCTTCTGTCATTTTTTTTGCATCTGCAAATAACATCAAAGTATTTTCTTTGTAAAACAAATCATTATCTATACCTGCATATCCAGGTGATAAGCTTCTTTTAACAAACAATACAGACTTACATTTTTCTACATCTAAAACTGGCATTCCATAAATTGGACTTTGTGGATCTGTTTTCGCAACAGGATTGGTAACATCATTCGCACCTATAACAAAAGCAACATCTGCATTTGCGAAATCATTATTTATTTCCTCTAACTCGAAAACCTCATCATATGGTACATTAGCTTCAGCTAATAAAACATTCATATGTCCTGGCATTCGTCCAGCAACTGGATGAATAGCGTATGACACTTTAATATCATTTTTTTTTAATGTATCTACCATTTCTCTTAAAGCATGTTGGGCCTGTGCTACTGCCATCCCGTAACCTGGTACAATTATAACTGATGAGGCATTTTTCATTAAAAATGCTGCATCGTCTGCATTACCACTTTTTACAGGTCTTTGCTCTTTGTTTTGATTCTCAGATGTTTGTTCTGTTGCTCCAAAACCACCCAGGATAACATTAAAGAATGATCTATTCATTCCTTTACACATTATATAAGAAAGTATGGCACCAGATGATCCTACTAGAGCACCTGTTATAATTAATGCAGTATTTTCTAAAGTAAAGCCAATACCTGCTGCTGCCCAGCCTGAATATGAATTTAACATTGATATTACTACTGGCATATCTGCACCACCAATTGGAATAATAATTAAAAAACCAATTAAAAAAGAAACTGCAATTAATATCCAAAATAAATTAGATGATTGGGTTGAACAAAGATAAAAAGTTAAAAATATAATCAAAATAAATAACATTGCATTTAATATGTGTTGACCTTTAAAAGTAATAGGTGCACCAGACATTATTCCCTGTAACTTTAAAAATGCTATAACAGATCCTGAAAAAGTAATTGCACCAACGGCTGCCCCTATTGCCATTTCGATCAAACTTGCAAGTTTAATATTACCTGGTGTACCAAGATTAAAAGCAGCAGGATTTATAAAAGCTGAAATTGCTACAAATACTGCAGCTAGACCAACTAAACTATGAAAGCCAGCAACTAATTCTGGCATTGCCGTCATTGGTATACGATAAGCTATGAAAGCACCAATGCTACCTCCGATAGCAAGAAAAATTAGAACATATATAAATCCAGATGTAAAATTTCCCACTGAAAGAAAAGTAACCACCACAGCTATTACCATTCCAATTATTCCAAATAAATTTCCTTGTCTTGAAGTTTCTGGAGAAGATAAACCTCTTAAGGCTAAAATAAATAGTACTCCAGATATTAAATATAAAATTGCTGAAATATTTGCGGACATAAATTATTTTTCTTTTTTCTTTTTTTTGTACATAGCAAGCATTCTTTGAGTAACTAAGAATCCTCCAAAAATGTTAACAGCTGCTAAAATAATTGCTAAAAAACCGTAAATACTGGATGAAGAGAAAACTACTCCATCATTACCAGATAAAGCTGCAATAATTGCTCCTACTATTATTACAGATGAAATGGCATTTGTAACTGACATCAAAGGAGTATGCAAAGAAGGTGTAACACTCCAAACCACATAATAACCTACAAATATAGATAAAATAAATATACTTAACCTGAAGATAAAAGGATCTATTTCCATACTACTATTTAATAAATGTTTTTTCTATTATTTCATCCTCTAAATTAATATTTAATTTCTTATTTTCTTTATCATACAAATTAGAAATAAAATTAAATACATTTTTGGCGTACAAGTTAGAAGCTGAAACTGGCAATTTATTCAAAATATTACTTTCACCCATTATTTTTACTCCATTTTTTTCTATAATTTTATCAACTTCAGTATATGCTGCGTTTCCTCCTTGAATTGCTGCTAAGTCATATATAACAGATCCTGATTGCATATTTTCAATCATTTTTTCTTTTATAATTAAGGGAGCCTTTTTACCTGGTATTAAAGCTGTACAAATAACAATATCAATTTTCTTTAAAGTTTCAGATAAAAGCTCCTCTTGTTTTTTTTTAAAATCATCAGAAGCTTCTTTTGCATAACCTCCTTCAGTTTCAAGATTTTCAGAGCCATCAACTGTAAGGAATTTTCCACCCAAACTCTCAACTTGCTCTTTTGATGCCATTCTTACATCTGTTGCAAATACTATTGCACCCATTCTCTTTGCTGTTGCAATTGCTTGTAAACCTGCCACGCCAGCTCCAACAACTAAAACTTTTGCAGCTGGAACCGTTCCCGCTGCAGTCATCATCATTGGTATAGCTTTTTCAAAATTTGAAAAAGACTCTATGACAGCCTTATATCCAGCAAGGTTTGCTTGTGAAGATAATATATCCATCGATTGTGCCCTTGTAATTCTTGGAAGTAGTTCCAAAGAAAAAAGGTTAATATTTTTTCTTGCTAAGTTTTCTAACTTTTCTTTATTATTATAGGTATCAAAAACACCAATTAAAGTTTGATCCTTTTTAATATAAGTAATTTTATCATCAGACAACATTCCAAGTTGAATAATTATATCTGACGAATTAAGAATTTGACTATCATCTTTACCAATTTTTACACCAAGTTCAGAATAAATTTCATCTTTTATCCCAAGATGGGAACCATAATTTTCACTTAAGCAAACTTCAAATCCAAGAGAGATATATTTTTTAACTATTTCTGGAGTTACAGCTATTCTTTTTTCAATTTTTTGATTTTCAATAATTGATCCAATTTTCATAGTGGAAATTTACAATAAGAATATTGCCATTAAAACTAAAATGAAAATAACAGCTACAGTTCCCCAAAGAACAAATTTTGTAAAATTATTCCAAGTGTTTTTATGGTTTTCGTTATCCATAAAATTTATTTTTGTCTTGCTTTGAATTTGGGATTAGTTTTGTTAATTATGTAAACTCTTCCTCTTCTTCGAACTAGTTTAGAGTTAAGGTCTCTTTTTTTTATAGACTTCAATGAACTTTTAATTTTCATAAATTTACGCCTTTCTTAAACGAAGATATATAATCTTTCAAATCTATTTTTCCATATCTTTGTAAAATCTTGTTATTTAGTGAAATTTTTGTTAATGCTGAGGCATATCGCTCTCCTCTTCTAGCCTTCAAAAATATTGTTTTTCTATTAAACATTTTTGCAACATCATGAATAGAATATGATTTTTTATGAGAAATACCATAATGAGCACATTTTTCTTTAAACCATGCTTCGTAACAAATTTTAACAGTATCATGTATGTGAGTAAATTTTCTTGTTTGAGTTCCAGGTCTTACAATTGTCAAATTTTTATTATTCATATATTGATTTTCAAAAATACCTATTACAGTAGCCATTTCGCCTGATCTAATATGTCTTGGACCATACACATTAAAAAAGTAAATTACCTCAAACTTAAAATTAAACCATTTTTTTAAATTTTCTAATAATTCTAAATTTTTTGATTTTGTGAATGCGTATGGAGATAAGTTTTTGTCTTCTCCTTTATTACCTAAGCTAGCAGATGTAGCAGAATAAATTAGTTTAATTTTATTGTCTAAACAAAATTTAAAAACTGCCTGGGTTCCTAAAGAATTTGATTTAAAACAATTATTAAAATTTTTAAAACTTTGATAGATTCTAGCAAATTCTCCAAAATGAAAAAGAGAATGAATTTTTTTTTTATATCTAAATAATGATTTATTTATTTCAGATGTATGTGTTTTAAAATATTTTACTCTTTTATTAATTATATGATTTTTTTTAGAACCGCTAGAATAATTGTCTAAACTAATGATATTTAATTTTGTTTTTTTCAAAAGATATTCAATAAGATTAGAACCTACAAAACCAGCTCCACCAGTGACAATTATATATTTTTTCATGAGAGTTAGCCTGGCAACGTCCTACTTTTCCATGCCTTAAGACAAAGTATCATCGGCGCTAAAGGTCTTGACTTCCGAGTTCGGAATGGGATCGGGTATTACACCTTTGCAATAATCACCAGGCAAGAGAATTCATAACAATTTTTTAAAAAAAGTAAATATTTTAATTAATCAAAAAAACGATATCTCAAAATGCAATAAACTGCCCAAAAAGCATCTTTTAAGGTTATTTTTTTTCCTTCAGAATAAGATCTTCCTCGATAACTTACTGCAACCTCATAAAACTTAAACTTTTTTTTTGCTAACTTAATTGTGATTTCTGGTTCAATTCCAAAAGAGTTTTCTTTTAAATTTATAGATTTAATTACCACTGATTTAAAAACTTTATAACCAGTTTCCATGTCAGTCATATTTAAATTTGTAAAAATATTACAAAAATGTGTAAGAATTTTATTTGCAATAAAATGTAGATAATAATGAAGTCTGACATATCCTGCTCCACCTAAAAAACGTGAACCATAAACGACATCAGCATCAGACTCTTTAAAAGGTTTAATTAAAGTTGGATAATCTTTTGGACTGTATTCAAGATCTGCATCTTGTATAATAATCAAATCACCTGTGGATTCTCTTATTCCAGTTCGTATTGCCATGCCTTTACCATAATTGCGATCGTGGTAAAAAACTTTTATGTATTCTTTATTGAGTTCTTTAAGCAAATTCTTTGTATTATCACTTGAACCATCATCAATTACTATTATTTCTTTTTCACAGTCTTTAAAAGACTCTATCTCATCAATTACAGATAAGATTGTTTTTTCTTCATTGTAACAAGGGATAATAATAGATATTTTGTTCATTAAATTTTCTTATCAAAATAATATGATAAAAACCATCAATTAATGAAAAAAATAACAATTCATAAATGTACATTAAAAGATGCCAATAGCATTCTTGAAATTTTTAATGAGTCAGTTGATAAAGGCCACACAGAAACTAAAACAAAAATACTATTAGAGCATCATATTAAATGGCTTAAAAAAAAACTATTTTCAAAAAAAGATTTAATATATATTGGGAAAATTAATAAAATTACAGTTGGTTATATAAGATTTGATAACATTTATCTTAATAGATGTGAAATTTCAATTGCCTGTAAAAAACAATATATCAATAAAGGTTTTGGATCTACACTTTTAAAAAGAGGTATAAAAAAGTTAATTAAATTAAAAAAAATAAAAATAATTAAAAGTAAAGTAAAGAAAAAAAATATGAATTCTATCAAATTTTTTTTAAAGAATAATTTTCTTGAGATAAAAAA